>NZ_LBKA01000153.1:0-12366 GCF_028128955.1 Bradyrhizobium sp. CCBAU 11386
GAAACGTCAGCCTTTGAGGCCTGGAAGAAGGAGGCGCGAGAGCTTGCCGAGCGCCAGGAGCAAATCACGAATGCCAGTCGGGATGATCTCAGGAAAGCTCTGATCGAGCTCGACACGCTGTTTCGGAATGCTCCGGGAAGCGTGCACAAGGCCTACCGAAATCTTGCGGAAAAGCGAATCGAGGAGGCACGGGAGAGCTTCACCGACTCAATAGGAGACGGCCATCTCTCGTGGTCGCTGTCCGACGAGACGCCTGAGCTGGCAGCGTTGAGGATGGGCGGCCTCATACGGGAGATCGACCGGGTGCTTGCTGAGCGGCGGTCTCAGTGGCCGATCGCGCCGAGTGAGTGGCACCTCGAGCAGCTTGGATGCTGGTTCATCCCACGGCAGGGCGTGAGCGCATTGCGACCGGCTCGAAGGCTGCAAGCCTATTCGAAGCGGGGCCTGCTGTTTCATCGGATCCTGCCCTCACTGATACAGGGCTACCCGGTCCAGGTCGTGGATACTCGCACATTGCATAGTGCAGCGCCGGACGCGAGCAAATGGAAGATGGGCGCTTGCCTGTTCAAGGCACTGGAGCTCAAGCCAGAGTTTACATCTCAAGGAGGCGATAAGCGTTTCAGGATCGCCGGTATAGAGGCGCCGTCAGCCGGTGACGCCATTTCAGAGCAGATCACTCAGGCTCTGAAGGAGAACTGCATCGCAGTCGTGTGGCCTGAGCTGACCGTCTCGCCGGAATTGCGCGAGAGCATCGTCAAGCTCATTCGAAACCGTGACGTCGCAGACGAACGCGAAGCTCCCGAAATTCTGATTCCTGGAACCTGGCACGAGACAACCGACCATGGGATCGTGAACCGGGCCCGGATCTACGACGGCTATGGTGAGGAACGCCTGATCTACGACAAGATCGCCCCGTACGCCGACGATAGTTGGGGAACGGAAAACATCGCCGCGGGCGACCGGGTCTGCGTCCTTGCTACCGAAGGCGCTTTAGTCGGGATCGCCATTTGCCTGGATTTTTGTGATGTGTGCGAGATCTTACGACGTGCCAGGCGGCCTTGTGAGATGAGATTATCGGTCAGCCGAGTTTGAGAGGAGAGCAGATAAGGTGTTGGATGTTCGACAACGAAGGTGCCTCTCCCCTGCTCGACACGTAACAGTCCTCCTGCTGGCGACCAGCCGCTCACTGCGGCGCGTACGACCGTGGCCAGCGTCATGTTCGTCTTGGCCGAAGGGGTGAGTAGGCCGGGGCCCTTAAGCATCGATCGCGCCGTTGGCCCAAAGCAACGGCAGAGCCAAAGTCCTCAGGTAGACTCAGTATACTCCGAATTCTTTGTTGACCCCAGAACTGGTAGCAGAGCTCGGTTCAGCTTTGACGTATTCTGTAGGCGAAGTCGATGGCTGGCGACCAGAGCCACGACTTATGGCAGTGGAACCGATGTTTGACGCCACCAGTGTCTCGAGAGCGGTCATGCAAGATAGCGTCTCAATTTCGGACACGAGCAGGAAGTCGGGCGATGGATTTTAGCATCTCGACTGGCGAACCTGAACTACCAGGTCACGGATGAGACATGATGACTCAGCTCTTCGAGCCTCCGTCGCGTGGCCCGGCACCGCCGATTGTTTTTGTTGGCAGGAACCGACGCGGTAACTGGGTCGCCCGCGAACAAAGGGGCTTCTTTGGCGGCCTTTTTATCAACCGCGCTCAAGCTTTGAAATACGCTTTTGTCGAGAACGGCCGCCACCCAGAGAGCATAATCGAGGTGACGCGTGAGATCGAACTCGATTTTCGGACCGATCCATGAACTGCATGCAAAGAGCGTAGGCCGATGCGTTGGCCTCCTACCCCATGATCGGAACTTCATCACTCATGGCGTGATAGGCTCGTGCGATGATCAGATTTCAAGCTGTGGCGTTATCCGAGCTGGACCTCGTCATATCCTATTAACAGCGGTTACTCAGGCCATTTATTCACGAACAATGTTGACGGCTTTAGAGGTAAGCTCGCTATAAGCCGGCTTCTATCAAGTTTCTGACGGTCTGCGCTCGACACACAGCTAGCCTCGACCGAAAAGGCAGGCAAATCGCACGCTGGCGAGCCTCGGGTCCTCTCAGCGATGAGAGGACCCGAGGCACGAGGCAATCAGCTGCTGATCGAAGAGAGGACCCGCGAACGGAAGTATTACGGCGTGCCCCTCCCTTTCTGCCCGTCGACCGGGAGATTGCCGCTGCTGGGGAGTTGAAGTAAGCACCGGACGGGTCGCCTGGGAGCGCGCCGCAATAGCTATATATGCCGATACGGCCTGCCGGTCCGGGCGTTACGAAATCTCCTCAATGCCAGGCGGGCCACCGTTTCCATCGCCGCCACCGTTGCTGCCGCCCCCCGATCTAGCCCGCGGAGGAGAAATACAATGTTCAGCAGACCAGGTGGGATTGGCACGCTTGGATGGAGCAGTTCGCCGACCAAATCGGGTGCTCCAGGGCTCCCGTTACCAGCGCTGAGCTTCGAACTGTGTTTCTAGATAATGCTGTAGGCACCGGGCTTTGTAACTTTGATCCGTTGCGCTGCCAGTATAATCGAGGGAGCGTCAAGGTTGGTCAGACTCATTCGTGCTACTTCGGAGAACGCGATCTGATAGGTCTTGATGATCTGCTGTGAATACTTTTCCTTTCCCGAGATCAGGATAAGCGTTTGCGTCAGGGCGCGACCTTGATCGCGCCAGCAATCTCCGCCGGCTGAGTTCCGATTGCTGGGTTGCGCCGGCTCATTCATCAGGACTGCAACTCCATTTCGTTGAAATGGAGGAACATGGGCGCCCTCCCAGTCAGCATCTTTGCCTTTGGCTCGAGGTCGTTCACGCAAATGGGGTAGCGAATCGAACGGCTGCCGAGCTAGCGGAACGACCGAGCTCCGGTCAGCGCCGGCAAAACCTGCGCCGCCATAATCGATAGACGATCGACATACCAGCGCTGGTGTGGGCCCCAGTAGCGCCGGGAAACAACGATTCGGTGACACGCATCGAATAGTTCGATCGAAAACCTCAAATTTGTGATATTTCTATGTAGGTTATAGCCAGTGGTTTGATGACCATCGAAATGGCTGCCTTCGCGCATGAGAGCTCGTGCGCTTGTGGCTTACAATGTGCGCCGGATCCGCGTCCAGCGCGGTATTCCGCAGGAGCAATTGGCCTACGATGCAGGTGTTGATCGCTCCTATATGAGCGGACTTGAGCGCCAACAGGCAAACCCGACAATCGATCTTCTCGATCGCCTTGCCGAGACGCTCGGCGTTGCTGTCTCCGAGCTGTTTGTTCGGCCATCGAAGGGTGCGCCGCCGCCCGCCACCTTACCTAAAGGTCGCAAGCCGAACGCGGCACGCCGCAAAAGGACCTAGCCCCCTGCAGCACCGAGCCGTTACGCCGACTTGTGCGGTACTGGCCTAAGTATGAAAGCGCTCCCACGCGTATTTTCTGCGCAGCCGAGCCTTATTCGCGGAAATCCCGCTATGGACATCGAATAATGTGATGGATGTTCATCTGGTGGCGGATCAGACAATGGCGGCTCAAGGCGATGAAGTTCCTCTAAACGCCATCCGCGCTTTTGTGATCGTCGCACGCGAAGGCAGCGTCACGCGCGCCGCCAGCAGCTTGGGAACGACGCAGAGCTCGGTCAGCCGCTATTTGTCCGTGCTGCGGGACTATCTCGGTGCAGACCTCATCGAGCGGCGCGGCCGACGCAGTCATTTGACCGAGTTCGGAAGACTATTTGCTAATGCGGTCTCTGAACCGCTCGAGACAGTCGGCTTCACCGCCAAGCGAATGCGGCGGCGGGCAGCCGCGGGCACCAATCGGATTGTTGTTCGCACATCACTATCGACATTTGCTTCCTCGCTTCTGATTCCAAATCTGCAAGCGTTCTCTGCTGAAGCGGGCGGTGTTATCGTGGACGTCGTCAGCTCGCTGTCGCCGCCGACAACTTCGGATGACTTCGACATATTGATTACACGCGACCTTTCCGTCATCGAACCTGCCGATAGTTGGGAGATCTACAATGAGGAGCTGGTATGCGTGGGGCAACCAAATCTGGTCGCGGGCAGAGAGCTCTCGATCGTTCGATCAACGCCGATACTGAACATCACATCTCGTCCCGACATCCTGCCGACGTGGCTGAGGGCGATGAACCTATCCTCAAACGACATCCGAGCGGGTGCGCGCTATGATCACAACTATCTTGCACTGCCGGCAGTCATGACAGGAAAATGCCTTCTTGTCGCACCAGAAATCATTGTTAGTGATCTGGTACGAGGTGGCGCTTTGCAAATCATCCCCGGCTCACGCGCTCCAAGTGGCATGCAGTATCGGGCCTATGCGGTGGATCGCAGCGAGCATACCGAAATCGCTCGTTCGTTTTGTCGCTGGGTTGCTCGTCTTTGCAAGAAGGCGGCACTAGCTCAGACTACCTGAAACGCTCCAGGTCTCTTCAATGACCTGCGCCAGATCGCTGTACCGCCCCCAGTCATGTCGAGAGCCGTCAACCAGAAAGACAATCCCAATAACGGGCCGGCGTCTTCTTCCGACCAACATGACCTCTCGGTTGCAGCGATTCCGACGAAGGACGGAGTGCGAGATCGCAACGCAAAGATCTCCTCCTATCCGCGATCGTGCCATGTCAGAGAATTGGCTTCGCAGAACGGAGGTATGCCGGATCGCCCGAGAGCTCACGAACTGTCATTCCTGCGTAGGCCCTTGTGGAGCAATGCGCGGCACCGAAGGCGCATGAGGCATCGCCCCAGCTTAACAAGTCGAATGGTTCGGCTGCGCAAATCGTCTGTTTTCCAGCCGCGCTCGCCAGTACGATGGCTTCCAAACAGGCCTTGCGCGATTTGGCGATAGCTATTTCCTTCCTGCCACCCGTCCAGTGCGCGCAGGGCAAGGATCAGCCGACGCCGCTTCAAAGGCCGCAAAGCAAGAGGAGGCGTTCCGAGCGGCCGATGCTCAAGAGCGAGCCAAAAAAGACGTGCAGCTTGCAAGCGAAGCTCCAAATTCGCGTCGAGCGGCAGGTCGAGCACGACAACAGACCCGCTCGCCGGAAGTCTCTTGAGCCAAAGGCGATGCTTCGCACCTCCGAGCGGCACGATGGCATGCCAGCCATCCGGCGCGCGACGAAGGTCGCTACCCGGCAGATTGGCAAAATCGAGCTGGTAGCTTTTAGGCTGCACGGAGTTAGCCGTCCGCAGAGGCAGTACGATCGATAGCACTTCGGGTGCCCAAAAGACTGCCTGGTTGTCGAATGTCTCTTGCGGATCAGCTGGAAAACGTGAGCCCCCACTTCCGTCGCAAGTGGCTCGTGGTTGCGCTGGATCGTTGGCGGCGAGCCAACCGCCTGTAATCCTCTTGGTAATCGGGATCCCGGCGCAGCCACTCCCAGGCAAAGTCGGCAGCATCTGCCTTCTTCAGGTCGCTGTATGCTTCCTCAGATCTCCAGTCAGTACCCGGCATCGGACCATTGCTCCGTAAGATTTAACACGCGAGCAAGTGCATCCCATGATTGTGGCACATTCCGGTTACGTACGTACCGCGTACCCGCCCTGTGCGCACTTAATCGATGGAATGATCATCTTTTGCGATTGCCAGGAATTCCGCCGATCCTGGGATCGGCCGTGTTTACTGCTTTGGCCAACCGCCACGCAGCAGATCACGATAGCCATAGCGTGCTAGCCACTTGGCCCGCGTCAGATGACTTTCGAACGTGCGTCGCGCACGATCGGGTTCAACGGTCGGGTCAAGCCCAAGCACAATGCGCGCGACTTCGCTCCAATCTGCCTTGTCAGCGTCGGCATCGAGAAGTCGCATGTAGGTGACGGCGTGCTCCTTGTCATATGACGTGAGCTCGTGCGCGCTGGGAGCCAATTCTGCGATCTTCGGGTCGGCCGGCACTGAATGAAACTCCTACCGAACTGAAAATTCTATCGAAATCCGAGCAACGATAACGAACTTAGGGTCATTTTGGTACCGATCGAATCGTCGCGGCCCCTTGTCTTTTTGACCGGACCCGTAGCCGCGAACGCATATGGAACGGCTCCATTCTGTGCACTTGCGCTTTGATCGGCGCTGAATCTGCCTGCAGTCCATACGGTGGCTGATCGCAGACTTGCCACACAGCCGAGGCTGTCGTTGCTCTTCACCCTGCGGGCAACGGAGTGGAGGCCGGTCGTTTACCCGCCGGCTGGTGAAGGCCGCAGCCCAAAAGGGCAGCCAAGTAGAAACAATTCGTTCACTTTTCGAGCTCCAGCTGAACGGTTGTCCTATTGGGTCGCGGCGCCGGCAAAAAGCCGCAGGAACCTCTGGGGTCATTTTGCTGTCCCGCCAGTAGCGAGCTGTCGCGCTGCGAGGTCGCTTGTGATGGGCCAACGGCATTAAAAAGACAAACTCCGAGACATCTGCGTCTCACGGTGACCTTTGCGTCATAGCAATAGTCCGCCGACAGCCAACGACAGCTTATCGTAATAGCCCGGCTATAACCAGTGGTTTCATAGCCATCAGACTGGCTGGCTTTGCGCATGAACGCTCGTGCGCTTGTGGCCTGGAATGTGCGCCGGATCCGTGTAGATCGCGGCATTCCGCAAGAGCGATTGGCTTATGATGCCGGGATCGACCGCTCATATTTGGGCGGCATTGAGCAGCAGAAAGAGAACCCGAGCATTCTCCTGGACCGTATCGCCATGACCTTGGGTATTCACTTGTCCGAATTGTTCGCTGAGCCGGCCAGGGGTGCGGCGCCTCCCAAACCAATGTCCAGAGGACGCAAGCCGGCCCACCCGTGTCGGGACAGGACGTAATTATCGAGAGAGCCATGTTTGTCGCTCACGACGGGGGCTTGTTAGTCGGAGCGGCTCTCCTGATTGGGCTCGGCACGTCGTCGTAGAGAGTGCGCTGCCAGCCTAGCGCGGCGGTACGATCGATTCGGAATCGGTGATCGTGAGTGCGGAGGCCACCCGCGGCGGGATCTGGCGCTGCGCTATGCTGATGGCTCCGCGCCAGCTCCCGTCGCTACCACCGCTCACCGGGGCTGGCTTCATCACGCTGGCAGGGACACTGTCCGCGGTCAATCCGGCGCTTGTGCCGAGAATGGCGCACTTTTGCAGTCGGAGGTCGGAATGGCCGCCGTAAACTCGAAAGGACGCCCGCCGTTCGCTCATCCCGTGGGCAGCCACGAGATGTGCGACAGGGGCTACGTTATCGATCGTGCCGCGCAGTCTCTCGCCGCGCTTTCCGAGCGCCATCGAATGAAACGCCGAGCAGGACGCAAACAGAAGCACCTGCAGGATGTCACCGCACGCAAGCGCGCCGGCCACGCTGTCTGGAAAGATGGCAAGAAAAAGTCCACGAACTTGGTCCTTCACAGCCAACGGATCCGCGAGCGCATCCGAGGAGAAGAACGTGTCGCCGGACAAGACTAGACCAGCTTCCGTGGCCGTGAACGCGTCGGACCGGCCTTCACCTTACTTTTGGCGAGCTGCAAACAACCAGGGGCTTTGGTGGATAGCGCGCGGCAGAAGTCCAACCGGCGGCGAGAGCAATTGCAGGGTAACTTGTCTAACGACATGCAAGGCAGGCGGCGGTCAACTACCAACGTCAGTCATTGATCTCGATGACAGAAGCATGGGAGATACTAGTGATGGTCGGTCTGGCCATATGTCACCGGCAAGGAATCTGGCATGCACCTTCAAGTACGATCAGTTCTCATAAACGAACCTGATCAGGCGACGCGATGCGATGATCTCCGGGGGTGTGAGTTCGATAGCACCGATCATCTGCGGATTGCAGAGACTATTTTCGCGAATCAGGCAGAACTGCCTTCGGCCATCGCTGCGGCGGATTAGCCGCGAGGATCGGATGCTTCGATATCTCCTTGACCCAGCCAACGCCGTCACAAGTCTCGGAATTCTTTTTTCGGGACTCGCACTGCAGGCAGTGCTTGCCGGCCGATTAGAACTGGCTGTAGCGATTGGCCTATGGTCGATGTTGGCAGACCAACTGGACGGGATCGTCGCGAAGAGAACTCCAAACCGGGGTTCAGATGTGGCTGAGATCGGAAAAAGTCTCGATTGCCTTGGCGATGTGATCTATGGGGCAGTGATTCCAGCTATCGTGATCATGGTGCTCGGAAGCGGTCGGCTCGTAGCGACTTCGCTTGGCATCTTCATGATTTGCGCTGGCGCCTTACGGCTTAGCTACTTCAGTCGCTCCGGCCTGAGGGGCGGTTACTTTACCGGTGTGCCACTTTCCTACGACGTGCCACTTCTCGCCATGTTTTTTATGACAAGACCGTGGTTTCCTGCGGAGACCTTCAATCCGACGGTCATGCTTTCGTTCTTCTTGCTCACCTGCCTCCACGTGAGCTCAATAAGAATTCCAGCCCCTAGTCGCGCGATGTATTTAGTCATCACGGCGTTTAGCGCAGTCTCATCCGGCATGCTCATTGGTCAGACCCTGACTTCCAAGTAACACCGCCGCCTGCGAAGGAGGATTTGCCATGAACGACGTTGCGGTTCACTCAGCGGTTCCGTGGGGAGATTTCTCCCTCAATGCAGCCGACTATAGTCAGAACCCCCCATATTCACATGTTGTGCTTTCATCTCTTCTAAAGACCGTACGCGCTCGGTTCGAGGCCGTGCGGATTGTTGAGCTCGGCGCAGGGACAGGGAATTTGCTAAGATCTTTCGCTGGCAAAGACATCCAAGGGTTTGCCGTCGAACCAAACAAGGAAATGCGAGCTATTGCGCGCTCATTGGCCCCTGACGACTTGCGATTCGAATGGATCGAAGGTACGGCCGAAAATGCCAACTTGCCGCCCAAATCAGCTAATTGGGTACTGCTCGGAAACGCTTATCAATTTGTTCAACCTCCAGAAATGTTCAGAGAGGCAAGCCGAATCCTTGTACCGGGTGGATTCCTCACAATCATTTGGAACGTCCGGCACTTCAAGAGAGACGCCCTACAGCGTTCTATCGAAGAGATGACCAGGCGAGTGGCGGGAAATCTGAAACGGACAGGAAGCTCGGTTGTCGAGCTCATGGAAAAGGTCGATACTAACGGTCGTTTCAACGAATACATATACATGGAAGGTAGTCACAAGCAGGCATTTTCGCCAGACCGACTACTCGCTAGCTGGAAAGCTAGCCACGACATTCCGAGCCAAGTCTCGGTTGAAATCTGGCAAGAAATCATCAGTGAAATCGCGCGCATGATTCCAAAGCAAGACTGTATCGAGACAACCTGGCTCACCCGGGCGTGGACCTTCCAGGCCGCCTGATTTTTCTGGGTGATAAGAGTGTCGCACAGTGATCAGCCCGAGAATTCTGCTCACCAAACATGGCAAGGTAGAATAGGTCGAAGGCCCCCCGCTAAGGATACGGCTGTCCGATTCAATATGGCTGCAAAGAGATTTCCCAACGCACCAGGTTTTTGGGGGAGCGGTCCTTGGAGGAACGATGATTGAGCAAGTCACGCTTAGCGACGTTGTGAAAGTGCGTCATGAACTCTTGCGTCCGAACCAGGTAGCTGCGGCCACCGTAACTAAAGTCGATCACCATCCTCGCACAGTTCACTTCGGGGCCGTGGTCGCAAATAAGATTGTTGGTGTTGTCTCGACCGGTCCTGAAGCCTTTCCAGCCGATGACGCCATCATAGCCTGGCGCCTCCGAGGTTTTGCAGTCTATCCGCAATATAGGCGTCAGGGGATTGGCACGGCATTGTTGCAAGCCCTAAAACTGCACCTCAGTGGGACTGAATGCGAGCTCTTGTGGGCTTATGCGCGATGTACGGCTCTGACGACCTATACAAGATCTGGCTTTGAGTGTTTCGGACCAGAATTCGATATTCCACCAACCGGTCTCCACAACATCATCTGCATGAGGAATTCAGCTCGAAAGGAAGCCGAAACCGGTGGCCCTCACCAATAGCCCCGTTACATCGCGATGCCTTCTTGATTGTCTTCAGCAAGGCACACACGATGCCGGCCAAGTGCGACAGAATTTGCTTCGAAAGGATGGACAATGCCAAGGGCACCAAGCAACACAAAACAGCTCGAAGCAAGATCGCCAATTGATATGACGAGAACAATGGCACCGGAAGTGGCCGGCTTTCGTGAGCATGTGATGGAGGGATTGAGTAAAATAGCAACTCTGCCCGAATTGTCAGACATAGTTCAGCGACATCGATTTCATGGAACCACACATGACAAAGCAGTTGCGGCTCAATGGCTGGCAAGACGGCTTGGTTCCGCGCCTGACTCGTCGCGTTTGCTTCTGACGGGTGGCACGCAAAACATTCTAATGATTTTGTTCTCTCGCTTGGTCCCCAAAGGGTCCGTAATCGCCGCGGAGAAGCTTACATATGCTGCGATCGGGCAGCTTGCAATGCTCACCGGTGTGTCGGTGTTGCCAATCGAAATAGATAGCGATGGCATGCGGGCAGATTCGCTGGAGGAGGCCTGCATGTCACAGAAAGTTGCTGTCGTCTACATCAACCCAACGGATCACAATCCGACCACGTCCGTCATGTCCGTCGAACGCCGCCAAAGCATTGCCGAAGTCGCTCGAAAGCATGGCTTGGCTATCGTTGAAGACGACGTCCATGGTTTTATCAGCAAGCATGCTCCTCCTCCTATTGCGACGATAGCGCCTGAGCACACTTGGTATATTATGACAGTGTCGAAATGTTTGGGGATCGGGCTCAGAGCCGCATATTTGGTTGCTCCAAGTGCAGAAACGCTTATAGAAGTTGCGGCTTCCATTCCAAGTGTATCGGCATGGTTTGTCCCCGGGCTATCGGCCGCACTCATTACGAATTTAATCGAAACGGGTGCCGCGGATGAGATAGCCAGAAGCATCTCGGCTGAAATTGGCTCCCGGCAGGAGATCGCCCAAGAGGTTCTTGGCCCGTCGGGGGGTATGCACACAAACGGCTCCTCTTTGCATGTTTGGCTAGATTTGCCACACGCATGGGCGATTGAAGATTTTGTAGATGCGGCCGCTCAGGCAGGCGTCATCCTTCGTCATCCTAACGTTTTCGCAATTCCTGGATTTTCGATCAAAAGTAACATTCGCCTCTCCTTGATCGCGCCTGCAACACACTCAGACTTACGAGAGGGACTCTTGAGGATTGCCAGGGTACTCCAGTCGCGGATGTAGTTGCTTGGCGAGATTGCTCAGGACAGAAAGAGGTTTAAAAATGTCTTCTGCAGATTTCGCGTTTTTAAATGGAGAGATTTTGCCGTGGAATGACGCTAAAGTTCATGTATTTTCGCCCGTCGCAAAGTACGGCATTGGCATCTTTGAGGGAATACGTGGTTATTGGAACGGACATGAAGAGCAGCTTTTCTTGTTCCGACTTAAGGAGCATCTGGATAGGTACGCCTTCTCGCAAAGGGCGATGCGGTTCGACAAGGGACCGTCTAGCAGGGAATTGACGCAAGCGCTTGTCGCTCTTTGTCGTGCAAATCAATTCTGCACCTCTGTCCACATTCGGATGATGGCGTTCGTCGACGGATTGGGTGAGATAGGTGCAACCGGACCTGTCGGAACAGCCATTACTGCCCTCCCCCGCGCGACGACGAAGCAAGTGAGCAAAGGCGCATCCGCGCGAATCAGCTCTTGGATGCGAATGCAGGACAATGTCATGCCCGCTCGGATCAAGTGCAATGCTAATTACCACAACTCTCGACTGGCGGTAATGGAAGCCCAGATCGATGGATATGATGTCGCCTTTCTCCTCAATTCGAGAGGTAAACTTGCTGAAGCGCCGGCGATGTGCGTTTTTCTTGTCCGACATGGACAGCTCGTGACTCCGAGCGGAACCAATGACATTTTAGACTCGATTACGCGACGGACCGTGATTGAGATAGCAGAGGAGTATCTGCAACTGAAGACCGTAGAGCGCGATGTGGACCGAACCGAATTGCTCCTTGCAGACGAGGTTTTTTATTGCGGCACCGGCGCTGAAATAACTCCGGTGACCTCTGTCGACCGGATCTCTGTCGGTGATAGCAAACCGGGTCCGGTAACAACCAAACTGCGCGAGATTTACCTCGCAATCGTCATGGGCGAGACGAAAGATCATTCCGAATGGAGAACAGCAGCATATTGAGATTAGTTGGAGGTCAATCTATCGTCCACGCGAGTGAGACTTATGGTAAAACGGTAGGCACTTAATCTAACGATGAGATAGAACTCCGCCACAGCGCCATGCCATGATCCTCGAAGAACGGCAGCCCCCGTCATTGGAAGGCGCGGCCGCGGTGTTCGGCGACTTGGAGTCATCGAGTTTTGCCGAAGACCGCTGTCGCGTTATAGAGGTCAACTGG
>NZ_LBKA01000154.1:0-12470 GCF_028128955.1 Bradyrhizobium sp. CCBAU 11386
CGGTTGCCGCCGAACCCGGCGCACCCCGGCAGGCGCGCTCGGCGGCGGCGACGGCGCCGCCGCGGAACTGAGCGCGTCGCCCCCGTCGGGATCTCGGACCCGCGTGATGCGGCCTAGGAGGCGATCACGCGGACCGGCATGGTCTCCAGCCCGCGCAGGGAATTGTTGAGCCTGCGTCGCGGCTCCCCCACAAGCTCGATCGTCTTCACGCGCCTGGCGAGCTCGCTCAGGATCAATTCGCCCTCCAGACGCGCGATCATCTGGCCGACGCAGGCGTGAATGCCGGCGCCGAAGCCGACATGCCCGGTCGCAACCCGTTCCACCTCGAAACGGTCCGGCTTGTCCCATCGCGCCGGATCGCGGTTGGCTGAGGCCATGAACAGCAGCACCTTCCGGTGAGCCGGGATCACGCCGCCGCCGATCTCGACGTCGCGCGAGGTGGTGCGAAAGAACGTCTGCACCGGTGAATCGTAGCGCAGGCCCTCCTCGAAGGCGGTGCGCGCCAGCTCTGGCTTGTGGTGGAGCTTGCGGTACTCATCCGGGTGCGTGGCGAGCGCGAGCAGGGTGTTGCCGATGCCGTTCACGGTGGTGTCGATCCCGGCGGTGAGGAATGGCCGCACCAGATGGGTGGCTTCGTGCTCGGTGATCTCGCCTTCGTCGGCCGCCTGGTAGATCATCATGCCGAGCCCGTCGGGCCGCAACGCATCTCGCGCGCAACATTCCATGATCCAGCTCTGCGCCGCGAGCCCGGCTTGTCGTGACGCCGCCAGCTGATCGTTCTCGGGACCAAAACTGTCGAACACGAAGGTGCTCCAGGCCAGCAGCTTCTCGCGGCCATCCGGCCGGATGCCGATCGCATCCGGAAACACTTTCATGGGATAGGCTTCGGCAAGATCGCTCACGGCATCGAACGTGCCTTTGTCGATCAGTTCCGAGACCTTCTTCTCCGCCTCCTGCTGAAACGTCTCGCGCAGCCGCCGCGCGACGCCCGGAGACAGGGTGCGGCCGAGGACCCGGCGGCCCTTGTCATGGTCGGGAGGATCGATCTGGAGTGTCAGCGGCTTTGGCAAGGCAGGGTTCATGCCGTGGAGCCCGACGCCCTCGCCACTGATGAACGTCTTCCAGTCCTTCAGGGCCGGTTCGACCTCGGCATAGCCTGCCATGGCCCACACGCCGTAACGCTCCACTTCGAACGCGGGCCCGAGCGCGCGCAGCGCGTCGTAGGCAGGATAGGGGTCGGTCAGGAAGTCAGGCGCAAACGGATCGACCGGGCTCGATGCAATGCCGCTCATGGTCAGCTTCCCGCCGCTATTGCTTCGTCAGCGGGCACTGGCCATCGCTCTCGGAGCGGAACGCGTCCTCCCCCTTGATCGTGGCAACGACCTTCAGCAGATCCCAGGTCGACGTCGATTCCTCGGGAGCCTTGACCTGGAGCAGGTAGAGCGGGTGGATCTTGCGTCCGTCCTTGCGGATGTAGCCTCTGCCGAACAGTGGATCGTCGGTCGGGGTGTCCTTCATGGCGGCGACGACGGCCTTGCCGTCCTTGGCGCCGCCGACCTTGTCGACCGCCTTGAGATAGTGAATGACCGACGCATAGACGCCGGCCTGCATGTCGTTCGGGTAGGCCTTCGACGGAATGCGTTCGGCGAAGCGTTTGGCGAAAGCGCGCGTGCCGTCGTTCAGATCCCAGTAGAACGGATTCATGATCTGCGCGCCTTGCGCAAATTTCAGCCCGAGCGCGGGAAGGCCGTTCATGCCCAGGATCAGTCCGACGAGCTTGTGGTCCCTGGTCAGCCCGAACTCGGCGGCCTGCTTCATCGACGTGATGGTATCGTCCCCGGCATTGGCGAAGCCGATGATGTTTGCACCCGAAGCCTGGGCCTGGAGCAGGAAAGAGGCGTAATCGGCCGTTCCCAGCGGATGTCGCACGCTGCCGAGCACTTCGCCGCCGGAGGCTTTCACGGCCTCTGCCGCCTGTTTCTCCAGATCATGTCCGAAGGCGTAGTCGGCAGTGATGAAGAACCACTTCTTGCCGCCCTGCTGCACGATCGCCTTGCCGAGGCCGCGCCCGTAAGCATAGGTGTCGTAGGTCCAGTGCACGGTGTTCGGTGTGCATTTTTCGCCGGTCAGCAGCGCCGTTCCGGCGCCCGATCCGACGAAGACCTTGTTCTTCTCGGTGCTCATGCCGGCGACGGCAAGCGCGATCGACGAGTTCGGAATGTCGAAGATCGCATCGACGTTCTCGTTCTCGTACCAGCGCCGCGCGATGCCGATCCCGATGTCGGTCTTGTTCTGGTGATCGGCCGCAACGACCTCGACCGGCTTGCCGGCGGCCTTTCCGCCATAATCCTCGACGGCCATCTTGGCGGCGACGACCGAGCCGATGCCTTGATAGCTCGCGAACGGACCCGACTGGTCGTTCAGGATGCCGATCTTCACGACGTCCTGAGCGAAGGCCGGCGCCGCGGCGGCCAGCATCACGGCCGACATGCACAATTTGTGCAGGAATTTGCTGTTCATTGTGTCCCTCCCATGCGCGGTCTTGGTGCCGCTGAATAATAGTTATATTTTATAGCTATTTTCGAGAGTGTCAATTCGGCTGGCCTTTGGATTGAGATCATGAGCCCGAAAACCGCCCGACCCGGAGCGAAGTCCGCTCAGCAGCCGGAAACATTGCTGGATCTGCGCGCGCTCCAGCGCACGCCCGGCTTCATGCTGCGCCTCGCGCAGCTGAAATTCTTCGAAGGCTTTTACGAAGAGTTTGCCGCATTGGGGCTGACGCCCGCGACCTATGCGATCTTCGCCGTCATTCGCGACAATCCCGGCGTTCCCCCGAGCAGCCTCGCCAGCCTGCTCCGGTTGCGTCTGCCCAACCTGATCAAGATCCTGAACGAGCTCGAATCGTCCGGCTTCATCAAGCGCAACCGCTCGAAGTCCGATCGCCGCGCCGTCGAGCTCATGCTCACGCCAAAGGGCGCAAAGCTCATTCAGGAGGGGGCGAGGCTCACGGAGCCCTATAACCGGAAGATGCTGGCTCCGCTCAGCGAGGCCGAGCAGCGCACGCTGCTCGAACTGCTGAATCGCATTCTGCCGCTTTAGGCTGGGCACATCCTCCGAGGGCCTGCGTCCGGACCGGCCTGCGCATCGCGGCTGGTCATGGCCCTGCGGGATGCGACAATTTCCGTGGTTCCGTGCCCCAAATTCCACCCAATCGGTGGTCACTAAACCCCCAGGGGGAGGCGGCAGCCTCCCGTGGTGGGACTGCTGGACTGATGCTTGATCCAAGGCGAATCTTCGTGCTGGCAGCGGTTGCGCTGCTCGCCCTGGGCACCGGCGCGGCCGTTGCCTCGCCTGCCAAGTCAAAGCCCGCCGCGGTCGCACCCGTCGCTCCGCCACCTCCGCCGGCCGAACCGCTGCCGCCGCCAAAAATCTACCTGTTCCGCGGCGCCATGGGGCCGATCTTCTCGACCGGCATGGACCGGCTCAGCGAGAAGCTGACCAAGGCCGGCTTCTCCGCCGACGTCTACGAATTCACCATTTGCCGATGGATCGGCGATCGCGCCATCACCAGCTACAAGGAGAGCCCGGCGCCGATCGTGCTGATCGGTCACTCCATGGGCGGGCTGTGCTCGGTCGTGATCTCCGAGATGGCGGCCAAGGAGAACATCCCGATCAGCCTCGTCATCGCCATCGATCCCGCGCATGCGACCGGCGACGTGCCGCTCAATGTCGAGCGCTTCATCAACATCTTCCTGTCCGACAGCGTGCTCGGCGGCGGCGATGTCGTGGCCGTGCCCGGCTATCGCGGCCATTACGCGAGCTACGATCTCAAGGAGAACAGCCGCGTCTCGCATATCAACATCGAGAAGTCCGACGACATCCATCGCCAGATCGTCGAGATGGTGACGCAGCTGCCGCGCATTCCGGTGCAGGCCCATGCCGACGCCGTGCCGCTGCGCTATCTCGTGCCGGCGAATACCTTGGTGGAGTTGTGGGACTCCGGCGTGCGGGTGCCGGTACGCCGCGGCGACACCATGGAGAGCATCGCCGCAGCCAATCGCGTGCCGCTGTGGTCGATCGCGCAGAGCAACTCGCTGGCAGAGAACGCACAGCTCACCCCCGGCCAGTCCATCATCGTCCCGCGCCATCTGACGCCGCCGGAGCCGACGGCAGCGATGGCGACGCCGCCGCCGGCGCGGCGGTAGGCCGTCAGGAGCGGAGATGGCCGGAACGGGCATTGCCTGACGCCGAGCGTCGCTCCGTACCTCATCTTGTCATTCGCGCATCTGCTGCCGCGGCAGCCATCTCAGTGCTGGTGTCGCCATGGAGGAGCGCGCCATGGCGGAAGCTTGGCTCGCCGGTCGATAGGGCGCGGCGAGGAGCATCAGAAATAATGCCCTTTCAGCCGCATATTTCGCCGCAGGCCGGTTATTTTCGGACCCATGCATGACGAGGCGTCCTTCCGTCGTGCAGACACGCCACCGCCATGTCCTTCGGCCGTATCTCCTCAAGAACATTTCAAAGGTCGGGAGGTTGTCGGACATTTCAATTCGCCGTGTCAGCTTGCATCATGAGCATGGCCGCGTTCCCGATCGGCCTCTTTGGAGTTCGAAGGGTGAGAGGAAACGCAGAGGCTGCGAGCTTTTCGATCGCGCGACGTTCCTCGGACAGGCGCCTCTCGATGAACCGCCGCTCGACCTCCGTCAGTTCGGTCTTGAGCAATCGTTGGTAGCGGCCGATGTTGTTGCGGTGTGCGCGCAACAAGGCCAGATCTTCATCAATCATCATCGCGATCCCCCTGAGTGGTCGTTGCCTAGGCTGCGAGACCGGTTCGCAAGATGGATCTCGTGCGGACCGGCTTGCCACCCGGAGGACCCTTTGGATGGTGATCCAGCGCCGCGAGCGCTTCCAGAATCTCGTCGATGGTGACGGGCCGGTCCGAGCCCGGCAGTCCTCTGAGCGCCGGGTTTGAGGCAACGCTGGCGGCGTCCGACGCCCAGGACGCCAGGATCGCTCGCTTCTCGCCGATCGACAGAGCCGGATCCGCGACGACGTCGCGGGGATGTTCGTAGACAGAGCCGGGGTGCAGTATCGCATTCAGGTCGATGATGTTGTCAGCATGATCGATCATGAGAGGTCCTCCTTCTCCTTTCGCTAAAACCTCTGGTTGGCATGGGGTGCGCGATCGAAGGCCGCGGTTGATCCCGCCCGACGATGGAGCGGGATCACCAGGCTTCCGATCATCGAAATTCAGGCGGCCTTGCCTTCGATCTGATGGACGGTGCCGGACGGCGTGCCATTGATGGCAATTCGCCGCGGCTTCATGGCTTCAGGAATTTCCCGGATCAGTTCGATCTTGAGCAGACCGTTCTCGAACGCGGCGCTCTGCACCTGAACATAGTCGGCGAGATTGAACTGCCGCTTGAAGGGTCGCGCGGAAATACCCCGGTAAAGATATTCGCGTTCGGCCTTGTCCGCCTTGTTTCCCTCGACGATCACCGCGTTCTGCTCGGCAGTCACCGAGACCTCGTCGGGTGAGAAGCCCGCGATCGCAAGCGAAATCTGGTAGCGATCCTCGCTGACGCGTTCGATGTTGTAGGGGGGATAATTGTCCTCGCCGGCACGCTGTGCCGTTTCCACGAGGTCGAAAAGGCGGTCGAAGCCGATGGTCGAACGCCACAGGGGAGAGAAGTCGTAAGTGCGCATAGCCAGATCCTCCAAGGAGCAAAATGGATACGAGCGACACCGGACACGACCGGTGCCCGTCTCAGTCTTTCCCGACCCATCAGGCGTCGGGAACGCCACCTCTCGGCGGCAACGCAAAAATAAAAAAACGCCGCTTTGGTTTCAAGAGGGGGGCTGAAAATTTTGGACCCTCCCGCACCTCTCGGGGGGAGGGGGTGTGCCTGCGACCAAGGTCAAGCGCCCGGCGCCGCTGGCATCGCCGTTGGAGCCGACCATGGTCGCCGCGCCGTGGCCAAACCCACTACACGTTCGACCCGTGGATCGCGTCGATGACGGCGTCGGTCACTTCCTTCGTCGTCGCCTTGCCGCCGACATCGGGCGTCAGCACGCCGGCTGCGCAGACGCGCTCGACGGCCGTCATCAGCCGTGACGCAGCGTCCTTCTCGCCGAGATGCTCGAGCATCTGCGCGCCGGTCCAGAAGGTCGCGACCGGGTTGGCGATGCCCTTGCCGGTGATGTCGAAGGCCGAGCCGTGGATCGGCTCGAACATCGAGGGGAAGCGGCGCTGCGGATCGATGTTGCCGGTCGGCGCGACGCCGAGGCTGCCCGCGAGCGCGCCCGCAAGGTCGGAGAGGATGTCGGCGTGGAGGTTGGTCGCCACGATGGTGTCGAGGCTCTTCGGATGCAGCGTCATGCGCACCGTCATGGCGTCGACCAGCATCTTGTCCCAGGTCACGTCGGGGAATTCGCCGGCGACCTCGGCCGCGATCTCGTCCCACATCACCATGCCGTGGCGCTGCGCGTTCGACTTGGTCACGACGGTCAGGAATTTGCGCGGACGCGATTGCGCGAGCTGGAACGCGTAACGCATGATCCGCGTCACGCCGACGCGGGTGAAGACCGCAACTTCAGTGCCGACTTCCTCGGGCAGGCCCTTGTGGGCGCGGCCGCCCATGCCGGCATATTCGCCTTCGGAGTTCTCGCGGACGATCACCCAGTCGAGATCGCCGACGCCGACATTGCGCAGCGGCGAGGCGACGCCCGGCAAAATCTTGGTCGGCCGCACATTGGCGTATTGGTCAAAGCCCTGGCAGATCGGCAGGCGCAGGCCCCACAGCGTGATGTGGTCGGGCACGTCGGGCGCGCCGACCGCGCCGAAATAGATCGCGTCGAACTTCTTCAGCTCCGTGAGGCCGTCGGCCGGCATCATCACGCCGTGCTTCTTGTAATAGTCCGAGCCCCAGTCGAAGGTCTTGACGTTGAACGCGAGATCGCCGCTGCGCCTGGCCAGCGCCTCCAGCACGCGGACACCGGCCGAGATGACCTCGGGGCCGATGCCGTCGGCGGGAATTGCTGCGATCGAATGGGTGCGCATGAAAATGCTCCGTTTGAGAGATCAGTGGGATTGCGGGACGGGTTCGACGGGCGCGGTCTGCGCACGCGACAATAGCAGGGTGAGGACCGCGGAGAGAACGAGCAGGCCGGCGACGAAGTAGAGCCCGCCGACGAAGCTGCCGGTCTGGTCCTTGATCCAGCCGATCATGGCAGGCCCGACGAAGCCGCCGAGATTGCCGATCGAGTTGATGGTGGCGATGCCGGCTGCGGCCGCGGGACCGGACAGGAACAGCGTCGGCATGCTCCAGAGCGGCGGTTTTGCCGAGGAGATGCCGATGTTGACGAGCGCAAGCGCAACCAGCACGGCGACGACGCCGGTCGCAAGGCCAGCATAGGCGAGCCCGGCCGCGGCGATCAGACAGGCCCATACCACATGCCAGGTCCGCTCGCCGGTGCGGTCCGAATGCCGCGCCCACAGGATCATGGCGACGACCGCGGCGGTTGCCGGCAATGCGTTGAGGAAGCCGACCTGGAGCGAGGACAGGCCGAACTGCTTGATGATCTGCGGCGCCCAGACGCCGAGCGTGTAGAGGCCGGCCGAGGTGCCGAAATAGATCAGCGCCAGCGCCAGCACACGCGGATCGGCAAGCCCGCGCCAGATGCTGTGGCTCGCGGTTGCGGCCTTGCTGGTGGTCTCCGCGTTCATGGCCTCGACCAGCCAGCGCCGCTCGTCATCAGTGAGCCATTTCGCTTTCTCGGGGCGGTCGGTCAGGAAGCCCAGCACGACGAAGCCGAGCAGCACGGCCGGCAGCGCCTCCAGCACGAACAGCCATTGCCAGCCCTTGAAGCCGAGCATTCCGTCCATCTCCAGCAGCGCGCCTGATATCGGCGATCCCAGCACGGTGGAGAGCGGCGCGGCCGCCATGAACAGCGCGGTCACCGCGGCGCGCTGGCGCGCCGGGAACCAGTAGGAGAGGTAGAGGATGATGCCGGGAAAGAAGCCGGCTTCGGCGACGCCGAGCAGGAAGCGCAGGATGTAGAAGCTGGTCGACCCTTGCACGAACGCCATTGCCGCCGAGACGAGGCCCCAGGTGATCATCACCCGCGCGATCCAGATCCGCGCGCCGATCTTGTGCAGGACGATGTTGGAGGGCACCTCGAACATGAAATAGCCCCAGAAGAAGATGCCGGCGCCGAAGCCGTAGACCGCGGGCGACAGGCCGATGTCCTTGTTCATCGTCAGCGAGGCGAAGCCGATATTGACGCGGTCGATGAAGGCCACGAAGTAGAGCAGCATGATGAAGGGAACGATGCGCCAGGTGATCTTGCGCAGCACGCGCGTCTGAATCTCGCTCGCCACCCTGGCCTCCCTCAAGTTCCGATTGTTGTTGTGCGGCGGACCCGGAGGTCTACGCCGGCCATGAGCGTAGGCGAGGGGAGGAGGCATACTCAATCGGCGCTGGTTTATACAAAAAAATGATATAATCCTCGCTAGGTGAAGCGGACGGGGCTATCGCATGACAGTGTTGGGCGCACTAAAGCCTCCACAGCGTCATGGCCGGGCTTGTCCCGGCCATCCACGCCTTTTCCGGAGGCACAAAGAACGTGGATGCCCGGGACAAGCCCGGGCATGACGACCTCGTGTAAATCTTCACATGCGATTGCCTAGTGCGGGACGAGAGGATCTTGGATGGAACTGCATCAGTTGCGATGCTTCGTGGCGGCGGCCGAGCAGTTGCATTTCGGCCATGCGGCGCAGCAGCTCCAGATGCTGCCGTCCGCGCTCGGGCGCCAGATCAGGCTGCTGGAACAGGATCTGGGCACGCGGCTGTTCGCGCGGACCACGCGCGCGGTGTCGCTCACCGAGGACGGCGCCACGCTGTTGCGCGACGCCCGTGCCATCCTCGCCCGCGTCGAGGCGGTCGAGAATAATCTGCGCAACCGCTCGCGTGCGGGCGCCGCGCGGCGGCTGCGGGTCGGCGCCATCGACAGTGCGGCGGCGGGATTGCTGCCGCCGCTGCTGCGCGATTTCCGCGACAGGCATCCTGACATCGCGGTGCAGCTTCTGGAGGACAAGACCGTCCGGCTGCTGCCGAAGATCCTGACGGGCGCGCTCGATCTCGCCTTCGTCCGTCCGCCCGACCGCGCCGACAAGCGGCTCGAATTCCGCGATCTGCTCCAGGAGACCGCCATCGTGGCTTTCCCTCAGCGCCATGCGCTCGCGGATCGCAAGTCGATCACGCTGGCGCAGATCGCCGACGAGGCCATGCTGGTGCCGGACCGCCGCTCGCGGCCGCACAGCCATGACCTCACGATCAAGCTGTTCGAACAGGCCGGATTGATGCCGCGCATCGTGCAGGTCGCCGACGAGAAGCAGACCATCATCCAGCTGGTGGCAACGAAGCTCGGGGTCGCGATCGTGCCGCGCTGGACCACGCGAATGGCGGTGTCAGGCGTGCGCTTCGTGCCGCTCAGGCCGAAGCAGAGCGGCCCGGTCGGCCGGCTGCCGCTCGCCGCCGCCTGGCTGCGCGGCTCGCGCGATCCGGCCCGCGACGCCATGCTGGCGGTGCTCGAGGCGCGCCTGCGCAGCTATGCGCGCGAGGCCTGAGGGACTATGACATTGACCTGGACAGAAGGTGGAAGGTGATGACGGATCAGAACGCTTCGCGCGAATTGCGGGTGGCCATCGCAGGCCTGGGCTCGATCGGCACCAAGATCGCGACCGCGCTCGATCAGGGCATCGAGGGGCTGACACTGTCCGCCGTCGCCGTGCGCGATCCCGCCAGGCATCAGGCATTCCTCAACGGCCTGCGTCGCCCGCCGCAGGTTTTGCCGATCGACCAGCTCGGTGAGGCCGCCGACATCGTGGTCGAGTGCGCACCGAGCAGCCAGCTGCGCGCCATCGTCGAGCCCGCGGTGACACGCGGCAAGGCCGCGGTCGTCGTCAGCGTCGGCGGGCTGCTCGACAATTTTGATCTGGTCGATCTCGCCCGCGCCAATGGCGGCCGCATCATCGTGCCGACCGGCGCGCTGATCGGGCTCGATGCCGTCAACGCCGCTGCCATCGGCACCATTCATTCGGTGAAGATGGTGACGCGCAAGCCGATCGACGGGCTGAAGGGCGCGCCCTTTATCGTCCAGAACAACATCGACATCGACAAGCTGCGCGAGCCGCTGAAGCTGTTCGAGGGCACGGCGCGCGAGGCCGCAAAAGGCTTTCCGGCCAATCTCAATGTCGCGGTGGCGCTGTCGCTCGCGGGCGTCGGACCTGATCGCACCTCGGTGCAGATCTGGGCCGACCCGACCGTGACGCGTAACGTTCACCGCATCGAGGTCGAGGCGGATTCGGCGCGCTTCTCGATGTCCATCGAGAACATCCCGTCCGAGAATCCCAAGACGGGGTTGATTACCGCGCTGTCCGTGATCGCGCTGCTGCGCAAGCAGCGCGCCACGTTGTGTGTGGGGACGTGAGCTTCGGAGCGTGATGGGTTGAGGCTTGATTAGCCCAGATGGCGGTGCGCTCTATCACCGTCATCCCGAGGTGCTTGCGTTGCGGCGCGGATGCGCCGCAGAGCAAGCCTCGAAGGACGACGGCCCGGCTGCATCGCGGCCGTTCATCCTTCGAGGCTCCGCTTGCGACGCGTTCGCATCGCAAGCGTCGCACCTCAGGATGACGGAATGCATATGCGATCGCCCGTCGCGCCTATCTCCGTCTTACGCGCCGGTGACGCGCCAGATCACGTTGCCGACGTCGTCGGCCATCAGCAGCGATTTCTTGTCGGGGCCGATCACGACGCCAACCGGGCGGCCGTAGGATTCCTTCTCGTCCGGGGACAGGAAGCCCGACAGGATGTCGCGACCGGGGCCGGACGGCTTTCCGTTTTCGAACGGGATGAACACCAGCTTGTAGCCCGAGAGCTTGCTGCGATTCCACGAGCCGTGCTGGCCGATCACCATGCCGTCGGGGAAACCAGGCAACGTGCCTGCGGGCATCCAGCACAGGCCGAGCGAAGCGGTGTGGCCGCCGAGTGCATAGTCCGGTTGAAGCGCCTTGGCGACCATCGCCGGATCCTGCGGTACGCGGTCGTCCACCGTCTTGCCCCAGTAGCAATAGGGCCAGCCATAAAAGCCGCCGTCGCGCACCGAGGTGAGATAGTCCGGCGGCGTCTCGTCGCCGAGGCCATCGCGCTCGTTGACGACGGTCCAGAGCACGTTCGTATTCGGCTCCCAGGCAAGACCCACCGGGTTGCGCAGGCCGGCGCCGAAGATGCGATGCGTGCCGGCGACGAGGTCGAGCTCGTACACCGCGGCGCGGCCTTCCTCGACCTCCATGCCCATCTCGGCGATGTTGCTGAGCGAGCCGACGCCGGCATAGAGCTTCTTGCCGTCGGGGCTGGCGAGCAGGCTGCGCGTCCAGTGGCCGCTCGGCTTGAACGTGGTGAGCCGCTTGCCCGGTGCGGTGATGCGGTCGGCATTGGCGACATAGGGGAAGGCCATCACGCCGTCGGTGTTGCCGACATAGAAGGTGTCGCCGACCAGCGCCATGCCGAACGGCTGGCTTTGGTTCTCCATGAACGCGCCGCGAACTTCGGCGACGCCGTCGCCGTCCTTGTCGCGCAGCAGCGTGATGCGGTTGGCGGAAACGCCAAGCGCGGCGGCACGCCGCATCGTCGCCTGCATCGCGTAGTGAAACACGCTGCGCGGAGGGCCTGCGATCTGCGTCGCTTCCGCGATCAGGACGTCACCATTGGGCAGCACCTCGATCCAGCGCGGATGGTCGAGGCCGGTCGCGAACGCGTTGACCTTGAGCGCCGGCGCGACGGTCGGCTTCTGACCCTCGCGCCAGCCGCGCGCGGTCGGCATCTTCAGGGTCGGGATCGCGCCTTGCGGTTTCGCTTCGGGAATGGCGGGCGTCTGACCCCAGGCCGGCGCGGGCTCCGTGCCCGAGAGTTTCCGCCATTGCAGCGCAATGCCGCCGAGCAACGCGACGAACTGCGCAAAGATGCTGGAAAGAGTCATGAGAGGCCCCTGTGTGCGCGCGCATCCAACTGGCTGAAGGGGCAGACGTCAACCTGTGCGGCGCGCCGGCCGGGCCTATTCCCGTGGAATGGCAGCCGATCGAATTTGCATGGCAGAGCAAAGTGCCCGCGGATCAGCGGCCGATCTGCCGCTCCAGCCGCCGTGCCGCGCGAAAATCGTTGAGGTGATGGATGTTCGGCGCCAGCGCGGCCTCCTTGGACAGGAGATGATAGACCCGCGCCACCGTGCGCTGCTTCGGCTTCGGCCGCCCCGGGGGCAGCGCCCGCGCCTTTCGCGCGGCGGCAATGGCGTGCTCGCGAAAATAATCGTAGGCGTCCGACATGGCGCGATGCTCTGCGGTCAGTGCATGTGTCGAGGGGGTAACGAGCGAGCGGAAGGCGGTTCCTGCAGAAGGCGCGCTGCCTCCACCA
>NZ_LBKA01000155.1:0-12748 GCF_028128955.1 Bradyrhizobium sp. CCBAU 11386
ACTGGCGACTACCGACGAGGCAAGCGAATGATGTCGTTTATTGGCTCTTTCCGGACCTGAAGCAAATGCTGGTCAATGTCAGTTGGGAATGAAGCAGTACTTGCCGAGGCGACTGAAAGGGACGATAGGCTTTTCCATGATCGAGAGGGTCCGTGCGGAGGGCTGGCGCCCTGCGCTGTGAAGGCCCTGCATCTGTCTCGGGACGAACGGAAAGGTTCAAAGCTGTCCGGCCCGCTGAAAGCGCTTCTTCTTGGACGATGCTTAGCTCGACTTAGGCGTTAACTGATAATCTCCTTGACCTTGATGCCGCGCAAGGCGTCGATGCAGTCAGCCACCAAATGCAGGAACTCCTGCCGCTTTATGCTTTTCACCTGACGACCTTCCATATTGACGAGAATGAATCTCGCCATCTCGTAGGCGACTTCAAACTGCGATTTGCCAGTAACCTCGACATCGATTCTTTCAGCCATTTCGCTCCCCGCTAGTTGAAATTGGAAAGCAGCAGCTCAAGGGGGAAACCTATGGGAAAGCGAGTGGCCAAGTCGAGTCTATCTTTCCTCGCTATTGGACTTGGCAAGAGGCCGGTGCACTTTGTCTCTGCGCCAGACCTGCAAGGTTGGTCACTCTGGCTTGGTCAAAGACCAGGTCAGCTACCGGGTGGAAGGCGGTCCAAGATTAGCTGCCCCGCCAATTCCGAGTCTGACCCAACTGCGACATTGGGGGTGCATGGCGGCAATAGTGATGATCCGGTTTTAAACCCCTATCCAAATACTGCCCTAAGCCGTTAAGTTGTTCGGTAAGCGGTAAGGGCGAGCATGCAACGGCGGAATTTTCTCGGTGTTTTGGGCGGCGCTGCGGCTTGGCCGGTGGCGGCCTGCGCACAGCAGCCGGTACCTGTGGTCGGACTGCTTACAGCAGTCAATCTGCCGGATTGGGCAATGGACGCCATTCGCGCCGGCCTTGGGGGGGCCGGCTACGTCAAAGGCCGCAATCTCACTATTGTTTCGCTCTCGGCTGATGGCCACTTCGACAGGCTGCCAGAGCTGGCGGCTGATTGTGAACAGGAAGGTGGCGGTGATTTTAGCAGCGAGTTCGCCGGTTCCGGCGCGCGCGGCAAAAGCAGCCACATCAACCATTCCGATCGTATTTGCCTACGGCGGCGATCCAGTTGTAGATGGGCTCGTCGAGAGCCTTAATCGGCCCGGAGGCAACATCACCGGCGCGACCTTCATCGGTGTAGCCCTAGTCGCGAAACGCATGGAAGTCCTTCAGCAGATCGTACCGGAAGTGAGAGACGTTGCGCTACTGGTGAACCCCAAGGGGACGCTGGCGGAGCGACAGATCGAGGAAGCCAAGGCGGCCGCACGGAACCTCGGCCAAGACTTACATGTCATCACCACCACAAACGAGGCCGAACTCGACACGGCGTTTGCTAACATGAGCCGGTCGAACCTGCGGGCTTTCGTTGTTAGCACCGACCCGTTTTTCGGGACCTTCGTCCGTGACCGCTTGGCCGCATTATCCCTGCGCTACAAGATCCCTGGGATCTATAGTGGCGGTGACGAGGTAGCGGCTGGCGGCCTGATCTCCTATGGTCCCAAAAAGGCTGACACTTGGCGAGAGGCAGCCGTCTATGTCGGCCGCATACTGAAGGGCGAAAAGCCTTCGGATTTGCCTGTGGTGCAACCGACCAAATTCGAGATGTTCATCAATCTCAAGACGGCGAGCGAACTGGGCCTTACGATCGCGCCGACGCTGCTCGGGCTTGCCGACGAGGTGATCGAATGAGCGCGCCTAGTTCCGGTTTTGGCCCTTAGCGTCGAACCTCGACCCTCATCTTGGCGTCGGCTTTTTGGGACAGACCGGACATGGTCGCGGGGCATGGCCAATCGACGCGAATGACCCGCCTCAATCACGTCGATACGCCTCGAACGAGAGGAAGGCGCCGAGCCCCAGAAGCACGATCGCTGCTGGAATGAGCGCGCCGGTGGTCTGACCAATTCCGCCAGCAATTGCGGCCAGACGGGTTGGGAAAAGCATTCGTGCAAGGCCACTGATGATGGCAAGCCAGCCAAGGATGGTCACAAGCACCGGCCATTCCTTCGTCCAGCGGTTGTGAGCGCGCACAATGGCAAGTCCTGCGACGAAAAAGAGGATGCCGGACACAAAGATGAGCGCAGGGTCGCGGGAAATCTGTTCAGCCAACTCAGGGAACGAACCAATGTTCAGCAGCATTCCAGCAGCGATTGCGACAAGGGTGGGACCGATCAGGCCGGCGATTGTTTTCGAGCTGGTCATCTAGTCGGCCTCCAGTCCGAGCATTGCCAGTCTCTTTCTGCTCTCGCAACTCGGCAAGCTCTTTCCCGCCAGGAAGCTCGTGAACTCAACCTCAGCACCACCGTGAACGATCTCAAATCCATGGCCGCGGTGGAAGTGGATGGTGCACGACATGTCGGGTCGCGAGGGTAACCGCGCTGATGCTCTCGATCATTGTGGCCATGCTCTGCTGCGGGTGCGCCACCTGGCTTATTGCAGGCTACTAGATCCAGTCCCCTCGAGTTGAGAGAACCGGACGGTCAGAATCTCCTGCATCGTCATTCTGCCGTTGGCGAGCTTCTCCGCGAGAATGAGCTGCTGTGCATTGGGCAGGCCGGCCGGTATGACCATTTTCCCACCTGCTTTCAATTGGTGGATCAGCGGAGGAGGAATGAGATCGGGAGCGGCCGTCACGATGACCTTGTCAAAGGGCGCGTGCTCTGACCAACCGTGATAGCCATTGGCAATCTTGAGTTCGACATTGCTGCAGCCCTGCTCGCGGAGCCGTTGTTTCGCCTTCTGGCCAAGCTCTTCGATGATTTCAACGGAGCATACCTTGCGGGCCAGCTGCGCGAGGATGGCGGCCTGATAGCCAAGACCGGTGCCGATTTCGAGGACACTGTCGTCGGCCTTGATGTCGAGCAAATCGGTCATCAAGGCGACGATAAATGGCTGCGAGATCGTCTTTCCGAAGCCGATTGGAAGCGGAATATTTTCATACGCATAGGGCTGAAGTTCAATCGGCACAAATGCATGCCGCGGCACCTTGCCCATGGCCGTCATGACGCGTTCATCTAAGGCGTCCTTGCCGATTATGTCGCGCAGCGCAGAGGCGCCGGCGGCGATGACCGCGAGCATGTCTTTACGCAAGGTCTCAATGTCTTCTGGTCGCATTGGCAACCCTCGCGGGCACCCAGACATGTTTGGAATACCGCAGGCCTGGCTCGCATCAGATAGCTCGCGGGCCTCTTTCCGAACCTTGAACGCCGCGTCGCTGTTAGCCGGCTATCCGCTACGGCCGTCTACCCTACCGATCGGTTGCGGCAATCACGGCCGCTGCGGGATGCCTGCGGCATCCTCGCAAACGCGCAATTACCGCCCAGGCGGAACGTACACTTCAGCCAAACCGGACGCCTTTTCGGCAATGCCCTTGAAATCGCCAAGCGTCCAGGCACGCACAGTTTCTATTTTGGCCACGGCACCGCTTGCGGCGGCGGCCATTCCCACGGCAACTGCATCCGATCCATCTGCCTGCTCAGTAATGACCACTACGTCATGCGGACCCGTCGTCATATAGGCCGCTATAAGCTTACCGCCCGCCTTCTCCACGAGCGTCCTGATGGGTTCCGTGCGATCTATCGGCTTATCGATGATGCCCTTAATCCCGGTGTTGGAGTACGAGGCGTAGGTGATGAATAAAGGCATTTTCTCCTCCGTTCGAAGGTTGTCTGAATGCGCTTTAAATTTCGATGCACCCGAAATCCGGGTCTAGATCGATGCCCGCCGACGGCATGCAGGTTGCCATTGAAATATCAAGAAGGGAACTTCGGCACGTCCAACTGGCAACTCGAAAAATCACTATATCGCTTCTGTACCGCCAGCACATCAACCGCAGCGAAATTTAAGTGCAGCTCATGTATGTCGTGCAGCGGTATGTCTGAAGTTGGGGGTAGATCGGACGTGGCTGGCCAACTGCAAGAATGTCGACATCCGACCGCTTGCACCACGCGAGCCGCTCTGCAGGCAATAGTTCGCAAAAGTAGCTTGTCAGGTGCCACCGGCGATTGAGCCGAGCGCCTGCCACATATCGGCTGCCTCCCTCGACACACCGAGGTTTCGTCAATCCGTCTATGCCCTGAAACAACGACTCCGTCCGTGTTGCCAGGACATGGTTTTGCCGGTGACGGCGAAGCTATGCCACGAGCCAAACGACCTCAGCCTCTCAGCTGCCGGTGGTCAGCCGCGGCGGGATCTGGGACATCATCCAGAGCTCGATCGCTGCCAGGATCACGACCGCCGCGCCGATGATCACATGCACCGTCATCGCGGTGGTTCCCTGGAAGCCCAATACCCAGGGCGATACCAACGCCCACAAGCCGACGATGAGGTTCAGCCACTCCTCCCACACCGCGAATGCCGCCAGCGCCGCGATCGCAAGGATCGCGATGGCGATACCGGTGATATAGGCGTTTTGAGAGATCGTCCCGGCATCGAAACCGAATATCCAGGGCGAAACGAACAAAAGCGCGCCGAGGATCAAGTTCGCGACGTCACAAAATTTTGCGTTCGTCCAATTCTCTAGCCAATTCTGCATGACACCCTCCATTGGAGGTTTTCCTTGCCAAATCAACCGTATGATCGCCGCGCCGGTTTCCGTCGCGGCCCGCGGCATAATGACAAGGGAGCGGTGGACCTGCCGCGCCTGCCGCTATCGCTGCTCGGCCGCGCCGACGTGATCGAATAGCGATGCAGTTTGTTGCAGTGCACGAGTCTCTTCCTGGCCCGTTTGAGACCTTGCGATGGGCACTGAAGACGTCCGTTCATCGGGGCTGACCGGAAGTCATCGCGGGGGGACTAAACCGACGCGAATGACCCATCTGCGACATTGGGCAGCACTCACGAAAGTGCACGATCTCACTTGATCGGCGGAATGGTTCGCCCAGGCGGCGATGTCCTGAGCCTACGCGCTTATGTTCAACTGCCGCAGCACGTCAGCGATGAGTTGCTTCACGTCCTGATGGCCACCGTTGTTGAAGGTGATGCGCGTGCCTTGTCCGTCGGGCAGTGGTGTGGCGGTCACGATCCTATCCATGTTGATGACGATGGGCTGATCGTCCGGTTGCGTGAACTGCACGAATGCCATGAAAGATGGATCCTGTCTGTTGGGCGCGCGAGCCGCGCGCGGCGCCCCGAAACCTGTGACGCGCGGGCGTCAAGGTCAAGCCTGCGTACCGAAAACGTAAAGGCGAGGCGCTTCAAATGGCTTGCGGCCTTTGTGCCCGCTCCACCCGACGCGCCGCCTCGCTTCCCGGTGAGGGCAGCACTCATCTAAGCGGTTGCGGAATGACCGCTGTTGGCCCTTTGAGAAATGCCGACGAACGCTGAAATGGTCCGCTAACTCGTGAAAGAGCGGAAGTGATCGGGGTCTGGTCGAAACGTCGTGAATGCCGAGTAGGCCCGGGGAATTTCACCCCGAGCCCCTCACAGAACCGGACTTGACACTCTCGCGTCATCCGGCTCGTGCCACCGCGCGAAGGCTGCCGCCTTCCACTGAACATCGGGCTCTTCCCGTTGCCGGTTGACCCAAGCCAAATGGCGATGGCCCGCTCCCTTCGCTCCGCCGGCATTACACCGGCTTCATCGCTACTACGAAGCAGTCCGCCCTGCCCGGCGCATCGGTACTTTCGGCCTCGCGGTTGGAGCCGCTTGCGCCTTTTCCCTTGGCATCGCCGATCAGGTTCTCACGTTCCGTACAAGAGCCTGGTTGAGCTTCGCGCCGCCTACATGCCGGATGCCGCGTGGGCCGTCTCAGGACACCTCCCAAGCTGATCCCGGAGGAAGGGTCCCCCCGGTTTTGACATCGCCTAATCCGCTTTCGACACTTCCGCAGCGGTTCGCTTGCGCTCGCCTCTCTCAACCTTGCCCGCCGGAATCTTGTCCCGGCGTTTCCGCAACGTTCACCACCATCGCTTTTGACGACAGCAGCTCGCGGCGGCTTGCGATCAACACCTGATTGCCGACCTCGAAGGGCCCTCCTTCATCTCTCGTACAGTTGCGCACCGTCGTACTCAGACGGCGCTCGTGACACACGACCCAAAGCGGGCATGGGCCTAGCCAGACATCGGCACATAATTATGCTATGTAGGCATTCAAGTTCCCCGAGCACGGGGTGATAGGTCAGGACGTACGCCTCATTTCGCGATGTGCCGGCATATTTTCTGGCAGCCCGGATTAGACCTTGAGCCGACCGCACCGAATAAGAATCTGGCGGATCAGAAAATATCCGGAACTCATCAGGCTCGAAGCCGTTATCGTGCCAGAGCAAGTATCTTTGGAAAGGAGAAATCCCCGAAAAAGAGAAAGCTCGAAAGCCCCGTCATTCATTTCGGTGGATGGCGGGGTTTTTAACGCGCCGCAAAAAGGGATGCCGATTTTGCACGGGGAATTTCCGGCTCCTCTGACGGGTCACTTGATCAGGCCATTTGGTGACGCCAGTTGCGTACATGCCCGATCGGTACGGGGTAGACCTTCAGGATCGCGTTGAACCGCTCCCACGACAGCTTTGGCCGTCGTCGGCATCGAGTACCCAGTTCATCGGCTCCGTCGTGATGGCTTCGCGCACTGTCCGCAGGGCGGCGTATGATTTGAGTGCCGAGAAGATGGGGACGTTGCCGTCCCCATCCCTCACAGACCCGGACGTGCAGATTTCCCGCATCCGGTTCGAGAGATTCGCTCGCGGCGGCGTAGCCATGGAGGATCTTGACTGAAGGCAATGGATGCCGTGCCAGGAGTTCGTTGAAGCAGGCTCATCGGACCACGCCTTGACGATCACGCCGTGACAACCACTTGCGCCAGATACGCACCACTTGATTGGCGAACCAGCGCAAGCGTCGACTGTCCGCCGACGCCGTAGTAGGCGAAGTGGTCCCGCATCATAGAGGACAGATGGCGATGCTGGCCGCGAAGGGACCAGTGGCGGTTTTTCCGACACCAGCCACTAACTGCGGCCACTGCGCGGGCAAACCGGCTTTTGGCCGTTACTTGCCGAACCGTGTCCTTACCGTTCCGAGACCGTCCCCAGTCATGGGTCAGGCCAAGGAAGTCGAAGGTGGCCCCAGGGAGAGCTCGTCAAGCCCGAGCCGCTGTTTCCTGTAGCCTGAGGAGAGAGCCATGAAACTCGTTTCAAGCGCCTTCGCCGATGGTACCGCAATTCCGCGACGGTTTACCTGTGATGGAGAAAATCTTTCGCCACCTCTGCAATGGTCCGGCGCGCCAGAGGGATCGCGGAGTTTTGTCCTACTCTGCGACGATCCCGCTGCTCCCGCTGGCATATGGCATCATTGGGCAGTTTACGATATTCCGCCAGCCGTAACGGAATTCGCAGTCAACGCCGCGCAGAACACCAGAATGAAGCAGGCGGTCAACGATTTTCGGAAAGTGGGTTATGGCGGCCCGTGTCCACCTCATGGCCATGGGCCTCATCATTATCACTTCCGGCTGCTTGCCCTCTCGATGGAGGATCTTCCGGCAAAGGCCAATGCGTCCTGCCGTGACATTGAGCGAGAAGCACGCAAGCACGCCATTGCGGAAGCGACCCTCGTCGGTTGGTACGAGAGATAGGGCCGGCGAAAGGCCGGGACCGGTGCATGAAGGGAGCACGTAATCCCGGCTGGTCCGCCAGACGTTGAGAGCGGCTGCCTCCTAGAGGTCGGGTTTGACCCCGAGCCGACGTTGATGCATTGGCAAACGCGCCGGCCTAGCGCAGGGGCATTACCGTGACGCCGGGCGGCGGCACGTCATCGTCGGGTACGAAGAAGTCCGGCGCCAGCGGGACCGAGGCATCCACGCGATAGCGGTCGAAATCGCGCACTCCGCTGGCATAGAGCAGCTTGTCATCGATACAGAACTGCCCGGTGAACTCGCGCGACGGCTTCGTGAGGATGACATAAGCCGCATCTCCCATGATCTCGGGCGTGCGGCTCGCGCGCACCATGGCATCGCCCCCCAGGAGATTGCTGACCGCGGCGGTAGCGATCGTAGTGCGCGGCCACAGCGCGTTGACCGCGACGCCCGCACTCTTCAGCTCGGCTGATAGTCCCAGCACGCACATGCTCATGCCGAACTTCGCCATGGTATAGGCGGTGGAGTGCTCAAACCATTTCGCCTTCATGTCGAGCGGCGGCGACAGCATCAGGATGTGCGGGTTTTCGGCCTTCGTCAGGTGCGGGATACAATATTTCGACACCATGAAAGTGCCGCGGGTGTTGATGCCCATCATCAGGTCGAATCGCTTCATGTCGGTTGCTTGGGAGTTGCTCAGGCTAATGGCGCTGGCGTTGTTGACGCAGATATCGATGCCACCGAATTCGGCGACGGTCTTATCAACAGCTGCGATCACCTGGGCCTCATCGCGAATATCGCAGATGACTGGCAGCGCGTTGCCGCCGGCCGCGCCCACCTCGTCGGCAGCTGTAAAAATAGTGCCCTTCAGCTTCGGATGCGGCTCCGCGGTCTTCGCGGCGATCGCGACATTGGCGCCGTCGTGTGCGGCGCGCAGCGCGATCGCAAGCCCAATGCCGCGGCTCGCGCCGGAGATAAACAGCGTCTTGCCTCTGAGGGATGACATCGGAGGACTCCTGTATGGGACACACCGAGTCGGGCTCACTCCCCGTTGCGGGAGAGGGTGGGTTGGGAGGTACCACAAGCACCAGCCTCAAGACTATCCCCCTCCCTAACCCACCCCACAAGGGGGAGATAGATAATAGTCTAGTGCACGCTTGAAGGAGAAGGGCATGAGACCAACTATTCGTTCCTACGCTCGACCGCCGAAACTCTGCGCGATGCAGATGGAGGGCATCGTCTCCAAGAACGTCGCGGCGCCAAACCGGTCGGGCCACAACGACGATGGGCACCACGGTGAGTTCCATGGCTGCGCTCCTGACAGGGTGAGCTACGCAAATCCATGCGTAGGCCGCCGGAAGGTGATTGCTAGTCGCCACAGGCGGCCCATTTCGCCGGTTGAACAGCGCCGGCGATGCGGCAATGTCACGGCCCTTGGCCTGTGCGGATGTTCCGCGCCACTTGGTGCATACAGTTGGCGTCACCCCCTGAGCTGCTCCAATAGCGCCTTTTCAGAAGCGGCGGGTTACGTGACGGTTCGTTGGGACAAAGATCCACTCTACGTGAATGCGCGACCGCAGGCGGGGAGTCGGCGATCGGAGGCTCTCGAGGGGAACGGCTTCGCCCTTGATCGCTAGAATGGCCTATCAGTTCAAGGTGATCAGCGCGCCTGCGACGCCACCACGGCGGAGATCTCCTCAAGAAGAGCCGCGTGCTGCTCCCAGGGTATGCTGTCGACACTCATCTGCGGTCGCCCGGGATTATCGACCCGGCTGTCATCGACCGCCTGCCCGGTTTCCACCGCCGCCGAAAGGATCCGGCGATCCATGTCGCGATTGAAATAACGCAGGAGAACTTCCCGTAACGCTGGCTTCGTGCAGGCCATTGCAGCAAGGAGCCCATACCCGCCCCAGTTCGACACACCGGCGACGATGAGCGAATCGACCGGAGTCGTCGCGGCGATCACCTTGCCATTGGGAATTCCGCTTTCGATGATTTCCTTGGGCAAGGATCCCATCCCAATCTCATTGCCCCCGTCCCCGATGCCGATCGTGTACCAGCGACGCTTCGCGGCGGGGTCGCTAAAGAGAAGATGGAGCGGCGCTGTTTCGCGCGACATGTCCCATCCGTGCTCCCGGTGGGGCTTTCCATCCGAAGCCGGAGAAACCCGCTCTATTGCGATCAAGTGAGTGATCGGCCGATCGCCCGTCTCTAGGTACTGCCGCAGGCGGAGAACCGAACTCTCGGTCGTCGACACGACCTCAAGATTGACGGGCATCGGCAGCGCGTCGACCACGGCCCATACCGCCTTTGCGCACGGTGTGTCGGTAATGACCGTGACCGGGATGCCTGCATTTGCGAGGCCAGCGGCTAAGTGGGCCATCCCGCCGAGCCCGTCCGTTTCTGGAGAAGGCGGCTCCGCGTGCTGGATATAGAAGCCGGTCACGATGCCGACATGCGCGTTGGGCGTGTTCATGATGGCCTCTGCGGCGCGGGCAAGATTGCCTTTTGCCCACTCGGTCATCTGGTCGATATCGCGTTTGACTTTGCGCCCGATGATCGCCTCGATCCGGGCTACCGACTCGTTCACTGGATCCACCTCGACTCGGCTTCTCGAAGGTGCCGGTTGGTTCTGGCGGGTTTTTCCGGGCTCCATGCGATGGCATCGGTCCTTCTGCTCCGTTCGCGTACCGAGCACAAGCACCCGAATTTCAGAATGTGCCTACCCCGGAGGTCATCCAAGGATAGTTCGTCAGGTTCGTGTTGGCTTCCGGCGATGGAACAGCTCTTCGACGGACTGTTTCGGGTCCTTGATCCGAGAGCGGTCCTTGCGATCGTTCTTCTGTGCTTCGAGGTTCTGCAGGAACCGGAAGCGCGGCGATCGAGTCGCGTGTCCCGATCGGCCGTGCTTGGTCATGCCGAGACCCTTTTGGCCACCATGCGTCATTTGATCACCAACGAACGCGTGCGGCTCATTTCTTGCCCCCGGGAGCCACCACCGGGGCTGAGCTTCATGCAGTTCGCCCAAAAGCACAATCAGGGGGAAAGATAGCCCTGATCGTCAAAAGGCGCGAGACTGGGACGGTCGGTTTGCGAGAACAGAGCCAAGTAACCAGTGCGAGCGTGCCTTCACGGGAGTCGCGCGAAGTGCTACACTATTTTCAATATCAACACTGGTGCCGTGAGCTTGCCGTTGTGAGGGGATAGACAAAGATATCCCAACGCGGCAATGCGTTTTGCGCGTGAGCGAGGGGGCGGCAAACTCTGAAAGGAGACCCTCCATGGCTCTTTATGCCTTGCAGACGGCTTACGCCCCTGTCGGGTGGGCAGCCCTGCTCAATGATCCTCAGAACCGCATGGAGGCTGTCAAACCCGTTGTTCAACGGCTCGGCGGCAGTGTCGTCGACGGCTGGTTGACGTTCGGCGATTACGACGTGCTGGTGATCTGTCAGCTGCCGGACAATGTGAGCGCCACGGCGCTGTCCATGGCGATCTCAGCTGGTGGGGCGGTTAAGAGCGTCAAGACCACGCCGCTCGTGACCTTCGACGAAGGGCTTGAGGCTCTCAAGAAGGCCAAGGACGCAGGATATACGCCGCCGCCTTCCGAAGTCCCGTATTTTGGCGTGTATCGCGGCGCGTGACGCCTCGACGAGTAGTGAGCCGCAACTTTAATCAAAAGGACAACTTTAAGAGCGAGGAGGCATCTTATGGTGACGCTGCTCGATGATTCCGCGCTTGATACGATCTTTCGTGAGGCGCGCACCCAAAACAAGTGGTTCGATAAGCCGGTTTCGCGTGAGCAACTCGCTGCCCTGTACGATCTGATGCGCTGGGGTCCGACCAGTGCGAACTGCTTCCCCGTACGCATCGTGTTCGTGACGACGCCGGCGGCGAAGGAGCGACTAAAGCCCCTCGTCCTCGAGGGTAACCGGCAAAAGGTGACAGACGCGCCGGTGACAGCGATCATCGGTTACGACACCAGGTTCTACGACTGGCTGCCGCGCCTGTTTCCGCACGCTGATGCCAGATCCTGGTTTATCGACAAGCCCGGTTTTGCCGAAACAACAGCTTTCCGCAACAGCAGCCTGCAGGGCGCCTACTTTATCATGGCGGCGCGGGCCATCGGGCTCGACTGCGGACCGATGTCTGGGTTCGACAATGAGGCTGTCGATCGGGAATTCTTCCCCGGTGGCCTAGTCAAATCGAACTTTATCTGCGCCATCGGCTATGGCGATCCGGCGGGCTTGTTTGAACGTCTGCCGCGTCCATATATCAACGAGGTGTGCTCGTTCGTGTAACTGATGTGCGCGTGCAGCGTGATCGCGGTCGTCATGCTGGCTCGTTTGAGTGTCAATCGGCGTTGGATTTGGACCCTGTGTCGGCGCCCAAAAGGGCCCCCAGCCGGTGGAGAACCGGTCTGAGTAAGGGGTAGCGCTCGCCTGGTAGCGAATGTTGCGTGGCCCCTGGCGACAGTGGCCGCGAAGCGTACAGAGCGATTGCACACGGATCTGAAGATAGCTCTCCGGGTCTCGAGGAGGACCAACGTCGTGAAGCGGGACTTCGACCTCATCGTCTATGGCGCGACGGGTTACACCGGCCGTCTCATCGCCGAATATCTGGCGACATCCTATCGCGGCGACGATGCTCCGTCCTGGGCGATCGCGGGACGCGCGACCGACAAGCTCCAGAAGTGCGCGCCGACATCGGCGCACCGGACGATTTGCCGTTGGTGAAGGCGGATGCCGCCGAGCCGGCCAGCCTACGTTCGATGTGCGATCGTGCGGCCGTGATTATCACGACGGTCGGGCCTTATCAGCTCTACGGTCCCGAGCTTGTGGCGGCGTGCGCGGCCACGGGCACCGGCTATGTCGATCTGTGCGGCGAACCGGCTTGGATGCGGCGCATGATCGACGCCCATCACGAAGAGGCGAAACGGACCGGCGCGCGCATCGTCTTCTCCTGCGGCTTCGATTCCATCCCGTTCGATCTCGGTGTGCTCACCTTGCAGGAGAAGGCGCGCGAGAAATTCGGACGCCCGGCGCGGCGGGTCAAAGCCCGCCTGCGCAAGGTGAAAGGCGGCTTGTCAGGCGGT
>NZ_LBKA01000156.1:0-13483 GCF_028128955.1 Bradyrhizobium sp. CCBAU 11386
ATGGTGGCGCCGAGCGTGGTGGTGCCGCTCGCCGCCGTGGTGCCGCCGGCCGCGCCGCTATACACGACGTTGCTGCTCGCGGTCGCGCTCGCGAAGCTCGTCGTGCCGCGCAGGTCGGCCGCCGTCGCACCCGAGATGGTGGCGGAGACGTTCGACTTGGTGGAGTAGCCGACCGTGGTCTGCAGCGCCTGGTTGGCGATCGACTTGGCGCTGTCGATCAGCTTCTGCAGCGAGGTGATGCCGGTGTTGGCGGCCTGCAGCACCTGCACGCCGTTGGCGATGCCATCGAGCAGATTGTTGATGTCGCTGGCGCGGTTGTCGAGCGACTGGGCGGTGAAGAAGTTGGTGGGATTGTCCAGGGCCGAGTTGACGCTCTTGCCGGTCGACAGACGGTTCTGCGTGGTGGCGAGGAGGTCAGCGGTGGACTGGAGGGAGAGCAGGTTCTGACGAACCGATGCGGAGAGGACGATACCGGACATGACTCTGTTACCTTTCTGGTAAACGACGCTACTGTTACGCGTCTGCTTGGATCGAGATTGACCCAGCGACCGGCGGACCCTGGCGTCGAGACCTCTAACGAAACATGAAATGAAATCCGTGCTTTTGCCGGGGCGCGCGTGATTCGGCCGGGGGAAGCCCCGCACATCGCCGCGCCGCCGCACGGATATGACGTTGGGAAGATTGAGTTTTTTCGCGCGAATGCGGAGGATTTAGAACTCGTTAACTAATTCCGAGCGAGAATCACGCCCTGATAAGCCGCAACGAGCGCTCGGTTACGAAAGCGTTGATGGAGAACAGGCATGGCTCTCAAGGTCGAGCTCAAACCGCACGAACGCATCATCGTCGGCAACTCGGTGATCACCAACACGGACCAGCGCGCCCGCCTCCTGATCGACGGCGAGAACGTGCCGATCCTGCGCGAGCGCGACATCCTCACGCCGGAGACCGCAAACACGCCCGCCAAGCTCGTCTATCTGGCGGTCCAGCTCATGTATATCTCGCCGGATCCGCAGACCCAGCACGGCACCTATTTCAACCTCGTGCGGGACATCGTCACCGCGGTGCCGAGCTCCTGGCCGATCATCGAAGCCATCAACAACAACATCCTGAACGGCGACCTCTACCGGGCGCTGAAGGATGCCCGCAAGCTGATCGCCTATGAGGAGAAGCTGCGGGGCCAGTACGAGGCTACGCATCCCAAGGCGGAAGCGGACAAGGACGACGTCAGCACCGCCGCCTGACCATACGCTTTCACGCAGCCCAGCCGCGAACGACAACGGCCCCGGATCGCCTCCGGGGCCGTTGTCGTTTCAGCCATGCATCGATGCTACTGCTCCGCAAGCGGCGGCGCCTCGACCTCGATCACTCCGTCGCCAACCCGCCGCGCGCCAAAATCAAGTACGGCCGCAATCAGCGCATCGATGTCCGTCTCGTCGGTGCGGTGATTGACGATCGCCGCGCGGATCGCGAACTTGCCGTCCAGCGTGGTGCCTGATGGCGCAGCGATGCCGGACTCCTGGACATCGGCGACAATCTCGCGATTGACCGCATCATTGGCGCGGTAACGGAAGCAGACGATGTTGAGGTTCACCGGCGCCAGCAATTCCAGCCGCGGCTCGGCCAGCACGCGCGCTTCCAGATATTTTGCCAGCGCGCAGCTTCGCGCGATCACGGTGCCCAGCCGGTCGGTGCCGAACGTCTTCAGCGTGAACCAGGTCTTCAGCGCGCGGAAGCCGCGCGACAGATCGGGGCCGAGATCGCAGGGCCAGACCGCGCCCGCAGCAAGCCCCCTCGCCTCGCGGCTCAGATAGGCCGCCGGCTGCGCAAAGGCCTGCCGGTGCTGCTCGCCGTCGCGCACCAGCAGGAAGCCGGCGTCGTAGGGCACCTGTCCCCATTTGTGGAAATCGAGCGCAATGGAATCCGCAAGCTCGATGCCGCCGAGCAGCGGCGCGAGCTCGGGCGCCAGGATCGCGAGCGCACCGAACGCGCCATCGACGTGAAACCAGATTCCTTCCTCGCGGCACAGCTCCGCGACGGCCTTGAGATCGTCGATCGCGCCGATATCGACCGTGCCTGCGGAGGCGACGACGAGGAACGGCTTGAAGCCGACCTCGCGGTCGACCGCGATCTGCGCACGCAGCGCAGCGACGTCGATGCGATGATCGGCATCGACGTCGATCTTGCGCAGCGCATCGGTGCCGAGCCCGGCAATGTCCATTGCCCGCGAGACGCAGCCATGCGCGGCACGTGACGTGTAGGCGGTCAGCAGCGCGCCGTCGTTGCCGATGCCGTATTGTCGCGCCAGCGTACCGAGCGCGCTGGTACGCGCCACCAGCACCGCCATCAGATTGGCCATCGACGTGCCTGTGACGAAGATGCCGCTCGCACTCTCCGGGAAGGCGAAAAGGCGGCGCATCCAGTCGACGATCTGGCGCTCGACCTCGATGGGCATGTGGTCGCGCCCGCCGAGATTGGCGTTGAGGCCGGCGGCGAGCATTTCCGCGAGCATGCCGACCGCAGTGCCGCCGCCATGCACCCAGCCCATGAAGCCGGGGTGGACGTTGCCGGTCGCATAGGGCGCGACATGCTCGGCGAATTCGCGATAGACATCGGCGAGATCGCTTGCCTCGCGTGGCACGTCGGCCTTGAATGCCGCGCGGACGTCATCGGGGATCGGCTGCCACACCGGACGCGCACGAATGTTGGCGATGCCGTCGATCGTCTCGTCGAGCATGCGATGGGCGAGCGCGCGAAACGCGTTCCAGTCCTGCGGATCGAGCGAGGTGTCGGTGGCGGCGGCTTGCGTCTTGCGGACGATCTCGTTCATGCGGCCCTCCCCTCGCCGGCTCTTGCGTGTCGCGACAGCATCGCCGTGAACGCGGCAAAGATCTTGCGCATCTGCGGCGGCTTGTACGGAAACACGATCGGCGGATCCATGTTGTGCACGACGGCGGTGTTGTCGGCCTCGAAGACCAGCAGCTCGCCGTCCTGGTTCTCGGCGCAATCGACGATGAAATAATCGAGGCCGACGCGCCGGCTCATCTCGTCGAGCACGTTACGATGACGCGCGGCGAACGCGTGATCGAAGTCGAGCATGAAGACGGCTTCCTCGGCGCGCTTCTCCTCGCTGAACGCCATGTAGGCGTTGAGATACCAGATGTCCCAGCGGTCCGCGATCGCCATGTGGCAGGCGTAAGGTTTGCCGTCGACCATGGCGAGACGGTACTTGCGGTAAAGCCCGTCGGGGCTCGCATAGTCGACGAAGCGCGCGACGAAGAAATCCTGCTCCTGCCGTTCGGCAAGGTAGGCCGCGAGTGCCGGCGCATCGTCGATCTTGGCGAGCCCGACGCCCGCATGAGTACCGCGCGGCCGCACGATCATCGGAAAGCGCAATTCGTCCGTGACGTCGTGGCAGGCGATCTTACCTTCCGAAAGATCCAGCAATTGCGCGCGCGTCGCATGGACGGTCGCTGGAATGTCGAGACCAGGAATGCCCGCCAGCAGCCGGTAGAGCTTGTCGCGATCGAGGTTGCCGATGAGATGGGGGCGATTGAGCAACGGCCGCGGCCAGTGCGGCGCGGCCTGTTCGATGACGGCGAGCGCCTCCCGGCATTCCTCGGAATCGGACGCGACCACGATGGCGACGTCGTGCTCGGGCAACGTTTCCGGCAGGCCGACGCCCTTGACCACGTAGAGCGTCAACAGCTCGATATCGGAACCTTCGAGCAGGAATTCGATCGGGGTGTTGCCGCCCATGTCGATGTCGGCCGCCAGCGCCAGCACGCGCAGCCCGGGTTTCGGAGCCGCGCAAGGCGTGCGAAACAATTGGTGGAAGGCGAGCACCTCGGTCTGAATCACGAGCCCGGCCTCCTTCTCACCGAGAAGCTGGGCGATCAGCGACAGATCCAGGCCTTCGCCCGCCTCAGCCGTCCCCTCCTCGATCCGCGCCAGGAGCTTCTCGCGCAGCGGATGCAGATTGCCGCCCTCGAAGGCCCGGCGCGTCAACTGCGCAAAGCCGATGCGGTCGGAATAGTTCGGCGTGGTCGCGCCGTTTGGCGCTGAAACAGGATGCAACATCTTAGACCTCGAGCACAGACTTTCCCGGCGCAGCCGCGGCACGGTCAAGCAGCAGCTCGATCTTCACCAGCACGTGGGCGACGCGATCGAGGATATGCTGCAAATTGCGTTGCGCTTGTGTGGCGTCCGCCGACCAGGCTTCGGTGACGAGCCGCGCGCCGACGCACAGCCGCAGCGCGGCCTGCGGCTTGCCGTCCGGCTGGTCAAATCGTACTGGCTGGCCGACGAGGCAGCGTTGCGCGGCGACCTGCCGGTCCGCCGCACTGCCGTCGATGTCGCCGTTCATGTCGTGCGCCAGGGCGCGATGCACGGCGCTGGTCTCGGCGATGGAAACCGGCTTGCCGTCGCGCAGCAGCGTGAACGGAAAGATCGTGGCGTGCGCGAATTCCTCGTCGTCCGTCCCGGACGCTTCGATCGCGGCCGGAACGGCCCGAAGCGACGGAGACAGCGCGATCATGCTGTCGATGCCGGCCGCAAGCTCGGCCAGCGCCTTGGCGCGAAACGCGCCGGACACGGCATAATAGCTGCCGATCTCGCTGAGCGCCGCCTCCCAGCGCAGCCATTGACCGAAATTCGGCCGGCGTTCGAAGCGCGAGCGCAGCCCCGTCCAGGCCTTCGGCCAGTCGCTGCGGCCGGCATAATCGAAGAAGCCCGGCGCGATCTCGCCAATCCGGCCGAGCGAGCGCGACAGGCCTTTCGGCACCAGCAGCGCGCCGCTGAAGGCGGGGCCGCCGAAGAACTTCGAGCCCGTCATCAGCACCATGTAGCCGCGGTCGAGGTAGGAGCGCAGCCGGCGGCGGCCGAGCCGCGCCTGGCAGGCATCGACGACGATTTGGACCTTGCCGGGCCAGCGTCGCGCGATCTCGTCGAGGCAGGCCACGCTCGGCGCGCGCCAGCCGAGTTTTGAAGAATCCATGATCTGCAACAGAACGCGTCGACCTTGCGCGAGGCTGGCCTCGACCGCGCGCAGCACCGCGTCATCCGCATCCGGGCGCATCGCAATGCCGGGCGCCGTGTCGAGCAGCGGCACCGCGACGCTGTCGCCGGCGAGCCCGGCCACCGCACCGTCCTTGCGCACCGCAAGGCCGCTCGCCGTCATCGTGCTGAAATGGTGCCCGCGTGCGGTATGGGGCGTCCCGCTTCCGGTCTGATCCGTGCCGACCACGATCGTCACCGGCGGGGCGCCGAGCACCGCGCGCGCCAGGAACAAGGCGTGAAGTTGGGAGTCGGTGCCGGACGGCGAGAACACGATATCGACGCGCGGCGAGAGCTGGAGATGTCCGCGCAGCTCGTCACGCATGTCCTCGCAGCGCGCGTCGAAGGCGACCTCGACCTCGTCGAACAGGCACTTGTGCATCAGCTCTTCGCGCGCCAGCGCGACGCGGTCATAGGCCGCCTGCGAGATCACGGACGCGGTCGAGGAAGCGAAATTCCAGATCTCCGGCTCCGGCGAGGCCGCGCAGCCATAGGCGTTGACGCGGTCCTTCGGATCGAGCGTCAGGCGCGAATCTCCGCCGGAGACCAGCAGCGTGTCGAGCGGCGTGAACAGATCGCGCAAGCGGTAGCGCGAGCCGCCGTCGGACGCTCGCTCCAGCTCTGGCAGACGGGATGCGCCGACGCTCATCCCGAAAGGCTCACGCCGCATCGGCCGCCGCCGCGGGCGCCGGCGCGAATTGCGAGGCGATATCGCCGTGGAATACCGACGGCCCGACGTGGTCGAGCGAGCTCTGGATGTCGGCCCAGATCTCGCCGCCGATATCGGTCCAGCGCTTGCAGAAAGCGAAGTCCTCGGAGAGATACGTGCCGGTCGCCGGATCGATCATGCATTCGAACAGCGCGAACCGGTTCCGGCTCGCTGCCAGCGTATCGTGCGAATGCTCGCGGAAGAATTGCAGGCCGGCGTAGTCAGGATGGCGGCACATCGCCTCCAGCACGTGGCGCCGGATCATCAGGAAGCCGGTGCCGGCGTAGCGCACGCGGGTAAAGCCGTTGACTACCACGATGCGGTCGGGGTCCTCGATCTCGAGCACGTAGTCGAGCGAAGCCGCCGGCACGTCGGCGCGCCCCGCCTCGACCGCGCGTTTCGCCTTGTCCCAGTTGACCCGCTTGATCGGATAGCAGCCCGCGACGACGTCGGCGCCGCATTCGATCAGCCGGAACACCTGCTCCGGCTTGAACCCGATATCGGCATCGATGAACAGGAAATGCGTCGCCTTGGGATCGTCCAGGAACATCGCGGCCAGGTTGGCCCGCGCGCGCGTGATCAGGGCGTCGCCGTCGCGCAGCAGCACCTTGAGCTCGAGATTGGACATGCCGTGCACGGCGCGCTGGAGCGCGAAGATCGAGCTCGCATAGATGCTCGACACCTGCCCGCCGAAGCAAGGCGTCGCCACCACCAATTGCATCTTGTCCGACATCGACAGCTCCGCCCCGCTCCAATCCTCACCAAGAGGTAAAGAGGCATGGTTAACGGCGCCTTAACGCATCCTTACAGGAACTTGACGAGCGAAAGTTGCGCAAGGTTCGAGGTCACCTGGTAGGACGCCTGGAGCGCGTTCTGGAGCGACAGGATCTCGCTCGCGACCTGGTCGGGCGAGGCCGATTCCGCCTGGTCGATGATGGTCTGGAGCTGCGCCTTGGCCTGGGTCTGGCGCGTGCTCGCGTCCTTCATCGTGTTCTGGGCCATCGCAATGTCGGTCTGGATGTCCTCGATACGCTGCTGGCCCGGCTGCTGGGTCAGCGCCTGCGTCACCCGCAGGCTCAGCGCCGAGACCTGCCCACCCGAATACTGCCCGGTCGGCGAGGTCGAGAACGTCCCGAACACGGCGATCGCCTGCAACTGCCGCCGGATCGCATCCTCGTCGGCCTGCGCGCCATACTGAACCGTGACGGAATCGTCGACCCGCGCCATCGCGGTGGAGCGCGCCGAACCGGGCCCGTCATTGCCCTGGTACCATTTCACGGTGTTGGCCGAGCCGTTCACCAGCGTCGTCGCCGAGCTCGCGGGCGAAGAGCCGACGCGCAGCGGCGGCTGCGTCGCGGTGACCGGCGTCGCGCTGAAACCGAGCGAACCCAGCGCCCCCGTATTCGAGCTCGTGATGTTCAGGCTCGCCGCATCGTCCGTGTTGATCGTGATCGAGCCGCCATGGATCGTCGACGGCTTCGAAGTCCCCGTGATCGCGTCGATCTTGCTCATCAGGGTCTGGATGCTGTCGCCAACATTGAGCTGGTTGCCGGTCGCGCCCGAGGCGACGAAAGTGAGCGTGGTGCCGTTGACGGTGATGGTGTCGCCGGCGACGAAGCCCGGCGAGATCGAGTCCGAGGGGCTCGCGCCGGACAGCGCCGTCGCCCCGGTCACGGGCGCCGGCGGCGCCGCCTGGTTGTTGACCGGCGTGCCGATCGCAGAGCTTGCGGTGTTGAAGAAGTTGTCGCCGCCGACGATCGCGGACGCCGCGACCAGCGAGGTGTTGGCGAGCTTCCGGATCGCGGTGTTCAGCGCGGTGTTGAGGTTCGTCGCCGTGTTGTTCGGGTTGACGGGGGTGCTTGCATCGATCGCAAAGCTGCCGAGCGGCGTCGGCGTCGCCGTCGACGCCGTCAGGTCGATCTGCTCGGTCGTGCCGTCCGGCAGCGTGAACTGGACACTCAGCTTGTCGCCATTGCTGGGATTGGTCCCGTTGAGATCGACCGAGAATGACACCGACGAACCGCTCGGGCCGGTGACGGTCGCGCCCGTCAAGGTCGAGGAGACCGCCTTGATCTTGAGCCCGAACGGCGATCCTGCGACGTCTTCCGACACCTGAACCGAGCTGGGCGTCGGCTGCGTCTGCACCAGCCGGCCCATGCCGCTGGCGCCGAGATCGGCGGCCTGGCGCTCCGCCATGACGGTCTTGAAGCCCGCCTGCGTCGTGGTGCCGTTGATGATGTCGCCGGCATCCGCGACCGACTGCGTGTTGAAGGCGGTTCCGGAGAACAGATAGCGGTTGCCCGACTGCGTGTTGAGAACGCCGACCATCGAGCCGAATTGCGCGGCCGCGGTGTTCTGCGCGACCGTCTGTCCGTTGACGTTGAGATCCTGCGCAGTGTTGGCGGAGCCCGTCTGCACCGTGTTGCGGATCGTCGTCAGCGCCTGGAGCGCGGTATTGGCGAGGTTGATGTTGACGTTGACGTTGGTGATCGTGTCGGTATAGGCGGCGATGTTGGAGAGCTGCGCGCGCCCGGCGATCGCAAAACCCTCGTTGGTGCCCATGCCGGAATAGTTCTGCGACAGCTTGCCGGTCGAGAGCTGCGTCGACAGGTCGGTCAGCTGCTGATTGATGTTGCGGATCTGCGAGCCGAGAACCGACGAGGAGTAGTTGATGCTGCTGATCGACATGTTTCAGAGCCCTGTACTGGTTACACTTGAGCCTGGAGCAACGTGTTCATCATGCCCTGCACCACCGACATCACGTGAGCATTGGCGGCATAGGCATTCTGAAGCTGGATCAGGTTCGACATCTCCGAGTCCAGGTTGACGCTGGAGGTCGAGTTGAATTTTGCCTGGAGCGTCGAGACCACGACGCTCTGGCCCTGCTGGAGCTGGGTTGCCTGGGTCGCGGCGTTGCCCTGGATGCTCAGGAACTGCTGGAGGTAGCTCGAGACGCTGCCGGTGAAGGGCTGGTTCGCCGAACCGAGGCCGGTCTGCGGCGAATAGGAGAACACCGCATTGGTGAGCTGCGAGTAGAGATAGTCCGAACGCGTGGTATCGCCCGCGGGCGTCACCGGCGAAGTGTTGTAGACCGACAGCCGCGTGGGATCGCTGACCAGCTGCGTGTTCACGGCGATGCGTCCGGCAAGGCCGGTCATCTGCGAGCCCGATGCCGTGATCGCGCCGGTGTAGAGCGCCTGGCCGCCGTCGGTGAACAACGGCAGCTGCGGACTGCCCGAGGTCAGCGACGAGATCGTCTTGGTTATCGAGGACGAATTGACCTTGGCAAGACCGGTGTTGTCGTCGGTCACCCGCAGCGTGGTGGCGGTCGCTGGCGACGGGGCGGCGGCGAACGACAGGTGCGAGCCTGACAGCGCGGTGTTGAGCGCAGAGGCGATCGCGCCCATGCCGCCGGAGAAGTTGACGCCTACCCGCATCGGATTGGCGTTGGTGGCGTTCTGGAGCGGCAGCGCCGCCGGATCGGTCACGTTGACGAGCGTGATCTGGCGCTGGGTGTTGGTCGTCGTGTCCGTGTAGGTGATGTTGACCGTGTTGCCCGGCTGTGCACCGGCAAGGTCCATGTCGAACCCGGCCGGCGGGCCGGAGACGGTGCTGCCGGCCGTGGTCTTGTCGGACAGCGCGCTCGACATCGTGGCGGCGAGCTGGTCGATCTGGTTTTGCGCCTGCACCAGCGTCTGGTCGCGCAGCTTGAGGTCGGCCGCGATCTGGCCCGAGGAGACCACGTTGTTGGCGACGACGTCGAGCTGCGAGCCGTTCGGGAGCTTGATGTTGAACGCGCCGACGCCGGACTTGGCCGGATCCATGTTGTAGAGCGAGGTCGCCGACAGCGCGCCGGCGGACGCGAAGGTGAATTGCGAGGCGAGCCCGGCGCCGACGAGCTGGATGCCTGTCGTGGTGTAGATGTTGGCCTGGTTCGAACCGTCGGTGGTGACGCGGACGTCGACATATTTCGACAGCGTGTTGATGGCCTGGTCGCGCTGGTCCATCAGCGTCGCGGCGGACGGATCGGTGGCCGACAGGCCCTGGAGCTTGGTGTTGATGTCGGCGATCTGGTTCATCGCCGCGTTGGCCTGCTGCGCCGAGGTGCCGAGATCCTGCTCGACGTTGGAGCGCAGCGACTGGATGCCCTTGGTGGTGACGTTGAGCTGCTGCGCCAGCGCCTGCGCCGCGCCGAGCGCAACCGTTTGCGCCGACGACGAGCCCGCGCTGGTCGACAGCGCCTGCAACGCCGTGGTGAAATTGTTCAGGGCGGTTTCGAGCGTGCCGCTGTTGCCGGGCGTGCCGTAGACATTCTGAAGCTGCTTCAGGATGTTGGCCATCTGGTCGGCGTAGCCGCTGCCGCCGGTCTCGGTGCGCAGCTGGTTCAGCACAAAGCTGTCGAGCTCCCGGCTGACGCCGGTCGTCATCGCGGTCGAGCCGAAGTCGCCGGTGGTGACCTCGATCTGGTTCGGCGTCTGGACGACGTAACCCGGCGTCTGCGAGTTGGCGACGTTCGAGGAGACGATCGAGAGCGCGGCCTGGTTGGCACGCAGACCGCTCATCGCACTGGCGAGGGCTGAACTCAAACCCATATCACTGGCCGCCTTTGGTTACGTCACGCGCCGATCAGCGCAATACGTTCAGGAGGTCCTGCACCATCGAATTCGCCGTCGTGATCACCTTGGTGTTGGCCGAATAGGCCTGCTGGGTCACGATCAGCTTGGTGAACTCGTCGGCGATGTCGGTGTTGGAGCCTTCCAGCGACGAGCCGCTGATGGTGCCCGAAGCGCCGTCGATCGCGGGTCCCGACTGCTCCGTCGCCGCGTAGGCGCCGCCGTCGAGCGCCTTCAGGTAATTGGTGCCGTTGAAGTGCGACAGCGAGACCTGTGCGAGGTCGAGGTTCTGGCCGTTGGAGAAGGTTCCGACCACGAGGCCGTTGTTGTTGACGGCGACCGAGCGGAGCTGACCCGCGGCGTAGCCGTTCTGGGTGATGGTGTTGATGGTCACCGCACCGCTGGTGCTCGCATATTGCGTCAACCCGCCGGAGGAGATGTTGAAGGAGACGGAGCCGAGCGTCTGGCCGCTGACACTGACATTGTTGATGGTGATGCCCGAGCCGCTCGGCGAGGTGAGCGAGCCGTCGGCGGCAAAGGTGAAGGCCTGGCCGGTGTTGACCCAGCCCACCGTCGTGCCGGTCGCATTCGGATCGGTCTGGTAGAACAGGTTCCAGCTATCGGAATGACCCGCGCCCAGCGACGCGCTGTCGGTCTTGGCCCAGCGCAATTGCAGGTTCACCGGCGTGCCGGCGGCGTTGTAGGCGGTCACCGCGCCGCCGCTGATCGATTCCTTGGTGAACGTGGCGATGTCGTTGCCGATCACTCCGCCGGTGCCGGCGGTGCCGCCGCCGTCGCGGTTCTTGGTGATGGTCGAGGTGAAGCCGAGCGCGGCGAAGGCGGCGCTGTTGGAGCTGGACACCGACAGGTTGGAGACGGTTCCGGTGTTCAGCGTGATCACGCCGCCGGCGCTGATCGAAGACCCCGAAGCGCCAGAGAGCGCGTCGATCTTGCCGAGCAGGGTCGTGATGTTGTCGGTGATGTTGATCTGGTTCGGACCGGAGGCACCCGAGGCCATGAAGGTCAGCGTCTGGCCGTTGACGGTGATGGTGTCGGCGGGCGGGCCTGCCGAAAAGCCGGACGAGAGCACCTCGGCGCCGCCGGCAGTCGCGCTGCCGCTCAGCACAGTAGCGCCGGTGAGCGCGGGCGAGGACAGCACGTTGCCGCCGCGCGTCACGCTGCTGATGCCGAGGGCCGTGGCTGCCGTGCCGCTGCCGACGGCCACGTCGGTGCCGGTGCCGGTCGAGATCTGGATGTTGCCGCTGGCGGAGAGCGAGGCCGTGACGCCGGCGCCGCCGGCGGTCTGAATCGCGTTCAGGATGCTGGCCACCGTGGCCGTCGTGCCTGCGCCGAGACCGATGGTGGTGTTGCTGCCGACCGTCGAGACCGTGGTGCCACCGTTGAAGGTGATCGTGTTGCCGTTGATCGTCAGGGTCTGGCCGCTCAGCGCGGTAAGAATGCTGGAGGCGAGATGCGTGCCCACAGTGTTGTCAAGGGACGTGGTGGTCGAAGCCACCGCGGACGAGTTGTTCTGGAGCGCGACCGTGCCCGTCCCCGTCGTCGACGAATAGGCCGAGCGGATGTTGCCGGTGGCGGCTGCACCGGACACCGTCGCATTGGTATAGGGCGCGGGCGGCGTGCCGACCGGCAGCGGGTTGGCCGAGAAGTCGGACGGATTGAGGCCGCCGGCCGCCAGCAACGTGCCGCTCGCCGCGGTTGAGCTCGCCGCCGTGTTCGGCTGGGTCGGCAGGTTCGCTGCGTACTGGATCGAGGTGGTCGCCTGCGCCGGGATGAAGTTGTTCTGGAATTTCAGAACCGTCGCGACGTTGCCCTGAGGGTTGCCGGTCTTCGGATCGACCGTGACGCCCATCAGGTAGTAGCCGGCGCCGTTGACCAGGTTGCCGTTGGCATTGAGCTGGAAGTCGCCACGGCGGGTGTAGTAGGTGACGCCGCTGAACACCGGCACGTTGTCGACGATGCCGGTCGCCTTCTGGATCGAGAAGAAGCCGTCGCCGGTGATCGCCATGTTGGTGGCGACGGTGGAGGACGAGATCGTACCCTGCGTGGTGATGGTGGCCTTCGCATTGGCCGTCACGCCGCCCGCGACCTGCTTGCTGGGGACCGAGGCGTCCGGAATGAGATCGACGAAGCTGGTCCCGATGCCCTTGTAACCGGTGGTCGATGAGTTCGCGATGTTGCCGGAGATGTTCTGAAGCGCGTAGGACTGCGCCTGCAGGCCACCCACCGAGGTGTTCATTGCATCGAAGATACCCATAACTTTGTCTCCAGATCCGATCTCGGCGGCCGGTCGACCATGGCCGCAGTCGGAAGAGACAGTCGCAAGGGCTATGCCAATGCAGGTATTCTCAGGAAATCAATGACTTAAATAGGCGAGCCCCGGTCGGATGACCGGGGCACAATTGCCGGGCCGGCAACAATTGCCGGGATCAAACTTACGTTGCGGACGCCGCTGCGGGGTGGAAAACCAGCCCGAAACCGTCGATGCAGTAGCGTAGTCCAGTCGGCTTCGGACCGTCGTCGAAGACATGGCCGAGATGGCCGCCGCAGCGCCGGCAATGCACCTCGGTGCGGAGCATGCCGTAGGTGCGGTCCTCGGTCTTGCCGACATTGCCCTCGATCGGCTGGTAGAAGCTCGGCCAACCCGTGCCGCTCTCGAACTTGGTGTCGGACGCAAACAGCGGCAGGTCGCAGCCGGCGCAGGCGAAGATGCCCTTGCGATGCTCCTTGAGCAGCGGGCTGGAGCCCGGCCGCTCGGTGCCGTGATTGCGCAGGATCTCATATTGCTGCGGCGTGAGCTGGGCACGCCACTCGGCCTCCGTCTTCTCGATCTCGAACTTTTCCGCGGCCTTCTCGCCGGCCTCGGCAGGCGTTCCTCTCAGCCAGCGGAAGGCCGAAAGGCCGAACAGGCCGGCGACAGTCGTTAGCAGGATGCGGCGGTCAAACATCTCATTCTCCGTGCGCGGGGAGTCCACGCCCTGAGATACGGGTTCTAACGGCCGACGTTACACTTCCGGGCGGAGTTTTTCTCAACTTATTGCGAGACGCCGCCGTCGTGCGAGGCTGGTTCCACGGCTTCAGTCGCGGGTTT
>NZ_LBKA01000157.1:0-13576 GCF_028128955.1 Bradyrhizobium sp. CCBAU 11386
AGCCGTGTAAAATCTGTCCCATAGCGCTTCCCTCGAATCGTGCGATAAGGATGCACCATCAAAGTCTGGGACTAAACACCTAGGTCAGCATTCACCTCCGCAGAGCCATTTTAATCTCGTAGAAGTAATGAACGACGGTGGGATGGGTAGCCTTCGCTTTGTCGGTAGGGCCGACCGGCGTTTCGGCAGATGTATTGGTGAAGCCGAATTTAACGATGCCGATGGAGTGCCAGTGTCGGTCGCGCTGAACGTCGATCAGCACGGAGAGCTGTTTGAACTCGATCTTTGGAAAGTCGATTTTTCGCCGCTTCAAAGGATCGCGCCCCTGGGTGAACTCCGATCCCTCAAAGTTGATCGCCACAGAATCTCAGAATGAGCCGGACTTGACGCCGTTCGAACAGCCAGGCTCCGCCAGAGGTCGGCTTCGGGTCAGCAGGCGACATTCGGAATGAAAGACATACCGCCGCTGGCGGCCTTACGTCGGCGCTCGCAATCCGGGCGACGATAGCCACTGATCAAGGTGCGATGCCGTTTCAACCTGGCGTGCCTTCCGGATCACGGCGTCCCGCAAGGGACCATGCGGAAGCTTGTTGGCTTCGTCCTTGAGGCGGTTGGCCTCAAGCGCGAGACGATCCTGGAAGGGCAGTTTAGGTTGATTGGGTTTGGCGCGCATCATGGGGCCTCTCCGAAAGGAGGCCGGAGCACAATACTCTCCGTCACCGATCGATACCTACGACAGGGCCGTGATGGGAGTTCATAACATTTTTGGCAGATCGAATCTGAGCAGATTTGACCACCTCCGGAGGTAATCTCTCCGACGCGCTTGAGGAAGGAGGTCGCCATCTGAGGCTGCCTTACTGGGGCCTTTGATGCGCAGAAATTCAATGCAGCTTATCGCAACTATTCAAGCCGGGCATCGTTAGCATGGCGCAGCATCCCGCTGTCAGGAGACAGCGCCATGTTTTCCTATCCTTGGTATCCCGCTCTTATGTTGGCCATCGAAAGCAATAATGTGATCGATACCCGCCTTCGCAAGATCGCGAACGGTGGCGTAAACGCCGCCGAGGAGACTTGCCTTATGGTCCAGGAGAAAATGAACGCCGCGATGGAAGCTGGATCAATGCTGATGATGGGTGGAAAGTCGGCAGACATAATCGATTATTATCGCAAGCAGGTCGCCGCAAACGCGGCTCGACTGTCTTAGCGACAAGCGTGGGCGCGCTGTTCTTATAAGACGTCGTCGATTCATCGACCGTGCGGCCCCTAGCCGTCGGTGGAGCGCTCGAACGAGGGCTTGGGATCCGCTACGGGGTCACAAGCTGACCATAGCCAAACGCGCCAGAGATCAAATCATGACCGGCGCGGTCTCTGATGTCACGGCACGTCGCCGGCCTTGCGACTCCCGCCGATGCTGTGCGGCTTGTTGAGGAAGAACTCCCGATTGCCGAGAGCCGCCTCCGCGTACTGATCGATCGCGACCTGGATGGCCTCGATGTGCATCCGGCACCAGCCTTCGTAACATGACAGGCGCCGCGCATGATCGAGCGCCTTCAGGAATTCCGGCGGCTCCTGCATGTCGGAGAAGTAGGTCGGCCTCTCGCCCTTCATGCCTGTGCCACCTCTCGCGGCGGGACAAGACGGCGCTTCTCGACATGGACGCGCGGCGGCGTTGGCCGCCGGCGGGGAATGAAGAGGCTGGCGACGACAATCGGGTCGGTGTCACCGAGCGCAGCCCGCTCCTGGACAAGTCCGCTCATTACGGTGCGCATCTTCATGACCTCGTGGGCCACGAAAGTGCAGTCCTCGTCCCGGTTGATCTGTTCATGCATGATCGCTTCGGCCTCACGCATGCTGACACGTAACGCTCTGATAACTCTGCGGATTTCACTGATGCGGTTGTCCATGGCTCGCTCCTTGGCTGGACGGCCAGCATAAGAACAAATCATGAACATTGTGTCAATCGGCCTAAGGTAGAACGGGCCGATGCCGACACCCATGACAGGCTGGGCGACAGGTAGACCCGCCGCGCCGAGCTCAGAACGTCACCCGCATTCCCGCATAGAACGCGCGCGGTCTTGCCGGGCTCAGCGAGCGCGGGTCGGTGAAGTCGTTGCCGCCATTGGTGAAGTTGGGCAAGGCTCCGCGGTCGAAGAACTGGCCGTAGGTCGCGTAACGCTTGTCGAAGATGTTGTCGACCTTGCCGTAGAGCTGGACGTTCTTGGTCAGTTGATAGGAAGTGTGGAGATTGAACACCGTATAGGACGGCAGCTTCGTGTATTGGTTGGACTCGTCGCCGACCAGGTACTGGCTGGAGACGAACAGCGCGTTGCCGCCGACCTTCCAGACGTCGGTCACGGCATAGTCCACGCCCAGCTTGACGCGGTGGCGCGGGATCGCCGGGATCTGGTTGCCGGGCGAGACGTGGATGGTCTCAGTCACAGTATCTCTGAACGGACTCTCCGAACCGAGTTCGAGCGCATCGAGGAAGCGTGCGTCGACGAAAGCATAGCTCGCCTGGAATTGCAGAGTGGGCGACTTGATGTTGACCTCGGCCTCGAGGCCCTGCCGCCTGGTACGGCCGACATTGGAGAAGTAGCCGAAGCCGGTGCGTCCGACTGCAGGAACGGCGACGATGTCGTCATAGTTGGTGGCGCGGAAGCCGCCGATCTTCCATCCGAGCGTACCGATGTTCAGCTCCTTGCTGCCGCGCAGGCCCGCTTCCACGGTCTTGGACACGACCTGCTTCAATGGCGGATCGGAGACGAGAAACGCCGCGAGCAGGCAGGGCCTGACGGGGTCTGCGCAGCCGAGCTCGAGCGGCGTCGGCACGCGATTGGCCTCGGAATAGCCGGCATAGGCGGTCAGCTCGGGCGTGATCTTGTAGGTGCCGCCGATGACCGGATTGAAGCGGGTGAAGGTGTGATCGCCGTTGAGATCGGTCCCGAGCTGATCCTCCAGCGTGATGCGCGCCACGTTGAAGCGGCCGCCGCCGGTGACGGCGAAGGCATCGGTGATGTTGAACGTGTCCATCGCGTACAGGCCGTTATACTGATTGACGGTCCGCAGCGAGACAGGACCGGCAACGGGGGCTGGCGTGCCGGTCGCGCCCAGGAAGACGCCGCTACCGCTGACGACGTAGTTTTCTCCGATCGAACCGATCTCGGCGGTGGCGTTGTAGCGCGTGACGCTGGCGTCGTAGGTTGCGCCCATCACGAAGCGGTTGTCGTGCCCGAGCAGCTGATCGGTGTTGGTGGCCTGCCCCGACACGCCGAAGGTGGTCGACCGTATCGAGCTGCGGTCGATCTCGCCGAGGATGGTCCCCGAAGGAAACGGATTAGCAAGCTGCACGCCGTTCGTGCCATTCGCCGGCGTCGTATCGTCGTCGAAGCACAGCAGACCGGCGATGGCGCATTCCTGCACGTCGGTCGGATTGCCATCGACCAGCTTCTGCTCGTACCGGCGCACATGGGCGGTGCCTTCGAGCGTCCAGGTCGGCGTCGCATCGACCTTGCCGGTGAGGTTCAGGTAGCCGACGCGGTTGGAGGTGGTCTGCGGCGTCGTGTAAGTCGCGCCCCAATATTTGTCGAGCAGCTCGGCCGGAACGGTGGCGCTGGCGCCGAAATCGTTCTTGGCCACCCCCATGTTGGCGTGGAATTCGCTGTCGCCGGCCTTGTAGCCGACATCGCCGTAGAAGCGCCGCACGGTTGATTGCGAGAAGTTGCGGAAGCCGTTGTCGTGCAGGCCTTCGAGCGCGGCATAGACGCCGTAGTTCTTGTCGACCTGCTTGCCCCATTGCGCCGAGCCCTGGATGCGGCCGAACGAGCCGCCCATGACGTCGAGCTCTGCGCCCTGATAGGTGAAGCCGTCCTTCATTTGCAGGTTGAGCGCGCCGCCCAGCGCATTGAGGCCAAAGGCGGGGTTGTTGGTCACGAGCGTCACCGACCTGATCGCGGCGGTCGGGATCAGGTCCCAGTTGACGGCGTCCGAGAAGGCTTCGTTGATGCGGACGCCGTTCTGGTACACGGCAAGGCCCTGCGGCGTGCCCGTCACCGGCGATGCGACGAAGCCGCGGAATTCGACGTCCGGCTGAAACGGATTGCCGGTGACTTCGCTGATGTTGACGCCGGCGATGTTGTCGCGCAGCGCGTCGGTGACGTTGAGCGAGCCGGTCCGCTTGATCTGGTTGGCATCGACCGCGTTGATCGCCGACGGAACCTTGTCGACATCGAGGCCCCTGCCGGTGCCCGGCGCGGTCGGGTAGACGTAGATGCGTGTCTTGGGGCGGCTCGACGACGATGCCCCCGCTTGCGCCACCGGCCGCGACGACACGTTGCGCCTTGTCGTCGCGGGCGGCGGTGCCGTCACCTCGACCGGCGGCAGGTTCTGAACGTTGGTCTCCTCGTCCTGCGCGGCCCCGGCAGGGCCCGCAAGGACCAACCCCGACAGCAGCCCCGTCGAAACCGAGGCCATCCACAAACGACGCTTGAACCAAAGACGCGTGCCCATCCCAGCCTTCCCATCCGTGACCGCCGGCTGTTTTGATTTTTCGCCGTTTGGTCGGGACGAGTGTATTCGGCAACAGCTCACGCGCCAGCCACAAAAGGTCGGGCGATATCCGCACCCGTTTTCCCGACGAAATCGGGAATTTTTCCCGATCAGGCGGCCGCCGTCGGCACCAGCGCCTCGACGGTCAAGCCGCCGTCGCCGGAGACGACGTTGAGCGTGCCGCCCAGCGCCAGAATCCGCTCGCGCATGCCGACCAGGCCGAAGCCCAGCTTCTGGCCCGGCTCCATGCCGCGGCCATTGTCGCTGACCCGCACCCGGGCACAGAAGCGGCCATCACGCGTGAGCTGCTCCGCCGGCTCGATGACGACATTGACTGCGGTCGCGCCGGCATGGCGGAACACGTTAGTGAGCGCCTCCTGCACGACGCGGTAGATGGTGAGGTCGGCGGTCTCTCCGGTCGCCCCGAGCCCGGACGAGATCGTGGTCTGGATCGTGACGTCGGGATGCGACTCCCGCCACAGCCGCGACAGCGATTCGAGCGCCTGGCCGAGGCCGAGCTCGGCGAGGCCGACGGGACGCAGCCGCTCCAGCACGCGGCGGGTGAACTGCTGGAGCGCGTTGATCTGCTCCAGCAAGGCGCTGCCGTGCTTGCGCACCGCCTCTGCGCTCGGCGCCCGCCCGTCCGCGAGCTTCGCCAGCGCGCTGGCATGCGCGCGCAGCGAGAACAGATACGGCCCGAACTCGTCATGCAGCTCGCGCGCGATCTCCTTGCGCTCCACGTCCTGGAGCGACACTGCGCGCTCGGCAAGGCGCCGCTTGTCCTCGACCGCCTCGCCGAGCGTTGCCGCAAGATGGTTGAGCTTGGTGCAGATCGCGGCGAGCTCGGGCGCGCCGCCCGGCGCGACGCGCGCCTCATAGTGCCCGCCCTCGAGCTCGGTCATCGCCTCCGCCAGCGACTGGAGCGGCGCCAGCGCCCGGCCGACCACATTCATCATCACCAGGAACAGCGCGAGCGCGATCACCGAGCCGACCTCGAGCTGGGTCACGATGCCGTCCCAGATCTCGGCGATCTCGTCGTCCGGATGCGAGGTGATCCGCAGCGAGCCGGGCCGGCCATGGATCGAGACCGGCACGCTGACCGCGGTCTGCTCCGGATGAACCAGGCTGACGAACCAGGCCGGCGGCCCGCGCGTGTCGTCATCGGCATCGGGCCGGGGCGGCGTCAGCGGGTTCCCGCCGGAATCGTGAAGTGCGATGCTGACATGGCGCAGCCGGCTGAGATCGCGCGCGATCTGGTTCAGCCTCGCATCCGGATCGGGCGCCTCGTTCAGGTCCGCCACGATCATCTCGATGAATTCGCGCGCGAGCCGGATCACGCTCTGGTCCTCGGCCTGCACCCGCGGCCCCGCCTCCGCGACCTGGCGGCCGATGTTGACGGCAAGCCCCAGCGCCAGCAAGAGCGCCAGCAGCAGGTTGATGCGCGCGCGCAAGGATAGATTTTGCCACATTGGTGTCGCCTGTGCCTCGCGAAGCCTGGCTCGCGCCTGTCCGATGAGATTGACAGAGGCGAAGCGCCCGATATCTAATCGAAAGCGTACAGCAATCCCGGCCGGGTTGCATGAGGCGACATGAGACGCGCGTGGCTCTCCTGTCCGGTATCATGCGGCGCAAAACAGGCAGGTTCTATCACGGGGAACGCGCTGTCGCGGGGAACGCCTATGCGCATTCTGATCGTCGACGATCATCCCATCGTGGCCTCCGGCTGCCGTGCCGTGCTGGCCGACGAGGGCGAGATCGAGATCCTGGAGGCCGCCGACGCCGAAGACGGCGAGTGCGTCTTCATCGTCGAGCGCCCCGACCTCTGCGTCATCGACATCAACCTGCCGACCGTCTCCGGCTTCGAGCTGGCGCGCCGCATCCTCGAGCGCGCGCCCGAGGCCCGCATCATCATGTTCAGCATGAACGACGACCCTGCTTTCGCCGCGCGCGCGATCGAGTGCGGCGCCAAGGGCTACGTCTCCAAGACCGGCGACCCCGACGATCTCGTCGAGGCGATCCGCACCGTCGGCGGCGGCGGCACGTATCTGCCGAGCGCGATCGCGCGCAGCATCGCCTTTGCGGGACCGGCGCTGGCGCAAAGCCCGCTGTCCAAGCTGAACGCGCGCGAGATGGAGATCCTACGGCTGCTCAGCGCCGGAAAGAGCCTGTCCGAGATCGCCTGGCTGGTGCAGTCGTCCTACAAGACGGTCGCCAACACCTCGTCGATCATGCGCCAGAAGCTCGGGGTCAAGACCTCGGTCGAGCTGGTGCGGCTGGCGATCGACAGCGGCGTCGCCTGACGCGCGGGCAGCCGCCACACATTCGGTCACACAAGCGTTGCAATGTTGATGTGGTTAAGTGCCACTGGAGCTTAGGGCATGACGATTCAGACTATCTCGACCAACAAATCCTACGGCGGCGTGCAGGGCGTGTACCGCCATGCGAGCCAGGCGACCGGAACCGACATGGTGTTCTCGGTCTACGTTCCCCCGCATGCGGACGGCGACAAGCTTCCGGTGGTCTGGTATCTGTCCGGCCTCACCTGCACGCATGCCAACGTCACCGAGAAGGGTGAATTCCGCAAAGCCTGCGCCGAGCTCGGCCTGATCTTCGTCGCGCCCGACACCTCACCGCGCGGGCCGGACGTGCCGGGCGACCCCAACAATGCCTATGATTTCGGCCTGGGCGCCGGCTTCTATGTCGACGCGACGCAAGAGCCGTTTGCGCGCAACTATCGCATGTGGAGCTACGTCACCGACGAGCTGCCGAAGCTGGTCGCCGAGAACTTTCCGGTCGATGCCAGGCGGCAGTCGGTGATGGGCCATTCGATGGGCGGCCACGGCGCGCTGACGGTGGCGTTGCGCAACCCGCACCGCTATCGCGCCGCGAGCGCGTTCGCACCGATCGTGGCGCCGTCGCAGGTGCCGTGGGGCATCAAGGCGCTGACCGGCTATCTCGGGCCCAACAAGGACAGCTGGCGCAGCCATGACACCGTGGCGCTGATCGAGGGCGGCGCGAAATTCTCGGGCTTCCTGGTCGACGTCGGCGATGCCGACAATTTCCTGAAGGAGCAGCTCAAGCCGGAGCTGCTGCAAGCCGCCTGCACCAAAGCGAGCATCCCGCTGACGCTGCGGCGGCAGGCCGGCTACGACCACAGCTATTATTTCATCTCGACGTTCATGGGCGATCACCTCAACTGGCATGCGGAGAGATTGAAGGGGTGAGTCGCTCTCCCCTCCCCCTCTCCCCGTTCTTAAGGGGAGAGGGTTGGGGTGAGGGGCTGCTTCGGCAGAGACGGTGAGAATTGTACTCGCGGAGACTCCCCCTCACCCGGAATTTGCTGCCGCAAATTCCGGCCTCTCCCCGCACGCGGGGAGAGGCGAAGATCTCACGGCTTGCCGTAATTCGGTGCCAGCAGCCGGTTGCGGATCAGGTAGCTCATCGTGCGCGTCCAGGATTCGTCGGTGTTGCCGCGCATGTCGGCGCTGGCGGCCGTGATCATGGCGCCGGTCTTCACATCGCGCAGGTAGATGTTGAGGTTGATGATCAGGTTCGAGACCTTCTGCACCATGCCGGTGATCTCCAGCTCGGCGCCCAGCTGCCCGGCGAGCTTGAGGTCGCAGCCGCCGCAGGCCTGCAGATTGGCGTGACGGGCGGCGTCCCTGACCGGCGCGATGTCGAGCACCTGGAACCGGCCTGAATCAGCCAGCTCCTTGCGGAGCTGCTCGCTGATGCGATCCAGCCGTACCAGCTCCGGCTTGGAGCCGTAGAACTCGCCGGGCAGGCTGGTGTCGATCAGCTCGAAATCGAACACGGCGAGCTTCGGCGGATCGGCGAGCGCGACTGAGCCCGTCAACAGCAAAGCGGCGAAACACAGCAGCGCTCGCATGGTCGTGATTCCGCGTCCTCGCGTCGCGAGGACGAAATGCGGGGTTGCATGCCCTGACAAATTGGTCATGCTTTAGCAGAGACAATTCTCCATCGGCGGTCAAGCCGGGGAGAACGTTTGGAGGAAACATGATCCGATGGTTGGTCGGCCTGATCGGCTTGGGTCTTGCTGCGACGAGCGCGTTCGCGGCCGACCCTGTCATGATCGGCGTCGGCTATCTCGGAATCGCCGGCACCAGATCGACGCTGTCGCTGGTCGAGCAGCCCGCGGAGAATGACGGCGTCGCCGGCGCGCGCCTCGCCATCGAGGACAACAACACCACCGGCAAATTCCTGGGCCAGCGCTTTGCGCTGGAGGAGCGCCGCATCAGGGAAGGCGAGGACGTGGTGCAGGCCGCGACCGCGCTCGCCGAGAAGAACGGGTTTATCATCGCCGACCTGCCGGCGGATGCGCTGCTGAAGGTGGCCGACGCCTTGCGCGAGCGCGGCACGCTGCTGTTCAACGCGGGGGCGATCGACGAGCGGCTGCGCGAGGCCGATTGCCGCGCCAACGTCGTCCACACCGCGCCGACGCGCGCGATGCTGGCCGATGCGCTCGGCCAGTATCTGGTGTGGAAGCAATGGAAGCGCTGGCTGCTCGTGGTCGGCTCACACGATGAGGACAAGCTGTTCGCCGATGCGCTGAGGCGCACCGCGACGCGGTTCGGCGCCAAGATCGTGCAGGAGCGCACGTTTGAAGACGGCGGCGGCGCGCGCCGCACCGACTCGGGCGTGACGCTGATCCAGCGCCAGATGCCCGTCTTCACGCAACAGGCGCCGGCTTACGACGTGCTGGTCGCCGCCGACGAGAGCGAGGTGTTCGGCGCCTACCTGCCCTATCGCACCTGGGATCCGCGGCCCGTGGCCGGCTCGGCGGGCCTCGTGCCGCGCAGCTGGGACGCCGCGCAGGACCAGTGGGGCGCGATCCAGATGCAGAACCGCTTCGTCAAGCTGAATTCGCGGCGCATGACGGCGCTCGACATGCAGGCCTGGACGGCGGTGCGCATGATCGGCGAAGCCACCTCGCGCACCAATTCCGGCGACGTGAAAAAGGTCACCGATTTCATCAAGGGGCCGGATTTTTCCGTCGCCGCCTTCAAGGGCACGCGGCTGACCCTGCGCGACTGGAATCTCCAGCTGCGCCAGCCGATCCTGCTGGTCGACGGCCGCATGGTGGTGTCGGTGTCGCCGCAGGAAGGTTTTCTGCACCAGGTCTCCGAGCTCGACACGCTTGGCTATGACCGTCCGGAGAGCAAATGCAAATTGAAGTGAGGACGCAGATGTCGCGCATGTGGCGTGTTGGACTTCTCTCCGGACTGGCGCTTGCGGCGGCGCCCGCGCATGCCTTCATCGCCTATGTCTCCAACGAGAAGAGCAACACGGTCTCGGTGATCGACACCGAGAGCTGGACGGTGACCAAGACCATCAAGGTCGGCCAGCGCCCGCGCGGCATCGACTTCACCCGCGACGGCAAGTTCGTGATGGTCGCGGTCGGCGACGACGACACCATCCAGGTGATCGACGCCAAGACGCAAAGCGTCGTGGACAGCCTGCCCTCCGGCCCCGACCCCGAATTGTTCGCGCAGGATGCCGCCGGCAAGATCCTCTATGTCGCCAACGAGAACGACAACACGGTGACCGTAATCGACCTCGAAAAGCGCGCCCGGCTCGGCGACATCCAGGTCGGCGTCGAGCCCGAGGGCATGACCATCAGCCCCGACGGCAAGACGCTGATCAACACGTCCGAGACGACCAACATGGCGCATTTCATCGACACCTCGTCGCGCCAGATCGTCGCCAATGTGCTGGTCGACGCGCGGCCGCGCTTTGCCGAGTTCAAGCACGACGCTTCCGAATTGTGGGTGTCCTCGGAGATCGGCGGCACGGTCTCGATCATCGATCCCAGGAAGCACGAGGTGATCGGCAAGGTCACGTTCGAGATTCCTGGCCTGCGGAAAGAGGCGATCCAGCCGGTCGGCATCGGCATGACCAGGGACGACAAGACCGCCTTCGTCGCACTCGGTCCCGCCAACCGTATCGCCGTGGTCGACGTCGCCTCGCGCAAGGTGACGAAATACCTGCTGGTCGGGCAGCGGGTCTGGCACATGGCGTTCACGCCGGACGAAAAATACCTGCTCACCACCAACGGCGTGTCGAACGATGTTTCCGTGATCGACGTCGCCGCGCAAAAGGTGATCAAGACCATTCAGGTGGGCGAACTGCCCTGGGGCATCACGATCGCGCCATGACCAGTCCAGCCCCCATCGCCGAGCCACGCGAGAGCGCTCCGAAGCCCGAAACGGCGGCGGTGCCGGCGCTGTCGATCGACGGCGTCAGCCATGCCTATGGTCCGCGGCGGGCGCTGATGGACGTCTCCTTCAACGTGCAGCCCGCGAGCTTCACCGCGCTGCTCGGCCTCAACGGTGCCGGCAAGAGCACGCTGTTCTCGCTCATCACGCGGCTGTTCGGCATCCAGTCCGGCCGCGTCGGCATTTTCGGTCACGACGTCAGCAAGAGTCCCGGCGAGGCGCTGCGGCTGCTCGGCGTCGTGTTTCAGCCGCGCACGCTCGATCTCGATCTGTCGCTGACGCAGAACCTGCTCTATCACGCAGCATTGCACGGCATCAGCCGCCGCGAGGCCGCCGCGCGCAGCGCCGAGCTGCTCGGCCGCATCGGCCTCTCCGAGCGCGCCGGCAGCAAGGTGCGCGATCTCTCCGGCGGCCAGATGCGGCGGCTGGAGATCGCACGCGCGCTGCTGCACCGGCCGCGCCTGTTGCTGCTGGACGAGCCGACCGTCGGCCTCGACGTCAAGGCGCGCGCCGACATCATCAGCCATGTCCGACAGCTCGTCACCGAGCAAGGCATAGGCGTGCTCTGGGCCACGCATCTGTTCGACGAGATCATGGCCGGGGACGACCTCGTGGTGCTGCACCAGGGCAAGGTGCTGGCGCAGGGGCCGATGAGCCGCGTCGTCACCGAATCCGGTGCGCAGGACGTCAACTCCGCCTTCATGCGCCTGACCGGCGCGCAAACCATACCGGGAGGCGGCGCATGAGCAGCATCACCACCCGCGATGCGCCGCGCGGCTTCTCATTCGCCGAGTACATGACCTGCCTCACCGGCATCGTCTGGCGCGAGGGTCTGCGCTTCCTGCATCAGCGCGAGCGCTTCGTCTCGGCGCTGGTGCGCCCCCTGGTGTGGCTGTTCATCTTCGCCGCCGGCTTCCGCCAGGTGCTCGGCATCTCCATCATCCCGCCCTACGAGACCTACATCCTCTACGAGGTCTATATCGCACCGGGGCTGATGGCGATGATCCAGCTCTTCAACGGCATGCAGTCCTCGCTCTCGATGGTCTATGACCGCGAGATGGGCAATATGCGCACGCTGCTGGTGAGCCCGCTGCCGCGCGGCTTCCTGTTGTTCTGCAAGCTGCTCGCGGGCACCGCGGTGTCGCTGCTCCAGGTCTATGCATTCCTCCTGATCGCCTGGTTCTGGGACATCACCCCGCCATCATCCGGCTACCTGACCGTGCTGCCCGCGCTGATCCTGTCCGGACTGATGCTGGGCTCGCTCGGCATGCTGATCTCCTCCGGCATCAAGCAGCTGGAAAACTTCGCCGGCGTGATGAACTTCGTGATCTTCCCGATGTTCTTTGCATCGTCGGCGCTCTACCCGCTCTGGCGGGTGCAGGAGGGCAGCCCTTATCTGTACTATCTCTGCGAGGCCAATCCGTTCACCCATGCGGTCGAGCTGATCCGTTTCGCGCTGTACGGACAGGTCAACTGGATCTCGCTGGCGGTGGTTGCGACCTGCACAATCGTCTTCATGATCGGTGCGATTCTGGCCTATGATCCCTCGCGCGGGCTCGCGCGACGGGGCCCTGCGGGAGGCGAAGGATGAAGGTTCGGATCGTGACCATGGCCGTTCTGGCGTTCGCCGCCACGGGCACGGCCGCGCGCGCGGCCGATCCGCGCTATCCGGACTGGCCGTGCACGCAGGCGAAAGTGCCGGAGATCTCGCTCGCCGCGGTCTGGGCTGGGCCTGCGCTCGACGATGTCCAGACCAAGTGGAAGGACGATGCCAAGGTCAGCGCGCTGGTCTCAAAACTGTCGGCGCGCAAGACGCCGCTGGACGAGGCCGAGAAATCGGTGAAGGAATTCCTGGCCGGCTCCGCTACCGACAAGACCACGAACGCAAAGCTCCTCTTCGCCGGCCTGTTCGAGACCCTGAATGCCCAGCGCGCCCAGGTCATGGTCGGGCTCGAACGTGTCAGCCGCAAGCAGCGCGACGCCGCCGACAGGATCCGCGAGGAGACGCTGGCGCTCCAGGCCCTCCAGGGGACGACACCGCGCGACGAGGCCAAGGTCGAGGCGCTCAGCAACGAGCTGATCTGGAAGACGCGCATTTTCGAGGACCGCCACAAGGTGGTGCGGTTCGTGTGCGAGGTTCCGACCTCGATCGACCAGCGCCTGTTCGCGCTCGGCCGCGTGATCCAGCAGGAAATGGAATAGCGTCAACCTCGCTGACGGCTCCGCAGAAGTTCCCGCGATCTCATTGCAACTATTAATCTTTGCCGCGCTATCTGCCGGAACCAAATCGCTCTAGGATGTCTTGTCGATGTGAATCTCGAAATGCCGGGAGGCCTCGATGGGAACCACCAGATTTATCCTCGCAGGCGCTGCGGTCCTCAGCATGCTGGCATCCAGCGCTTTTGCTGACGACATGACCGGAATGGTCACCAGGATCGACCGTCTCAACGGCACGATCTCGATCCAGCAGACGCAGAAGGGAACGGTCGGCGGCAGCGCAGGCGGCGCCGGCACGCTCCAGGAGTACAAGACCAAGGACGCCGCGATGCTGGATGCCGTCCATGCCGGCGACAGGGTGAGCTACTCTGCGACCGACAATAACGGCACCGGGACGCTGACGAAGTTGCAGAAGCAGTAGGCCTTGATTCGTAGGCCGGAATTCGCGCAAAGCGCGGATTCCGGGTGAGGGGAGCCTCCGCGAGTCCGTCCAGTCGACGTCCGCGACGCTCCACCCACATCGTCATTGCGAGCGCAGCGAAGCAATCCAGAGTCCCTCCGCGGAAAGACTCTGGATT
>NZ_LBKA01000158.1:0-13587 GCF_028128955.1 Bradyrhizobium sp. CCBAU 11386
GAAACGTCAGCCTTTGAGGCCTGGAAGAAGGAGGCGCGAGAGCTTGCCGAGCGCCAGGAGCAAATCACGAATGCCAGTCGGGACGATCTCAGGAAAGCTCTGATCGATTCGACACGCTGTTTCGGAATGCTCCGGGAAGCGTGCACAAGGCCTACCGAAATCTTGCGGAAAAGCGAATCGAGGAGGCACGGGAGAGCTTCACCGACTCAATAGGAGACGGCCATCTCTCGTGGTCGCTGTCCGACGAGACGCCTGAGCTGGCAGCGTTGAGGATGGGCGGCCTCATACGGGAGATCGACCGGGTGCTTGCTGAGCGGCGGTCTCAGTGGCCGATCGCGCCGAGTGAGTGGCACCTCGAGCAGCTTGGATGCTGGTTCATCCCACGGCAGGGCGTGAGCGCATTGCGACCGGCTCGAAGGCTGCAAGCCTATTCGAAGCGGGGCCTGCTCTTTCATCGGATCCTGAGCGCAACGCTCGGGCCAAGGAATGCTGCCTACGCGGAGCGCTTCAGAGCATTCTACGATCTTTTGCAGATGTCGATAAACACCTCCAAGCTCGCACGACCGAGCGAGGTCACCCGCCGCCACGTCTCGGACCATCTCGCCAATCAGTGAGCGCAGCCCGCGCGAGAGCCGCTGTGTCGGCCATGTTCAACTGGGCCATCCGGGAGGGGCTGGACCTTCCGGCCAATCCGGTGCTCGGCACCAACCGTCCGCCTGCGCCGGCATCCCGTGATGGGGTTTTGTCCGATGCGGAGCTAAGAGCGATCTGGCTGGCATGCCACGATGACGACTATGGCCGCATCGTCCGGTTGCTGATCCTCACCGCCCAGCGCCGCGACGAAGTGGGTGGCATGCGATGGCCTGAAGTTGCTGAAGCGACGTGGACCATTCCCGGGGGCCGGGTCAAAAACCATCGCGAGCATATCCTCCCCCTCGCCCCTGCGGTTCTGGCCTTGATCCAAGCCCAGCCCCGGCGCATTGATCGGGAGTTCCTCTTTGGTGATGGGCCTCGACGCAAAGGTGATGACAAGAAACGCGGTTTCTCCGGCTGGTCGAAGTCGAAGGCTGCGCTTGATGCGCGCATTCTTGAGGCCCAGGGCGAGGCTCTGCCCGCATGGACCGTCCACGACATTCGCCGATCCGCTGCCACGGCAATGGCGGATCGGCTCGGGGTGTTACCGCACATTGTAGAAGCCGTCCTGAACCATGTTAGCGGACATCGCGCGGGCGTCGCAGGCATCTACAATCGAGCTCGCTACGCCGAGGAGATGCGCGACGCGTTGGAGCGCTGGAGCGCTGGAGCGAACACGTGGCGGCCATTGTTGGCGATGCAAGTCGCAAGCTGCCGCCCGCTCACAAATTTGAGGCGTCGTTGGGGGTGGAAGGATCTCCCGACGGCACTTCCGGAAGTGAGCGTATGAATTGCTTCACTTCGCGATAACCCGCAAAACTCGGCGGCTCGGTCGTCTCCGACGCAAGCTCAAATCGCGGACACGCAACACCCGATTATTGCGATTGGTCGAACAGGAAATCCCCCGTCTTGTTGCATGAAAGATTCTCTGCGTCCCGAACGTAAGTAGCAATCGAAAAGACCAACAAAAACAAAAGAGTTTGCGCTTGTTTGACGTCCTATGGTGCGGTTTGTTCACGGGATTGCAGTGGCCAATCGGTGGCTAAGCCGAGGCGGGGTGTCTTGGCCGAATAGCGGATTCCTACTCCGCGGGTTGCAGGTTCGAGTCCTGCCGGGATCGCCAATAAAATCAATGCCGTAGGTCTTAAAATCTTTGAGAAGCCGTGTCTCATTTGGTCCTAGAAAAACCCTTTGATTTCAGGCTTTCCCGATTAGTCTCGCTCAGTGGATGAGACACGGATCGTACACGGCGCTTCTGGCTTTGTTCTTCGCAAATAACGAAAGCCCCGCTCAAAACAAAGCCCGCCGGCCGAAGCCGACGGGCGCTACTGCTCAGAGGTCCTGCCGCCGCACTAACCGCACGCATCGCCTTTTGACGGGCGCGCAACAACGTGAGCCTACGTTCTCGCTGGCTGGTCTGTGGCGAGCACCGTTTGAAGCGCGCGCGCCGCGGTTTGCCGAAGTTGATAATGCCATCCGTCTGGGCCGATCGTGTCGGTGTCTGGCCACTCCTCGCCCTGGTCCTCCACCTCGTTGGCGTAACGAAGCAGTGCCGCGACGCCGGCAATGGAAGTCGGCATCGTGTTGGCGAGCGCCCACTCCAGATCTTGGCAAGAGTCGCATAGCTGCGCGACTCGTTCCTCGGCGTAAGGAAGGCCGATTTCTTCCCGCTTCGCCCAGATCTCAAACCTGTCGCGATCGAGATCGGCGTGTAGCTGGGCCTTGATTTTGGGGGAATGTCGGCTTCCGGCGACAAGACAATCGTCGATTTGCTTGTGAGAATGCAGATAGTACGGATTAACCCCGTCCTTCATACCCCATTGCACGCGCCCCGGCCGCCGGAACTCCTCCGGTACGATTTCCTCGAGTTCGTCGCGAGCCATCAGGGCGGCCTCATAGGCCCGCTCCTCAGCGCGATGCCGGGAGATCAACGCGAAGATTGGATCGACGTCAGGGGATGCTAGGGCACCCGCTGGCGCGCCCACGGCTGCTGCTGGCGGATTTGTCGCCAGCGACAGAACTGCACCGCTGACGGCCACGCTCGCGGCGTGGGATAGGAAGCGGCGCCGCGTCGAAACTGCCGGCATAGGTGTGCTATTCTCTGGATTAACCTGAGCCATGACTTACCTCATGATTTGGGCCAGGCCTGTCGCCGTGCTTCCAACACGGTCGGCGGGCCGCTTGTTTTTCAAGCCTGAAAACGGTAAGACCGAATTGTGAAAAAGGCAATACCAAAGCGTGTCGGCGGGAAAAGGCCCGGCGCAGGTCGCCCTGCAACGGGCAGAGACCCCTCGCGCACATTCCGCCTCTCCGATGAATTCATGACAAACCTCGATGCGTGGGCGGCACAGCAGGCCGACAAGCCCACTCGCTCCGAGACCATCCGCCGACTGGTCGAGATCGGACTGAAGGCGAAGGGCTAGCTGGATGTCCGATCGAGACGCAGGCGCGGATACGCTCAAGAAGGAAGCGACAGTCAAACAACTGTTTCGGCGCGCGGCCAGATGCACATGCCCCAGCCAGGTCTTTTCAGTCGTACGTCATGGGCGTGAGACAGACGCGAACCGCGAGTTTGCGTCGGATCGCGATGGCGATGCGGTCGCATGGTTTTTGGGCGCGCTCCCAATATTTGTGATCATTCATGTGATCTGCGTGAAAATCGGCGCGATCTAGCCTGCAAGGAAAGTCATGCGCGATGATAGGCTTTCGCTCTCGGTGTTCACAATCGAGGTCGATCGAAAGCCGGTTGTTGCTTTCGCTGCTCGAAAATATTCGGATGCTGAGGCGATCTGTGCCGACCAAAGAATACGCGCCAAACTCAACGCGGCGCGGTCGGGCGGAAAGCCTCTTTGCGACGAATTGGCTACCTTGCGCGTTCGACTTGCCAATCCCGAAGAAAAGAACCGCTACCGAGAGCAGACTTCAGCGCGATCTGCAGATGCTGGTCTGCCAGTATATTTGGTCGATCTAGATCGGTAGCTGATTGGGAATCAGCCAAAGCGAAAGCCGTAAAGCGTCGCTCCTACGCTCATCTCCACCAAACCGCAGAATTGCGCTGTGGAAGGGCGCCCCTGACGGGGCAGAGCAGCGGCTCAAATGCGGCGGCTCCACAAATTTGTAGCGCGTCAGCTCACTTGCACTCGCGCAGCCGTTGCGAGAAGATACCGCTTTTGAGGCGGCATTTATGAACCAAGATTGAAGTTCCGAGACCTATTCTCAATAGGCCACTCCAATTCAGCTCGATCGATGAAGTGCTTCTGTTCCTGGAGAAGGAGAAGCGGCTTTGGGAGTGGACCACCAGCCAAAACATTCGAGGGCCAGCTGCGGAGCTGATCAGGGGATTTCAACCAAATTGGACTGATGCGATCGCAGAGACTGCGGCAAGGTACCAATCCAATCCACAAGACCACAGTCTTTTTGAGACCTTGGCGTCACAACTGCAGCAACGGCTCCAAAAACGAAATGAATGGTGCGCAGCTGACCCAGAATCCTGGCAGGTGCATGAAATCGCGACGAGCGATCCTGAGGCTGCGGCGGTTGCCCTTATAGTCCTCAGTGGAAGAGACCAGCAACTACAACATGGGCAATTCGAGAATCGACACAGTTATCGGCGCGGGCGCGCGCTGGGGGAAGCGATCTTGGCGGGCGTGAGTCCTAATGCGCTGGAGGCGATGCGATCATCGGTCAACGATGCGGTAGTGGCCGTAGAGCGAGATGCACAGGATATTCGATCGGTTCTTTCAGATGCGCGACAAAGCAAGGATAGAACCATCTTCGAAATGATGGAGCAGGGAAAACTTCAAAGTGAGGAATTCAGCAAGAATTGCTCAGCCGCACTCGATGCGCAGCAAGTTGCGTTCGAAAAGCTAAAATCAGATCTTGAGGGAATAACGGCGGCCTATGAAACCCAGCGGCATGAAGCCAAGCGCCCGAGGGGCATCACGTACGGATCCGAGTAATAGATGCCCGATTAGCGAGGGCGTCTGCACTTAGATTGCCGATGACGGTGCGTATCTCAGCTAAATCAACGATCTGAGACGGAGCTTCCACGACACAGGTCGTGCCCTCGCCGGCCGAGTTCAGATTGATCACGACTTTTTTTGTTCACATTCTCGGTGGCAGCCTTTGACCATCGACCGGCGACGCCGTCTTGCTTGTCTGATTTGCATTCAACCGCACCTCCCATCCTGTCGTCCTCGCCGCTAGCTGCTGCATGATTTGGGCCAGTGCAAACGAGAGGAATCGCTCACGATTTTTCAGCTCAATGTCGCGTGCGCAGACACTTTGGCGTTCTACTTACATTTGACGCGTATGGTTTCGGACATCAGCACGGACTGCGCTCACCGGATCAAGCCCTGCGCATTGACCCGGCTCTTAGCTGTGCCTGCCCTCGGTGGCAGAATGTCCGGTGCAGATGCGGTAGTCGGCCGCCCCCGCCTATGACCGCCGATCCCTTTCACGCACAGGCTTGCCTTCGGCTCGTGCTCTAGGACAGCGCCAATCTCGAGCGCTCCTACAAGCCTCGGCGCCCTTGTCGGCGGCGAGCGGCATGGGCCATTCCACAAGATCATCCCACACGAGCAGCGCTCGCCGGCCGAGCTCGCTTTGGGATGGGCCTATCTGTCGCGAGAGGCGCTCGCCAGCGCCAAAGCGCATGGGCGAAAACTCCATGGGCGTGTAATGAGATCGACCTCCTGACGATCCATCAGCGCTATGCCGATCGTCCCTCCGCCACTTCGGAAGATGAAGCGCCTGACCCTGGAGGCGCGCCGGGAGTTGGCTGACGGATTCGATGTCAGATTCACAGCCACGTTTGTGAAGATGACTGCGTTAAACCACCACAAAGGCACGAAAGCACTTCCACTTCAAAACTGCTGGCTGTACGTCATCGGAGTCTGCTTTCTTTTGAAATATAGTAGGGGGCATGATGGCTCCTGAAAGCTCGAATATTACCCTAATCGCTTGCCTTATCGTTGAGGCGGCCACTCAGCCAATGAGCTAAACGCGCTCATGGTGCATCTGCCAGATTAGCAGACCTCTGGGCGTATAGTGGCAACAGGATCGGTTGCGGCGCCGCACCGGTGTAGCCAACCAGTCCTGGTAGGTGCCTGTAGGACCTTTTCGGGGATACAAGGCGGCATGCCCGATGTTGGCAAAACCAGACCAGTCTTCGGTTTGCCTATCGTCATCGCCAGTTCTACCCCTAGACACCGCGAACCAAACTATGCCTATTCAACGCCACTTATTCCCGCAAGAGAGCACCTTTATCCAGGTGATCAGCCTAACGCGTAGGGCTGGCAATTTCGCGGGCTATTTCAGAAGCTAGAGTCGGCTCATGCGTGGCTCGACTTGAACTTCAATCCCCCTCTTCCACCGGCGCTTGCACTATCTGAGTGTCAAACAGGCTACGCAATCGGAGCGCCGAGCGATGCGCGGCCCATCTCTTTTCCTACCCCTTCTTTGCGGAACACTCGCGACGGTCAGCTGGAGCATGGGCAACGTTCTGTCCAAGGCCGCGCTCTGCTGCATAGAGCCGCTCTCGCTTCTGACAGGGCAGTTGGCTGTAAGTGCTGCAAGCCTGACCGTACTATCCATCTGCTCAGGCGCGCCGCCTCGCTTGAGCGATTGGCGTGCTGGCCTTCCCGGCATCCTGCAGCCGGCGCTTGCGTCTGGTCTTTCGATCTTCGGGCTATCGATGCTGCCGGCGTCGGTAGAAGCGATGCTGTTCGCAGTTGAATCGCCGATGGTCATACTGCTTGCATGGTTAATCCTTGGCGAGGTCCCTAACCGTGCTATCATTTTCCTCTGTATGTTGGCTTCTGCCGGGGTCGGCTTTTTGAGCTGGACCCCTGACTCTGATCCGTCCGCAACGCGGGGACTGGGAGTCGCTCTCGTTCTCGCCGGTGTGCTATTCGCCTCACTCTACAACGTAGCAGTCCGTGTGATGTCGCAAAGTGTCGATGCATTGCGACTTACGACGGCAAGCCAGATCGTTGCGTTGACGGTGGTCGTATTTGCGTGGATTGGCGTCCGTCCAATGCCGACGCTCTCTGTGGTGATGGCCGATATTGTATCGGTGGTCGTATCCGGATTGCTGCTTCTTTCCATCCCCTCTCTCCTCTACGGGATTGCGCTGCAGCGAATGAGCGCGACCGCCGCCGCATTATTGCTGCCACTAGTTCCCTTGTTTACATCTATTTTGGCGTCCATCTTCCTTGGGGAAACCCTGACCGCAACGCAGTGGCTGGGGGCCGCCGCGGTTCTTGGATCGGCGCTTGCAATGCCCTTGGCCTTGCGTCCTAACCGCATGGCTCCGAAGTATCACCCACGCCCCTGTCGGAAAGCGATCGGGAAGCCTTGACGAAGGAGCTGGGCAGCGCGCGGTATAGCAGTAATCTTTCTCTGCATTCGTCCCGGACGCTGCGAGCCGTCGCGGTCGCGTGTCTGGCGTCGAGCTTGGGTGCCTGCGTGCTAACCCAGGACCTTCCGGATCCCGCGCTCGATGTCCCCGCGCAGTACAAATACGCCGGGAAGGGGGATGCGCCGCCGTCGCTGGATTGGTGGCGCGGCTTCCGCTCGGCGGAGCTGACGCAGCTGATGGAAGAGGCGGAGACCGTCAACCTCGACATCGCCGCCACGGTCTCGCGCATCGTCCAGGCGGACGCCCAGGCGCGGCAGGCGGGCGCGGCGCTGCTGCCGAGTCTTTCAGGCACCGGGCAGGAGACCTATTCGCGCACCTCCAGGTCGTCAGCCTCGGGTCTCACCAATGGCGGCCGTGAGGTTGTCAACTACCAGGCTTCGCTCAGCGCGAGCTACCAGCTCGATTTCTGGGGCCAGAACCGCGACGCGCTCCAGACGGCGGAGGAGACGGCGAACGCCAACCGTTTCGATCGCGACGTCGTCGCGCTGACGACGCTGGCGGGCGTCGCCAATGCCTATTTCCAGGTACTGGCCTCGCAGGATCGCATCAGGACCTCACAGCGTAACATCGCGAGCGCGCAGCGCATCCTCGATGCCGTCAAGGAGCGCCGCAAGGCCGGCACCGGCACCGATCTCGACGTCGCCCAGCAGGAGAGCGTGCTCGCCAACCAGAAGGCGCTGGTGCCGCCGCTGCGCCAGACGCTCGATCAGAACGTCAACGCGCTCGCCGTGCTGGTGGCGCGCCCACCGGAGAGCGTGCGCGTGCTCGGCGGCTCCCTCGACCGGATCGCGATCCCGCGCGTGACGCCCGGCCTGCCGTCAGAGCTGCTGACACAGCGGCCGGATATTCGCCGGCAGGAGGCGCAGCTTGCGTCTGCGACCGCGAACATCGGCAATGCCCGCGCGCAGTTCTTTCCGACCATCCAGCTCACCGGCAATGGCGGCTATCAGAGCTCGGCGCTGGTATCGCTGTTCCAGCCGCATGCGGCCTTCTTCCAGCTCGTCGGCAGTGCGACGCAGCCGATCTTCGACGGCGGCAAGATCCTCGGCAATTTCGAATTTGCCAAGGCGCGGCAGGACGAACTGCTCCAGACCTATCGCAAGACCATTGTCCAGGCCTTTACCGACGTCGACAATGCGCTGTTCTCGATCAAGCAGACCACGATCAAGCTGCAATTGCAGCGCGATGTCGTCACCGCCTCGCGGCGCGCGTTCGATCTGTCGGAGCAGCAATTGCGCGCCGGCACCACCGACATCGTGACCGTGCTCAACACCCAGCTGACCCTGTTCCAGGCGGAAGACGCGCTGTCGCAGGCCCAACTCGCAAGGCTTCTCGCCATCGTCAGCCTGTACCAGGCGCTCGGCGGCGGCTGGGAGCCGCGCATGGAGAAACCGGTCAATGCTCTTTAAGCCGGATAAGAAGGATGACGCGAAGGCGGGGACGGCGAGGAAATCGTCGCGCGGTGGCTTCATCCTGACTCTGGTCACGCTCGCGATCCTCGGCGGCCTCGGCTATCTCGGCTGGACCGTGATGCATCAGCAGCCGCAGCAGGCGAACGGCCGCAACCAGCGGCCCGATCTGCCGGTGCCGGTGTTGGCGGCAACGCCCCGCATCCAGGACGTCCCGGTCTATCTCGATGGCGTTGGTGCGATCCGCGCGCTCAACACGGTCACGGTGCGCTCGCAGGTCGACGGCAAGCTGATCGCGGTGAAGTTCACCGAAGGCCAGGACGTTAAGAAGGGCGACGTGCTCGGCGAGATCGACCCGGCAGCGTACCAGGCGACCTACGACCAGGCGGTTGCCAAGAAGGCCCAGGACGAAGCCCAGCTCGCCAACCAGCGCATCGACTTGACGCGCTACGAGCAGCTCGCCGCCTCCAACGCCGGCTCCAAGCAGAAGGCCGACACCCAGCGCGCGCTGGTCGCCCAGACCGAGGCGCTGGTCAAGGCCGACCAGGCCGCGATCGACAATGCGGCGGCGACGCTGAGCTATACCAAGATCGTGGCGCCGATCTCGGGGCGCGCCGGCCTGCGCCAGGTCGACCAGGGCAACATCATCCACGCCCCCGACACCACCGGCCTTGTCGTCATCACCCAATTGCAGCCGATCGCGGTGTGGTTCAGCCTGCCGCAGCAGCAGATCATGCGGGTCAATGCGGCCGCTGCCAAAGGCGCGCTGTCGGTCGACGTGTTCGGCAATGACGGCGTCACCGTGATCGACAGCGGCAAGCTCACCGGCATCGACAACCAGGTCGACCAGACCACCGGCACGCTCAGGCTCAAGGCTGAATTCCCCAACGCCAATTACCAGCTCTGGCCGGGCCAGTTCGTCAATGTCCGCCTCAAGGTCGAGACCTTGTCGCAGGCGCTGGTGGTGCCGACGTCGGCCGTCCAGCGCGGACCGATCGGCACCTTCAGCTATGTCATCGGCGAGGGCGACATCGTCTCGGCCAAGCCTGTGACGGTGACCCAGCAGAACGAGCATGACGCGGTCATTGCGAGCGGATTGACGGCGAACGACAAGGTCGTGACCGCAGGCTTCGCCAATCTGTCCGACGGCTCCAAGGTGATCGTCGGCCGCGACGAGCAGACCCCGTCGGCCGACCTCGTCCCGCGCAAGCGCACGCGTGCGCCGGATGGCCAGAAGAAGGATGGCCAGGCCAAGGACGGTCAGAAGGGCGGGCTGAAGGACGGACAAGGCAAGGACGGCGAGCTTCGCGCCAAGCGGAGCAGCAGTGAGGGCGACCAGAAGGGCCAGACCGGTCCGGCGCCAGGGCCGGGGGCTCAACCATCGGGATCTGGAGCCAAACAGCCATGATCCCGGCAACAGCCGCCTGAGCGGCAGGCGCATCCCATGGGTGTCTCCGACCCCTTAATCCGCCGGCCGATCGCAACCTCGCTGCTCGGCATTGCGCTGCTGATTGGCGGCGTGCTCGGCTAAGGTCGGAATCGCAGTCGACGCCCGTAATTCGCCTTGCTCCATGCCTTCCGCTCACTGGTTTCCCCCGAACGTTCGATTGTCGAGATCCTTCCCCAGACCGACAGGGGGGTGCTCGTGGCTCGGCCGAAGTCAGCGGTCTCGCTCTGCCCCTGTTGCGGCGGCCAGACGGGTCGCGTCCACAGCCATTACGAGCGACGCTTAGCCGATCTGCCATGGCAGGGGCGGGTTGTCGAAATCCGGCTTCAGGCGCGACGCTTTCGATGCGCGAATCCGCAATGCCCGCGTCGGATATTCACTGAGCGGCTACCGGCAACGGTGCGGCCGAAAGCAAGACGCACAACCCGCCTCGGCGAGAGCCAGCTGGCGATCGGCTTTGCGGTCGGCGGTGAGCCCGGCTCGCGCCTGTCGCGCAAACTGGCCATGCCAGTCAGCGGCGACACCCTTGCCGGATTTCGTTGCCCCGACCGTCGTCGGCATCGACGATTGGGCTTGGCGTCGTGGCCAGCGATGTGGAACGATCATCTGCGATCTGGAGCGCAATAGCGTGCTTGACCTGCTTCCCGATCGTAATGCCGACAGTGTTGCGCGCTGGCTGAAGCGCTGGCCGGAGATCAAGGTCGTCGCCCGCGACCGTGCGGGACTTTATGCTGATGGCGCACGCTGCGGCGCGCCCGACGCGGTGCAGGTGGCGGACCGTTGGCACCTGCTCAACAGTTTAGGTGAGGCCCTGCGCCACGCTGTCGGCCGCCATCGTCACAACGTAGCCGCCGCCGTGCAAATCATGGCGTCCGTGCAACGACCGAAGACTGGCAGTTCCACGCTGCCGCCCGGCCTTGCACAGTTGCGGGCGGATCGAAAGGCTGCACGACGCGAACGCTGGGATGAAATCTGTCGCCTACGCGAGCAAGGTTACCCGACATCTGGGATCGCCCAACTGCTCGGCGTCGACAGGCGCACGGTTCAGCGCTGGCTGGCCGCTGGCGGCGAACCAGAGCATTCGCGTCCTCACAGACCTTCACATCTTCTCGCGCCCTTCTCGGCATGGCTCGAAGCGCGGTGGGCCTCCGGCTGCCAGGGGGGCCAGCAGCTTTGGCGCGAGCTTCAGCAACAGGGTTATACTGGAAGTCGGGTGACCGTCGCGCGATGGGCCGCTGACAGGCGTGCACATGCAGACTCGGGAGGAGCAGCACAACCGCACCCGACCTGGAAAGCTCCCACGCGTCGTCGCTGTGCTTGGTATTTGAGTCGGGATCTGGATCAGATCGATGCTGACGCCAGGCTGTTCCTCGGTCACTTGTTTGCGCGAGCTCCGGAACTCGCCACGACAGCAGAGCTAGCGAAGCGGTTTGTGTCTCTTCTCAGGGGCAGCGACATCGCCGAGTTCGATGAATGGATCGCACAAGCAGCCAACAGCGAGCTCAAGAGCTTCGCCAACGGCATCGCGCGCGACATCGACGCGGTCCGAGCGGCAAAAACTACCCCTCAGTCCGGTCGAAGGCCAGATCAGCAGGATCAAAGCCATCAAACGACAAATTTATGGTCGGGCAAGCTACCCGCTATTGCGTCGACGCGTCCTTCTGGCTGCCTGAGTATGACCGGGCAACCTACACAACCCCAATCGCTCAAGCTGCACCAAATGTGCGGAAGAACCCAATCAGGATGAGAGGTCTCATCTTGATCGCCGCCGCCCACCGCTTGGTCGCGGAGGGCGAAAGACGTGCACCGTGCTGTCCTCGCGCAACACATTGTCGTCGTCAGGTTCTCGACAGCTTCCCTAGCGAGTATGTGGAGCTGATCGCAATGAATATCGATTCGCACGATGCTCACGCTGCGTAGGTAGCCCGCCGTGAGCTGAGTGGTTTGTTGCGGGGCCGACCTCACCTCGATCTTCGGTCGCAATCCCCCGGCACGTCAGATCCAGGCCAAGCTTCAAACGGGCCTATATTTTGGAAGTGAGAACGGATGGATCTCCCCTCGACCAACTGGGTGCGGAAACAATCGGACAGCATGGACCCGCAAGTAAGCTCACCCGCGGTTCAGTCTGCAGATGGGGCGACCTTTGAGCGACAACTGACCGAGATCGCCAATTCAGATGGAGGTGGTGGAGCAATGCCGGCCGCCTCGACGCTGCAGCCCGCTCCGTCAACTGGGATTGTGAGAGGGGGCGTCGCGCGGCCTCTTTATTCCGAGGATGCTTCCCTTATTTTGGGGCTTGAGGAGGCCCTCATCAAGGGCGGGGCCGCCCAAGGCACCGCCCGGAACAATGTATATTCTCTTCTCGGCTTTGGCCGCTGGCTGTTCGCAAATAACAAACCAGCTATTGTTGCCCGGCTGAACGACAAGTCGCTGATCGCTGACGCGCGCCAATTCATCGAAGAGGGGCATCCCAGGGCTGTCCTTACGGCAATAGATCATCTCCGGACCTCGCAGTCGACGGGCGGAAGCGCGCCGGTCAAAGGCCGCGCTGAGCTAAATCCCCACTCCGAGGACGTGGCTCTCATCGATAAGTATAGAAACGAAGCAGCGACAGGTACCGCCGGAAGCAACGCGGTTGCTCTTAGAAGTTTCAGTGACTACCTGCGTCAAAACAACAAGAAGGGCATTGCTGCCCGGCTTTACGACACGTCGTTGGATGGAGATGTCGACGCCTATAAATCGCACCCCGGTTATAATCGGAAGATCCTAGCCGCGCTGGCTCATCTCCGACAATCGCCGGGCGGTACCAAAGCGATGGAGCAGCACAAGCGCCATGTATCCCCTGTGCCTGTTCCCGGAAACACGGCACTGATGGAATTGAAGCAGGTTGGTGACGCTGCCGCGTATCACCGGGCGTCGCAGGAAGCTGGCGGTTGGCCAGAGAAGCTTTTTCCTGCAGAAGGTTACGATCAGGATTTGCCTTTGGGGCTGATGGACGAACCAGGCCCCTCCTCAGCAATACTGCAGCCGCCTCAGTCAACTGGGATTTCGAGAAGACGGCGTGAGCAGCCACTTTATTCCGAGGATGCTTCCGCTATTTCGAGGCTTGAGAAGGCCCTCACCAATAGTGGGGCCGCCAAGAGCACTGCCAACTGCTATGTAGCTACTCTTCGTACCTTTGGCCGCTGGCTCTTCGCAAATAACAAACCGGCCATTGTTGCCCGGCTGAACGACGAGTCGGTGACCGATGATGCGCGCCAGTTCATCGAAGAGGGGCGTCCCAGGGCTGTCCTTGCGGCAATAGATCATCTCCGGACCTCGCAGTCGACGGGCAGAGTTGTGCCGATCGCAGGCCCCGCTGAGCTAAATCCCCACTCCGAGGACGTGGCTCTCATCGATAAGTATAGAAATGAAGCAGCGACAAGTACCGCCAAAAGCAACGCAACTGCTCTTAGAAGTTTCAGTGACTACCTGCGTCAAAACAACAAGAAGGGCATTGCTGCCCGGCTTTCCGGCACGTCGTTGAATGGAGATGTCGATGCCTATAAATCGCAGCCCGGTTATAATCGGAAGATCGGAGCCGCGCTGGCTCATCTCCGACAATCGCCGGCCGGCGCTGAGGCGATGGAGCTCGAGCGCCATATTGATCCCGAAGACGCGGCCCTGAGGGAATCGAG
>NZ_LBKA01000159.1:0-14131 GCF_028128955.1 Bradyrhizobium sp. CCBAU 11386
ATGCGATCGCCGCCTGAGACCGAGCCGGTCTTGGCTTGCTATCGGCTCATCTGAGAAAGTGTGTTTTTACACGGCCAAGACCCATTGCGGAAGTCGCTCCTTGTGCCGCACAGCTGCTGTCGCGTCGCAAGAATATCCCGTGTCGCAAAACATATATTGCACCCGGTCACCGTGATGCAGTTGAATTGAAGGGCCGGGGCACTTTGCGCTGGCGTCTCGTCGACTTCTTCCAGGAGCGGTCCCCCCGGCCTTCCAGTGGACTCATTGCGGCGACTGCCGGAAATGCCGGTGAAATGGCGCGGTCGCTCTTCGCGCCACGGCGACCGAGTGACCCGCTACTCGATCCGGGCAAGGTCGCCGTCGAACCCCATTTGTGTGTAGGGGCCACCGTGGAATTCCCGCGAGATCGCATCCTCGGTGTCCGGGGTGCGCAGGATGTCGGCCGCATAATCCTCCGAATTGTCCTGCGGCCGATAGCCGAGGAACTCGATGCCTGCATTGCGATAGCGGTTGCGGGTGTTGTTGGAGACGCCGTAGACGACGATGAAATGATAGTCGGGCGCATCGATGCAACATCCGACCAGTTGCACGGCGTCGCGCGGGCTGAGCCAGACATGGAGCAGACGCCGATCCGCCGGCTTGTCGCGAAAGGCGCCGATGCGGAGGCAGGCTACCGACAGGCCGTGCTTGTCGGCGAACAGGCGTCCGACCGCCTCGCCGAACACCTTGCTCACCCCGTAGACGCCGTCCGGCCGCGGAACGACCATCTGGTCGATGAAGCTGGCGCGCCGATAAAACCCGACCGCGTGATGCGAGCTCGCATAGATGACGCGACGCACACCTTGGCGCCGCGCTGCCTCGAACACATTCTAGGTTCCGACCACGTTGTTGGGCAGGATCTTGTCCCACGTGTCCTCGCCTGCGATCGCGCCGAGGTGGACAACGCAATCAACGCCCCGCATGGCGACTTCCACCTCGGCGAGATCGGCGAGATCGGCGCGCACGATCTCTTCGCCGGCGCGTGCCGGATCGAGCGGCGCGATGTCGGAAAGGCGTAGCACCGCGTAGCGTTCGCGCAAGCCTTCGCGCAAGGTGCTTCCGATTTTCCCGGCCGCGCCGGTGATGAGAATGCGATTCATGCGACCTCCTCTCAAAATTGACGCCGACCGGCGGGCGGGTCGAACCGCGAAGTCCTTCGCAGCGGGGAATCGATACGAGGAGCGCGTGCCTTGCAACGCACCTCGGATGGTTGATACCACACATGAAGGTCGCGACGTCAGCCTTTGGCCCTAGTGCGAAGTCCGGTGCGGCTCCAAAATCGTCCGTTCATCGGGGTGGACTGGACGTGGTTGGGGCGCGATCAAACCGCCGCTTGTGACCCGCAGCCGAAGTTGGATTTGTCGATCGATACGATATCCCTGTCGCAGCAGCCGCGCGTTCGCTTCGGCGGCGAAGCTTGCCCGCTCCGTCGCCGCAGCCGTCGGCACTTAGCCGGCGCGAACGTAGCCGTAGCGGAGGTTCGAGGGTTGCTTCGCAGCTTGGGTGTACTCGTTCTTGAGCGCCGCGAGGCGGTCCTCGGAAAAGGCCGGCATCCTGGTGTTGTCGGCTGCCCTCAGCTTGATCTTGTAGAATCTGGTTGCGTTGCCCGCAAAGATCAGCTGCTTGGTGGCGCTGTTGGCATCGCCGAGCGGTGCAAAGCCGTACTTCTTCTGCATGTCCTCTGGGATTTCGAGCCGGCGCAGCGCTTCGATCTGCCACTGCGGTGAGCCGTACCAGACCGAGTCGGTGCCCCACATGACGTGGTCGACCCCCATGCCCTTGATCAGCGTGCCGACCAGCGCCGCGCAGAATTTTGGATGCGCGACCGCCGAGTTGGCAAAGGACGTGCCGAGTTCGGCATAGACATTGGTGACACCGAATTTCTGCGGGACTTCCGCGAGATCCGAGGCCCACTGGATGCGGCCGGTCTGCTCGAACTCGGCCCACGCCTTGTCCGGCAGCTCAAGGAACGCCCGCAGCGCCGAGTGATAGATCACGAAGTTCATCTGCGGCCAATCCTTCGCGGCCTTTCCGATATCCCAGGCGGTTGCGTACTCCCACACGCCGGCGAACGACTTCTCGTAATCGGGCGGCAGCAACCCCTTGTGGATGCACAGCGTGTTGATGCCGGCCTTCACCGCCTTCTCGTAGAACGGATACATCACCTGCTCGTCGTCGAGCCGCCACGGGAATTTCGAGGGCGCCAGCGGATCACCGATTGTGTAGGACTTCCAGGAATCCGGCTTGTAGACCTCGATCGCCTTGTCCACCTCCTCCATCCAGCCGGGTTGCTTGGGGGTGATGACGCTGTGCGCCAGCAGGCGGCGCGAACCGGCGAAGTCGTTGATCAGCTCGCGCGCCTTGACGATCTGCTCGTTCGACAGCAGCCACCAGCTCGGGTCGTCGAACGGCGCGCCGCTCAAGAGCGCCATGTTGGTGTCGCTGTCGTAGTAGACCTCTTTCACATAATTCTGGAACTTGTAGCGGGCGAGCGAGGAAACGCCCTCCTCCTTCATCCTGGGGTTCCAGTGCTGGCTTGCAAAGTCCGCCAGTCCCAGGAGCTCCTTGTGGTCGAAGTCATCGCGCACGAAATGGGTCTGGACGTCGAAGATGAACTGGTCGGCAAGGCTTTGCGCGCGCGCCAGCATCCGCTCGGGCTCGCGGGCCTCGGCGGGTGCGACCTGAAAAACATTGCCATAGATGTCGTTCATGGCGAGGAACGCCGCCGCCATGCCGCAGCTGGTGTGCAGGAACTGCCTGCGGCTCAAGCCGAGATGCTTGCCGTTTACGTCGGCGAGCTCGTTGATCCGCGCCTCGACCTTCTTCTGGGTCGCGCTTTGCGGAGGCGGAAGATACTCGCCGTTGGAAACGATCTGGGTCGGAATAGGTGTTGCCGCCGCTACCGCCTCCGCGCCCGCAACAAGACGCTGCTCTCGCTCACTAAGCCAGGTGCTCATTGTTCTCCTCCCTCTTTGGGCCATCAACAGTACTGGTCGGTGCGCGCATTAGGCTGCGCGTTTGGCCACTCTCGTTCAGTAGACGAACCAGACGTACCCTCTTTCGGCTAGGCACGAAACCATCACCCTCGCCTAGCGCCCGGGCGAGTGTCTTCGTCGCTTCATCCTTCGAGAGTGCAGACACACTTGAAAAACTACGTAAGGTAGTGGCGCGTCTTCGCTGAATTCAAGGCTCAAACTTTGATTGGCGCAAGCGATGTTATCCGACAGTCACACTGTCCCAACGCGCCATTGCAACTGCCAGCCTTGTCGGAACGAGCGCGACGCGCCGCCGTGGTGATCTGGCAAAGGCGCGATGCCGCTCTTGGCCCGTATGCGAAGTCCAGACCGCGGCACAGGTGGTCCGGTCCGAGGGGCAGACCGGAAGCGGCTCGCTCGGCACGCGGCCGACGCGATTGACCCACCCCGGACATCCGACCGCTTGCACAACGCGAGCCGCTCTGCGGGCAATAGTTCGCAAAAGTAGCTTGTCAGGTGCCACCGGCGATTGAGCCGAGCGCCTGCCACATATCGGCTGCCTTCCTCGACACACCGAGGTTTCGTCAATCCGTCTATGCCCTGAAGCAACGACTCCGTCCGTGTTGCCAGTATGGTTGACGGCGAAGCTATGCCACGAGCCAAACGACCTCAGCCCTCTCAGCTGCCGGTGGTCAGCCGCGGCGGGATCTGGGACATCATCCAGAGCTCGATCGCTGCCAGGATCACGACCGCCGCGCCGATGATCACATGCACCGTCATCGCGGTGGTTCCCTGGAAGCCCAATACCCAGGGCGATACCAACGCCCACAAGCCGACGATGAGGTTCAGCCACTCCTCCCACACCGCGAATGCCGCCAGCGCCGCGATCGCAAGGATCGCGATGGCGATACCGGTGATATAGGCGTTTTGAGAGACCGTCCCGGCATCAAAACCGAATATCCAGGGCGAAACGAACAGAAACGCGCCGAGGATCAGGTTCGCGACGTCACAAAATTTTGCGTTCGTCCAATTTTCTAGCCAATTCTGCATGACACCCTCCATTGGAGGTTTTCCATGCCAAATCAACCGTATGATCGCCGCGCCGGTTTCCATCGCGGCCCGCGGCATAATGGCAAGGGAGCGGTGGACCTGCCGCGCCTGCCGCTGTCGCTGCTCGGCCGCGCCGACATGATCGAATAGCGATGCAGTTTGTTGCAGTGCACGAGTCTCTTCCTGGCCCGTCCGAGACATGCCAACTGCACCGAGCGATGTCCGCATTCAGGGATATCCCGGAAGGCATGTGCTCATGTGGGCCGCCGAAGCGGAACCGGCAATTGCGTGGGGCGAGCGCGCGCTGCGGCTGTCTCCGTTCGATTCCTGGTCGTTCGCGGCGTTTGGCTCGCAGGCGCTCGGACACTTTCTTTTGGAGCGACCGGATGAGGCGGCAAAGGCGGCTTACCGGGCGGTGCAGTCCAATCCAGGGCACAGCATCAACTATGTCATCCTGATCGGGCCCCTGGTCACGCTCCGCCGGTTCGACGAGGCGAAGGCAGCCGCTGCGCGCGTAATTGAATTGCAGCCCAATTTTAGGATCAGTCAGCAGTTTGGCGGTGTTGACTGCGCGCCGGCGCTCGCCACGAAGCTCGGCGCGACATTGCAGACGGCCGGATTGCCCGAGTAGTTAGCCAACCTTGCATACTCGAGCATGTCTGCAGTTGGCCCATCGCTTCAGTTGGCGTAGTGCCACGCAATGGGCGGTCAAGTGAAGAACCCTTACGCGCCGGCGCTGATGGATGATCGCGGCATCCCGGTCGTGCCGCCGGGCGGATCGAGCGCGGGCTCGGCTGTCGCGGTGGCGGCCGGCCTGTGCGCAGCCTCGATCGGGACCGAGACGTCGGGCTCGCTGCTGTATCCCGCGAGCCAAAACGGCCTCGTCACCGTGAAGCCGACCGTTGGGCTGGTCAGCCGGGCCGGGATCGTGCCGACCGCGCACAGCCAGGACACTGCAGGGCCGATGACGCGGACGGTGCGCGACGCGGCGATGCTGTTGAACGTGCTGGCGGCCAAAGACCCGGCGACGGAGCGGCAGCGGCGGCCGGTCGACTACACCTATGGCGGCGGGCTGATCTACGACGCGCTCGGTTCCTACAACATGGCCTGGCGCATCGGCGTGGCGGTGGGGCTCGCCGCCGGCATCGTCGAGATCGCGTTTCCGCTGATCAAGCCGACCGCGCCGCCCTTGATGCGAACCGCATAGGCATCGTCAGCCACTGCTCATTCGTTGGGCGATGGGCTGTTGCGTGAAGCAGCGCGTGGCGCGGTTGCCGCAAAGCAGCAAACTGGAATCGAAGCGCATTCAGTAGCTTGAATGAATCGTGTCGATGGTGCGAATCTTGCACGTCCTTTGACCAAGAATTGGAACCGTCTCTGACGCTTTCCGATCTGGCGACAAGGGAAAGGCCGATAAGCCATGAGGCTGGTCGGTGCCAGTCTCCAGCCATCGACGCTCGACGACCTCATCGCGCCGAGCCGCGCTCATTGTGTCCCGAAAATCCGAGCTGATCTCGCTGGCGTCGTCGCGCCGGCGCGCATGATCATCTCTGCGGTTCCACTCAAACAGGGCCCAGAAGACATCTCTTGCGACTTGGGAGGACGATGATGGAATCAAGAACATCCACCCGCCAAAGGCTCGTGACATTGGTGGTCGCGTTGCTGGGAATTGCACTGCTCTACCTCGCCCTCGGCGACGTTGCGCTCGCGGAGGATGCGGGCCCGCCAGCCTGCGGCGGCAAGATCCTCGAGAAGTGCACGCCCAATCCCGGCGACACCGCCTGGATGCTCACCTCCGTTGCGCTGGTGCTGATGATGACGGTGCCGGGGCTCGGGCTGTTCTATGGCGGTATGGTGCGCAAGAAGAACGTGGGCGACACCGTGATGACGAGTTTTGCGGTGACTTGCCTAGTTACGATTCTGTTCGCGATCCTGACCTATAGTCTGGCCTTCCGCGCCGGCACGCCGTTCGTCGGCGGGCTGGACCGCATGTTCCTGAAGGACATCCTCAGCGACATCGGCAAGGGCGGGATCGGCAACCCCAATCCGCTCGCGGCGACGATCCCCGAAAGCGTCTACATCTGCTTCCAGATGACGTTCGCGATCATCACGCCCGCGCTGATTGCAGGGGCCTTCGCCGAGCGGATGAAGTTCTCCGCGATGCTCTGGTTCATCGGCCTGTGGGCGATCTTCGTCTACGCGCCGGTCGCGCATTGGGTGTGGGGCCCTGACGGCATCTTCGCCTCCGGCAACGACGCCGCCTGGATCAAGGTGCTCGACTTCGCCGGCGGGACTGTCGTGCATATCAATGCCGGCGTGGCAGGCCTGATGTGCGCCATCATGCTCGGCAAGCGCAAGGAGGCGGGACCGGCCCACAACATGGTGCTGACCTTCATCGGCGCCTCGCTGCTGTGGGTCGGCTGGTTCGGCTTCAACGCGGGCTCCGCGGTGACGGCAGGCATGCAGGCCGGCATGGCGATGCTGGTGACGCAGATCGCGACCGCGGTCGCCGGCTTCACCTGGATGCTGGTCGAGTGGTCGCTCAAGGGCAAGCCGACGGTCGTCGGCATCTGCTCGGGCGCGGTGGCAGGCCTCGTCGCCATCACGCCCGCGTCCGGTTTCGTCGGCCCGATCGGCGCCTTCGTGATCGGCATCGCGGCCGGCGTCCTCTGCTACTGGGGATGCACCGGGCTCAAGAACATGTTCAGCTATGACGACGCGCTCGATTGCTTCGGCGTCCACGCCGTCGGCGGCATCGTCGGCGCATTGCTCACCGGCGTCTTCGCCGTCGAGCAATATGGCGGCACCGCGGGGGCTCTGGAGGGAAACCCGGGCCAGTTCATCAACCAGTGCATCGGCGTCGCCACGGTCTTTGTCTACGATGCCGTCGTCAGCCTGATCATCCTGTACGTGATCAAGCTGTTTATCGGTTTGCGGGTGTCGGAGGATATGGAGCGCGACGGTCTCGACCTCGCACTGCATGGCGAGGTCGTGCACTAGATCGCCGACGGCAATGTTGAACGAATCCGGCCATCCGCGTTCCCCGCGGATGCGCCGGCACGGGAGAAGGCACGATGACCGAGATTTTTGCGCAAGGTGACCTGCTGATCGAGCGGGTACCCGATGTAGCGCCATCGGGAACGCTCGCCGAAATCGCCGAAGGTGCGCCTCTGGTCCTGCTGGAGGGCGAGGCCACGGGACATTGTCATGCGATCCGCGAGCGCGTGACGCTGTTTCGCGACGACGATCTGGCGCGCGACATTCCGGCCGGGCTCTATCTCGGGCATCTCCAGATCGCCTCGGCCTATGCGCGGGTGACGCATCAGGAGCATGCGCCGCTGACGCTGCTGCGAGGGACCTATCGGGTGCGCCGCCAGCGTGAACTGGGGCCTCGGGATGCGCGCGTCCTCGCCGACTGAGCAGGCGCTGTCTGCGGGGCAGATGGCGGCGTTGGGCTATTACCGCGCGCGGTGGAGAGCCATCCGACGCTCGACGGCGCCTGCCGATCGCGACACCGCGGAGCAGGGCGTGCGTCTTGCCTATGAGGCCGCAGGACTGGAGCCGCCGGCCCGCATCGTATGGTGCGACAGCCCGCTGGCGCTGTCCGGGCTTGCCGGCCGGATGTCGCAGGGCGACGGCGGCAATGTGCGCTTTCGTCTCCTCGATCGCCTGCGCCGGCGCATAGCTTCGCAGGTTGAAGCGCGGGTTCACCGGAAGGTGCTTGCCGCGGTCGAGAGCGCAGTCAATCCCGCCGACCTGCTGGTCGCCGCTGCGGCCGACGCGGTGATACGCAGCGTGCCGGAGCAAAATCTGTCCATGCTGGGCCAGCCGCGCCGAACCGGCCTGTCGTTCTCCGGCGTGTTACAGGTGCTCGCTGCTCCGCGGGGCTTTTCGACCTGCGCAGCGGGGCCGCACGATCTGTCGTGGCTTGGCGCTTATGACTATCTCCGCGAGGTCCTTGGTCTGCACGCAGAGACGGAGCCGCTGCGCGGCCTGATGCAGCTCGCGACGAGCGTGGGCTGGCTACAGCCGCACGAGCACACCTGCTGGCTCGCGGAGCGACCGAACCTCATGTGCGGTGACGCGCGCGACCGGCTGCATCACGCCAGCGGTCCGGCACTGCGTTATCCCGACGGCTGGTCGATCTGGGCCTGGCGCGGGGTGGAGGTGCCCCGCTGGATCATCGAACATCGGGACCGGATCACGCTCGCTGCGATCGACGAGCAAGTCGACGTCCAAGTCCGCCGCTGCATGATCGAGATCATGACGCCGGAACGTTACGTCGCGCTCGGCGGCGCCACCTGTGTGGCCGAGGACGAGACCGGAATCCTGTGGCGCCGCAACTGGCTCGCCGCGGACGCCTGGGCGGCCGTGGAGGTCGTCAACGCCACGCCCGAGCCGGACGGCACGCGCAGGCATTTCTTCCTCCAGGTGCCGGCCAATCTGCGCACGGCGCGCGAAGCGGTCGCATGGACCTACGGCATGAGGGCAGAGGCCTACGCACACCTCGTGCTGAGGACGTGATGCATGCGTGGTCGCTAGCTGCGGTAGTAGCGCCACATCCGCAGGAAGGTGCGATGGATCATGTCCGGCGGCTGATCGAACGGCTCGACATTGATCCGCACCATGTTGGTGTGGCTCATCCGCCAGGGCAGGCGCATCAACCAGCGCCAGAACGGCTGCTTGCGCCAGTCGGCCACCAGCGCGCTGGTGAGCGGTGCGTTCAGCACGATCTGGAGTTCATGCACCGTCATGGCGCGCTCGGCGATCTCGACAAGATCGATGCGCTCGATGGCGCGCCACCGGATCAGGCCGAAGGCCTGGATGAAGATGCCGTATTGGTTCGCGCCGATCGTGGGCCGGCCGGTCTCGAGCAGCGGAATGTTGTAGTAGGTAAACCCGGCCGCGAGCGCCGCGAGCGCAAGCCAGTAGAGCGCGCCGGTGAGAAGCGCGGCCGTGCAGAAGATCGCGGCCAGCGCCGCCGTGACGTAGACCGGGAAATAAGTATCGTCGCGGCCATAAGCGACCGAATAGCCACCGACATGTCCCTCGTCCAAGGCTGCGATCATGGACGTGGAGGCTACGACCATCGGCCGCAAATAAAAACGGGGTCGCGAGGGCCCCGTCGGTGCTGCAGGTGGCCTAGGGGTTTGTCCTTATGTGCGGCCGCTTGGGAGTCTAGAGCGGACGTCGCGCTGCCTGGTCGTGATGGGCCGCTTCTGACCCAAAGCGCCATAGGCAGGCGAAGCTACCCAGCAGGATCGCCTCGGCTCATGATCGTTGCGACCGTTGATCCGAGGGGCGGCGGGCTAGAAGCGATTGAACGTTCCGCGTGACGCACCAACATTCGCGAACTACGATACAGCAGGGGGCCACTTGATCCGTTGGAGAGAAACCATGGCCTACGCGATCATTCATTACTTCCCCGGCGGCACGAAGGATCAGTACGAGAAGTCGATTGCCGCTGTACATCCGAGTTCGGGCGGCCTTCCGACGGGTCAGATCTTCCACACCGCCGGGCCCACGCCGGGTGGTTGGACCGTGATCGCGGTGCATGACACGAAGGAAAGCTGGGAACGGTTCCGCGAACAGATTCTCATGCCGCGCTTGAAGCAAGGCATCGCAGGGGGATTGGCCGCGCCGCCGCAGGAAACTGCGTTCGAGGCACATACGCTCAGTATGTAGCGTCGCTGTCGTCGTCACAGTCCGCACCGCGCGGCCCACTAGCCTTTGCGCGGCAGACTAATCCGTGGCCTCATCCGCTGGCTTCTTGCGGTTACCTTTCGCACTCCGGCGGCCGGCTCGACGGGAGCAGGGTCTTGGCCCTTCGCGTCGAGCCGCAACCCTCACTTCGGAGTCGGCTGTTCGGGGAAATCCGGACGCGGTTGCAGGCATACCAAACCGACGCGAATGACCCAGAACGGACTTTGCGCGCCACGGAGTATGCCGGTCGGTGCCATTTCTCGCTGGCCACTAAACAAAGTGCTAGGCTGCGGGCATCGATTGACGAAGCCTTTCGAGACATCACGCGACGCCGCCGCCAATTCATTGACAGCCTTGGATCTTGATCTTCTTGAAAGTCTCTTCCGCGCGCTCGACGGTGCCGTCGAACTCCCACGGGTGCGTCATCATGAGATACATGATGAGCGTGCAGCGACCTCTCGGGCCGCATTCCTGGCGCGATAGAAGGCATGGGTTTCGGCGGCATCGTCGCCGACGCGGATCGTGACCTCGCGATGCCGGCAATGGTCAACGCGCTGCAAAGATCGACGCGGCTGGCATCGACGAGTGCCTGAAGCGATGCGTCGAGCGACGCTTCGGAGTGTACGCCCGGTTCGGGCCAGGCCCGCTCCGGCAAGCGCGTACCGGGAAAGCCGCGGATTAATTGATTGCGCTGACGCCGCGGCGGCAGAGGCTCGCGGTAGGCCGCCGTTGAAACAAACTCTTGAAAGTTCGTGACTTCGGCCAGATACTTGGTTGAGATCCTTGGCCACCAGCATCCGAGGAGGACGATCATGGCAATCCAGATCGTGATGGATCGTAGCGGCGACAGCCAACATTATTTCAATGCGGACGACGCACAGGAACTGGCGAGAGCGGAGCAGCGGTTCTACGAGCTCACCGATGCCGGCTTCACCGCGTCGGTCCGGACGGGTCCAGGTCAGGTCTCGCAGATCCGATCGTTCGACCCAACTGCGAAGGAAACCGTCTTCTTCCCCAGATTGGTCGGTGGATAATCGAGAGGGTCATGTTCGGATTTCGACCTTCGCGGGGCGGCCGCTCCCGAATGAAGGCGGCGAGAGCGCTCTTCATCCGGCACGGCGCCGAGGGCACGCCGGAGGGCCGGTCGCTGCAACTCTTGCGTAAATGGTTGTCGCCAGCCCAGCGTGAACAGTTCGCTAGGAAGGGCTATTTCGAGGTGATCGGGAGCGACAGCGGCATTCGATACAGGATCCACGCCGGGGCCTCGGTCAACGTGTGCGAGATCGACGAGAGAGGTCGCCTACGGGTGGGGTTGTGTTTTATGCCGATCGGCGCTCTGCCGATCGGAGACGTCATGCTCGCCCAAAAGATCGCGCTGGAAACATGCGAGGGTGAGGTTCGCACTGTGGCCCGGAGGTTCGCACCCAACGGCTTCCATTTCAGGCAAGCACGGCCTCTCGGGTAAGCCTAACCTGTTGTCCGTGAAGAGCTCTGGCTTCAGGCCGGAACGGTGTGAAGCGCGGCAGTGAGAGCAGAGAGGATTTGGTGCAGCAACAGGCTGAGCCAGCGGATGAGGCGGCGGAAGTTGTGCTGGCATTCGCTACGCGGTCGACAAAGGCTGGCGCGACCTGCATGAGAGTGGCACCTTTGTGAAGCTGCTTCCGCTAGGGCGAAGATCTGCTCAATCGCTGATGGCATGTTCCGCCACGCTCGCAATGGCGATCGGCGGCAAGCTTGTGGCGCTGCTTCGACACGGGCGACTATCGCCGCACTGCCAGCAGCGACTCAGGCCGACCGGAGGGACAGGCCGCACCGGAGGCGCCGCCATCGCGTGGGAAATTTACGGATTGACCTTCATTGCAGGAACCACGCGAACGGGCGACATTTGATTCCTCGCCGGCTCGCCCCCGAGCTGGCGGAGCGGCCCCGGCCCTCCCCGCCGGAAGCCCCCTGAAGCCGGGGTCGTCTCTCCGATACCGTCTGTGTTGGAGTTTGCGTATGCGTGTCTCGCCCTCGATCGTCCCGGCCGACCGCCTCGACCGCGACATCTATCTGGTCCTCGAGGACTTCGGCGTCCGCGCCGGCTGCGCCTGGCGCGAGACCGACGAAACCGACACCGACCTCGAGACTATCCTCAGGCATCTCCTGTCCGGCGATTACGCCTATCCGGTCCGGATTGTGTGCTTCAATCCGGGTGAAGGCTGGTCATGGGACGCCACGTCCGACGTCGCCGACGCACTGGCGCAGCGCGCAACTGATACCGACGCAGAGGTCCCGTCCGCGCTGCAGGACTTCATCGCCGCCAACGCAACCAGGCGCATCGACGTGCAGCTCGCCCTGCCGCTGCCAGATACCGCGTGATGCCAGCCGGAGAAAACCCGCACGGCAACGCGGCCGTGAAGTGCACGACCTGTGACGACGTCGGCTGGGTTTGCGAGAACCATCTGGACCGCCCATGGGACGGCCCTCGCGCATGCACGTGCGGCGGTGCCGGCGCGCCCTGCCCGGCCTGCAACGCTCCGATCGACGGCGAGCCGCCGCGTATGCCAGGAGGCTTTCGTGTCCAGGTCGACAAGGACGGTTGGCGACACTGAGGGCTGCGCCTATAGCACCAGGCTCACCAACCAGACCGCGAGCGAGCAGCAGAGCGCAATTCCAAGATACGGCAATGCAATTGTCATCGGTTCCTCACTGACGAATTCCCGACGCTGAAACGGGAGTGAGATTCGCATATTCGCAGCCGCGTGACTATCTCGTTCTCATGCACCGCGCGTTCGAGTTCGCCTGCCAACTGCAGCCAAGGCTGTCCCAGCCGGGCCTGACTGGGTCCATGAGATAAAGTACGATGGATACCGTCTGCGCCTTGAGCGTAACGGCCGCCAAATCCGCCTGATCACCAGAACGGCCACAACTGGACCGACCGCTTCCCCTGGATCGTCCAGGCCGCGCTGCGCAATCGCGAGCAACGGTTCGCGGTCGATGGCGAGGCGGTCGTCCTTGGCGTCGATGGCGTCTCCGACTTCAACGCCCTGCACTCGCGCAAGCACGACGACGAGGTGCAGTTGTACGCGTTCGATATCCTCGCGCTCGGCGGCGAGGATCTGCGTCAGCTGCCGCTGGAGAGGCGCAAGACCCATCTCGCCCGGCTGTTGCGCGGCCGGCCCGACGGCATCTTCATCGCGCCGTTCGAAAGCGGCGAGATCGGACCGGACCTGTTTCGCGCCGCCTGCGACCTCGGCCTCGAAGACATCGTCTCCAAGCGCCGCGATCGTCGCTATTTCGCCGGTCGCACGAAGGAGTGGATCAAGGTCAAGAACAGGTCTCACCCGGCCATGAGCCGCGAGTTCTAGCGCTGGCGCGGCGGGCAGCGCGTCGCGCTGTAGACACAAGGCCAGACGCCGACGCTAACCATAACTACGACCAAGTCTTGTTTTGGCAGATCCTAAAACTTATGGTTGTGACTTTCAGTATGGAATTTTTTGATGATGGTCCGATTACCTATGGTCGCGGTCATCGCGCCCGATGGGGAAAGATCATACTGGGTTGCAGCGGTCGAACCGGAGAAGGCGACCGAAGCGGTCGCGCGGGTCGTTGGCGACAGGCAAAACGTTAGGCTCTTGCAGCACCGCTTGCGCGTGAAATCAGATGCGCTTCGACCAGGCGAAGTCCGCCGACTTGGGATCTGACCAGACACCTACCCCCGAGGAGGCATTCCATCTCCCCCAAAAGAGCGTCCTCTCCGCCTTAGCACCGCCGGTATATTTTAGCGTTACGCGCATTGGCGGGCAGAGAGCGCGCGCTTTCGCTGTCGTCTCTTGGGGAGTCGTGCGGATGACCCGTTTCTTCTTCCATGTTCACGACGGCATTACCATCTTCGATGATGTCGGACTGGAACTTCCGGATATCGCCGCCGCGCAAGCAGCAGCGATCGAATTGAGCAGTAAAATCCTCAACGACGGAGCAGAGGGACCCTTGTGGCAGGACCTTAACTGGCGCGTCGAGGTGACCGACAGCCCCGGAATGGGCGGGCAGATCTTCCTTGTCGTCAACTTTTCGGTCACAACGTAATAGATCGGCCCGGACCTGTTTCGCGCGGCGTGCGGCATGGGACTCGAGGGCTTGGTCTCCAAACGGCGCGATCGGCGTTATTGCGCCGGCCATCAAGGGACGGTGAAGAACCGGACGCATCCGGCGATGACGCGGGTCGAGCTTTGTGCAGCAAGGCAAGCTCGTCGAGCGCCCGACAAACGTCTTTGCGCCGGGCGAGGAGATATTCATCCGCGCCTATTTCGAGAATGTCGGCCGGAACGATGTTGGGACGCCGATGGCCAGTTAGGAGATGGGTTTCGCTTCGCTCTACCCAT
>NZ_LBKA01000160.1:0-14151 GCF_028128955.1 Bradyrhizobium sp. CCBAU 11386
TATCCCGGCTTCGCCAGACTAATCCGGACGACCAGTCCTCTCCACCGGGTTTGAGCGCTGAAAACATCATGCCCTTTAACAATGCGGCGGAGCGCGCGTTGCGCGGTTTTGCGCCGGGCAGTTCGCCGGTTCTGAGCGCGGCGCGAGCTGCCGTGATGGCCACGCTTATCATGACAGCGCGTCTCAACGACATCGACCCGAAAGCCTGGCTTGCGGACGTCTTTGCGCGCATCGCCGACATGCCGCAGAACCGCCTGCACGAGTTGTTGCCCTGGAACTGGACGCCTCCTGCGTCGAGGTCCTCCGCCCAGGCGGCGTAGCCATGCACGTCAAAAAGGTTCACGCCGTCTTCACCATCGCTCGCGTCGCAAGAGACATCGGCGAAGACGAGGACTGGCTCTGGGATGTGGCCAACGGAATGGACCCGGAGGACGGCGTCATCTGGGTTTACGGCATAGGTGACGACAGCGTCATGGCGTTCACCGACTTCGGCATCGAAAACCTGATGGAGCTCATCAGGATACACAAGGAAGATCCCGAACTCCTCAGGCGGTGAGATCGGTGATCCACTGTCCGCGGCTTAGCTCGGATGGATACGACGGGTTAGAAGCGATCAGCAGAACTACGTCAGGTTTTGGAAAGCCAGGCTGCCTATCAGCTCCATAGGACCTAACCAGCCCGAAACAAATGCGGGCATGTAACCCAGTCGGAGCATCAAATCGCCATGTATAATCGGATCAATGGCTCGTCCTACTACCAATCCTCCCGCTTTGCCGAAGCCGACGACCAAGCGGATGCACACAGCTTCGCGGATGCGTTCGCTAATCTGCGCTTAGCCGAACCGGGCTCGAGACCGTATTCGGTCGTTTCAAGTCCCCCTGTGGTTGAGTTCAAAGATCGTCAGTCATTCCGGAAGGCAGCGCAGGCCTACCATGGGGACGAAATCAATCACATCGCCAACAATCCACAAGAGTACTCAGAGTTCGTCTCCGCTAAAGCGAGGCGAACTGCAAAAGTTGCTTGGAACTATGGAACAACTCGAGATTCCGACAATGCGCGATACTTCAGTTACCAATTAGGAAACAAGAGTGTCGGGCTTCTCAGAATGGAAGGCGGCGAAAGCATGACGAACTTCGACGTTAAAAAATGGGAGCAGCTATTTCCTGGGCGAACTGGGACTACCTCTACTGTGGACTTTCAAGTCGTTCATCCGCTTGTCGAGAACGCCGGCGACATCCTGCTTGAGCATCAGCTTCGCGTGGACGGCGAGAGGCCGTTGCTCAATTTGCGTCCCGCTAACCTAGAAGCAAGAGCCCGTGCGGCAAAGATGGGGTTCGTCGAGGTTGATGCCGACAATATGGTTCTCGACCCAGAGAAGTCAGGCAAGTGGGTAAGGAACGATGATAATGAATGGCAGCGAAAAGGTACAAGTGCGCGATATCTCAAAGCTGAAGTCAGTGACACCAAAATCGCACAAAGCTCCTCGACATACGACTACGAGGACGATTTTATATGACCATAAGATCTACCGGAAAATTGTCATATAGAATGATCTGATCCTGGTCTTCGCGCGATCCTCGCTAGGCTAAGCGGCCTTTGGAGGATCGCGAGAGATCCTGCTAATTTGAGCGAAGTGCGGCTCAGCGCGCTCCGGCCGGCCATTCTTCGCCGAGTCATTAGTTAGCTGTCAGCTTGCCGACAGCTAGGCTTACTATAAGCGCGGACCTCTATCGGCAGCAGCCCCCGCGACCTCATGCCGTCGATACAAATAGGAAGTGTCATGTTTCAGCGCACGAACAATTTATCCAATACCCAACGTGCTTCCGAGCCCGATGAAATGAGAATGAGCGCGACCAATGACCCGTACGCCTACGCGGATAGCCAAAGGTTCGCGGATATATTCTCTACCCTGAATTCGGCGCCATCGAGTTTCTCCTCTGATCCATCTTCGACGGCAGTCCCGCCATACGCGCTGGTTGACGAGCCACCGGTGGTTGAGATCTCAAGATCTTCATTCGAGAACAAGCTGGCAGAGTTTTATGGAGGAGACATAGAGGATATTGCTGCTAATCCGCAGCGATACTCTAGCTGGGTGTCCCAAAAGGCTCAACGCACAGCGGACGTTGCGTTTCGCTTCGGCATGAAGTCTATTTCGGAGAAAGCGCGATATTTCAGCTATCAGCTCGGGAACAAGAGCGTCGGGCTCCTGACAACGGAACCCGGAGGTCGCATGAGTGAGCTGTTCGAGGGTAACAATAATTGGCGCGAAAAATTTCCTGGGCGAGATGAATTCACCTCAACAATAGCTTTCCGGGTTACTCATCCGCTTGTCGATAACGCGGGCGATATCTTGCTTGAACATCAGCTCCGGATCGACGGCACGAACCGCTCGTTCTCTCCCACTCTTCCAATCCGGAAGCGAAAGCCCGCGCAGCAGCGTTGGGCTTTCTTGAGGTAAGTGACTCGATGATGGTGCTTGATCCCACCAAGCGCAAGGACAAATGGAAGAACAAAGGAGGCAAATGGCAGCGAGCGGGTAAACCGCCTTTGTATCTTGCCGCAACTGAAGACAATAGCGGCAATGCCAAGTTTACCGAGAGTGTGGCAAAGCCCGCGAACGATCCGCATGACGATGAATATGACTTTATGTAGAGCGTACAGGCACCACACGAAGATAACTCACGTGATTGGCCAGATCGACTTTGGCGAGGTCAGGCTCGCATCTCATGTCCGGCGGCATGTAACTCTTGGGCACCGACATCGTTTCTGCATGCGTACGGGATGGCGGAACTGCGCTGTGGATCCTTTTCGAGCTGCGCCAGGTTGGTCTTGCGCATGAACAGGGGCAGGCGGGACAGGCCATCGCCGCCGAGCGCGAGGCAGTCGAAGGCGTAGAGCTGAACCTCGTCATCGTGCCGGCGCGACTGGAGCGCGTCGAAGTCCGATAACCCGTCGACTCCGAGCACGACGGCCTCGCCGTCAAGGATGAATTGCTGCTGGCGCATCTTCCGCGCCGTCTCGACGATCCAGGGATACCGGCTGGTCCAGTCGAGCCCACTCTTCAAGCGCCAGCCGCACGCGGTCGCCGTCCCGCTCGACGCGGAGCCGGTAGCCGTCGTACTTCACTTCGTGGATCCAATCGGGGCCAGCCGGCACCACGTTCCGGGCCGTTGGTAAGCAGAACAAATCCTTCGGCATGGCCGGGATCTATGCACGCTCGTCGGATTTGCGTGTCCGGTCTCCGATGCCGCTGTGCGCCGCCTGGACGTGCCGGCTGACGCTATTGTTGGTGATCGGCTCGCCGCAGAAGCAGTGCGCCTGGCCGCTGGTCGGCTAGGTCGGGAGCGGTAGCTTCTCGTCGTGCATCCGGTCCTTCCACGCATGGAAGTCTCGAGACTGGCGCCACATCTCGAAGTGCGCTTCGGTCCGGGTCGCCAGGAGCGGCGCAGGGCGAGCGGCAAGACGATGAACCGCTGCACCTCGAGCACCTAATCGCCGATCGGCCGGCACTTCAGGAGCGACTTAAAGGTGGTCGCGATTGGGGCTGACAGAGCTCTAGAGCATTTTCCAATCACGTTGCGTCGTAACCAGCCGCGACGAGATAATTGTGACATTCCTCGGGTGAGAAGCGTTTGAGAGCGTCGGCGATTGCTTGCCAGAGATCGGGCATGGTGCGCGCTGCCGCGGCCCGCAACAGCGCCTTCAATTTAGAGAAGGCCATTTCGATGGGGTTGAAGTCTGGACTATAGGGCGGAAGATAGAGCAGGCTTGCTCCGACCGCCTGGATGGCCTCTCGAACGCCATGGACCTTGTGAGCGGGCAAGTTGTCCATGATAACGGTATCGCCCGGCCGCAGCGAGTGAGCAATTGCTCGACGTAGGCCAGGAAAGCGTCGCCATCCATTGGGCCGTCCAGAACAAGCGGCGCGATCAGACCGTCGGAGCGCAATCCAGCGGTGAATGTCGTCGTCTTCCAATGTCCGTGTGGGATAGCTGCACGACATCGCTCGCCGCGTGGCGAGCGCCCGTGAAGCCGCGCCATTTTGGTGTTGGCGCTGGTTTCGTCGATGAAAACGAGACGCTCAGGGTCAAGATCGATTTGCCCTTCGAACCACTCCTCGCGCGCGGCATTTATATCGCCGCGCCGTTGCTCGGCGGCGTGCGCTGTCTTTTTTTAAGTGTGATCTTTCTGCGCTGGAAAAAACGCCAGAGCGACGCGATGCCAGTCGATATTCCACGACGTTTCAACAGTTCTCGCAACTCGGCGAGCGTGATATCCGGCTTCGCGTTCACCGCCTCCAGAATCAATTGCGAATGCGCTTCGATGCGCTGCGATTTGCGGTCACCGCCCTGGCGTTTAGGAACGATGTCGCCAACTTCCTTGAGGCGACCGCGCCAGCGGATCGCGCTGGCCGCGCTGACACCAAAGCGCTCGGCAGCCTGTCGACAGGACATGCCACCGTCAATCGCTGCTACCACCCTTTGGCGAAGATCAACCGAAAGCGCCCTGGCCATACATGCTGGCCTCCCTCGCCAGCATGCAGCTTGAATCTGACTCGCGCCGCTTTGGGAATCCCCACCCGGTTCATTCCGGTCGGAAAATGCTCTAGCGAGACGAAGCAGACATTCACCTCACGTCCTCAGGGTACCGCTTTCCAGCGCGCGATCGAAAGCTTGGGCAAGTTCGGATGAATTGAGCGATTTAAATATAGTCAGGGGCAGACTCTCAGCTACGCCAGCCTCAATCGACAGATCGAGCGGATCGCCCGCGCCTTCAAGAGCCAGCTCGGCGTCCAGAGGGGAGACCGGATCGCGATCGTCAGCCTCAACAGACCTGATTATCTGGCGTTGCTCTATGCCTGCTGCGAGGCTCGGCGCAATCCTCGTATCATTGAATTGGCGCCGTGCGGCCGCCGAGCACTTTTCATTTTGTCAAAGCGCTCGACAAGGTGCTCCACACCCGCTTTATGCCGGAGACCACGCTTAATGCATTCGAGCGGGGCCGGTCGACGCTGGCAGCCCTGGTGCCAGCCATGATGCAAGCCCAGGCCAGCAATGACGCGCTCGATCAGTATGCAGCGATCCAACTTGTTATCCATGCGCATCAGGTCCGCACAGCACGATTGTCCCGATGCGCTTCAGTCGCAACCCCGAAATGCTTGTTCGAGCTCCCGCTCGTATGCTTCGGTTGGCCTTCGTACAGGCTATGATCACACCGCCTTGGCAGGACTTGGTTCTGGATGGTTGTCATTGGTTGCGAACAATGGACATTGCTTGAGGGATCTCGGGCGATTGATCGCTCACTCTGTTCTGCTCGGCGACGGTCGTGTGCATCTGTCGGTAGTGATAGGCACACCACGAAGATAGTTTCTTGCCGCGTCCTTGATATACAGGCTCGCCGCACATATAGGCCGCTCTGGCATCTTCATCTTTGAAGCCGATGATGCAACGGCATTGGCCTTCAATATGGTCGATTAACAGGACCTTCTTGACGCCGTCGGGCTCTTTCAACTTGGATGCTCCATAATGCCAAGCAATATCTTCCGATGCCGCGGGATCACGCGGAGCGGCACTCGCAGCTCAGGATCTTAGGAAACCTGCGGAGGCCCGCCGTCAGCCGCACCTTTGCGCCATGGAAATGCCTAGCCAGCCACGGGAAAGTAGTTTGAACAGAGCGCAAAACCGGTTCGGCGAACTGATTTTGGCGCGGTGTCGCGCGGCTCTCTGGTGGCTCGGCTCAGGTTAGCCCCATAGTTTCGGTTCCTGAATGCCTAAGCATTCAAAGCTACGAGCGAGCCGTAGCGCCATCGGGTCGTGGATCTGACCTGCTGAGACATTCGCAATCCTTCATAATCCCGGCGGCAGACCAAGATAGGTGCCAACCTCAAGACCGTACAATTTAACGTTACGTCAGATTCAAGCTTTTTTTGGCAGCCTGTGAGAACATGGCCAAGCTCTCGGGCTGCCGGATCGGCCGGTCTGGTGTCGCAAGCATTCAGCGCTGCAATTTGCGTCAAGAGAGTTCGTCATCTCGTTGGTGTCCGCTGGATTAGCTACCATCATGACCCGACGGACGTGCAATATTTCGCCGTGTAGGCCGGATCAGCGATCCAGCGGCCAACTGAGAATTGCCGCACAATAGGACCCTTCTCAAGCAGGAAACCACGCTGAGCGGCCGGCGAAGTGCACATGGAGTCGTGGTCGCGATCCGACCGGCTGGGCTGGAGCCTCGCTGGGCCCCCGTGCGGATGGGATGATGCCGATTGCGGTACCGGTGCGCGCCTGCCAGAGTATCTCCGCACGTAGACGGCAGCGGCGCACCTAAGGCACTTTTAGGAGAACACGCTTTTTTGCCTCGAGAAGATGCTTATCGAGCGTCGCGTGCAGCGCACCCCGCAGCTCCGGCGGGATCGAGCTATCTGTATCGATCAATTCCCGAAACTTCCGAATGATGTGTTCTATCATTGCAATAGATCCGAGTGCTTCAATATTCTGCCGGGACATCATCGATTTTCTCCTTCGGAGCGCAGCGCGCGCTTCGTCGGGGGGCTCACCTCGGCAACCCCGGCTGCAACAGGCTCTTCGATAAAAAAATTGGCTCTCGGGCCGCGTGCTCAGCGCGAATTGCTTTGGTCAGGGCGAGTGCAGGCGGCGCACGCTCCTTGAAATCCCACAGACGTGAGCGCATTCGCGGCTGCAATATCGTCGCGCTCGTGAGCCGCAGTCTTGGTCGGAATACTGGGACATCGGCCAGCCTAGCTGTCACGCGTTCGAAACCGCGATCAGGCGCTTCAGTCGAGCGGCTGCGGCGCCGCGATCAAGTGATTCTTGTCCAAGTGCTACGCCTTCCTGCAGGGTCGAGGCCCGCCCGGCCACGACCAATGCCGCCGCTGCGTTCAAAAGCGCAGCGTCGCGAAGTCGACCTGGTACGCCATCAAGCGCATTTTGCAGTGCAACGGCATTAGCCTCGGCATCGCTGCTCTCCAGCGCGTCGTTGCGGCAGCGGGGCAGCCCGGCTTCTTCCGGCGTCACCTCGAAGGTGCGGACTATACCCGCCTCAAGCGCAGCAACAAAGGTTGGACCGGTGAGGGTTATTTCATCGAGCCCGTCCGAGCCATGAACAACCCATACCGACTGGGCCCCAAGGTTCTTCAAAACGTGCGCCAGGGGCTGGACCCATTCGGCAGAGAACACCCCAACGATCTGCCGCTTTACCCTGGCCGGATTGGACAGAGGCTCGATCAGATTAAAGATCGTGTGGATTCCAAGTGCGTTCCGGATCTGGCCGACGCGCTGCATCGCCGGATAATGGGCTGGCGCAAACATGAAGCCGACGTCGGCTTCCTGCACACAACGTGCAATGGCCTCAGGCTTGAGATCGACCTTCACGCCGAGGCGCGCCAACAAGTCTGCGGTGCTTGATCCCGAAGACGCAGCGCGGTTGGCATACTTGGCGACAGGAATGCCGGCCCCGGCGACGATAAAGGAAGCACACGTCGACACGTTGACCGAATACATAAGGGTGTCGCTCGTGCCAGCGATACCGAAGGGGTCGCATGCCGCCTCGACACGCGGCATCCTATTCCGCATCGCGGAGGCGGCGCCGGTGACTTCTTCGATCGTCTCGCCCCGGACCCGCATCCCCATCAACAAGCCACCGATTTGCGAGGGAGTCGCGTACCCCGACATCATGCTTTCGAAGGCTGACGCAGTTTCCTCACGCGTCAGAGTGGCGCCGGTGGCAACTTTGCCGATGATTGATCTAAGCGCTTCCATCGAACTTTACACGTTCCTTGTCCAAGCCTCGCGCTCTTCCGTTCAACGAAGCATCGTTGAAGAGACCTGGCACCGGTTGCCTTGATGCAGCTGCCCGCCCCACGGGGCATGGTCTCATTGACGCTTGAGGCGGCAGTCGGTTGAGTGTGCGCACCTTGGCGAGGCTACAACCTGACGCTACGTGAGGGGCAAGCTTCATTTTATGGTGCCGTCGATAGGAGATCGCCGCCTAGTTGGAACTTGCAGTTTGCTTGACGCCGGGACCAATGGCACTGTCTAGGGACCGCTTGCCGCGTCCGCAGCGCCCTCTTGACCGCGGTGTTCCGGCCGGATCACCGCATCCTTCAAAGCCTTATGGCTTTCCGGCGCCGCCGTCGTGGAGCGTTGAAGCGGCTTCCTCTACCTGCTTCGAGGCTATCGGTGCTGGGTAGATCGAGCCCGCTCTACAAAAGAACCCCAGCCGATTGCAAATGAAGGAGCGCAGGACAGCCTTCGTAGAGCGATGGACGTGTTCCGTTGATCCGCCCACATGAGGCGGTGAGCCGCCGGTCTTCGGTCCCGCCTTACAGTCGGACTACGCCGTACTGCGGCGCGTCGAAAAGCGCATGGATCAAACGCGCGTCCCGACATAGCGTAAGTTCCTGCGCCGTGCGAGCCATTACAAATGATCGCAAACGTCGGCACGGACGCGCCATGATCAGCTTAGCGTCCTTGGTGGTCCCACGCCGTTCATATTCGCGGCCAACCATCAAGCCCGTTACATTCTGCAGGAAGAGTAGGAGCGTTCTCGCAAATCGGGGTCTGCAATTCTGGCGATAGCGCCAGCGTGGGCGTTTCCTCGATGATCTCTTGGAAACGGCGCTGCACCCGAACATTCGCGCTCGAAGAGAGGGACCAGGTTACCGAAGGAGTCACCGAGCACCGTACTTCAATATGTCGAGGGCTTTCGACATATCGTTCAACATCAAGTCGGACATCTCCAAAGCAGCGACGCGTTTCACTGCTCGATTGCTCAATGGCTGCCTCCAACGTAGCATGGTCGCGTACAATCAGCATTCCCTTGCCGTCACCGTCCCCTGATGGCCTTGACGAGCAAAGGAACTCCAACAGCCCGCGCTCTCGAAACGAATGTTGGCGGATCATCTTCCTCGATGGCGCAGGGTGCGAAGCCGTTGCCCTGAACGAAATTACGGGCGCGGATCTTATCGCCCATTAGTTCGATAGTTTCTGGAACCGGCCCAATGAACGCAATTCCGGCCTTTAACACTGTCCTCGCGAATTCCGCACTCTCAGAAAGCACTCCATAACCCGGATGTATCGCGCCGGCGTTCGCCTTGTGGGCGGCAGCGATAATCTGCGCGATGTTCAGATAGCTTGCGATCGGCGGGCGGCCGCTGATCGGAATGGCCAAGCCGGCCATTGAGACGGCCGGGGTCCCTTCGTCAACCTCATGCTGGGCAATTGCAGAACGACGTCCAAGCTTGTGCAACGTTTTGATGATACGTGCGGCTATCTCCCCGTATTCGCGATCAGACCGGTATTGAAGGGTAAGTTGCGCATTCGCCGATCCAGACAAGCGCGATTGAACCAGAGCGTCGGTCAATTGTAGGCGAGCCATGCTCGTCACCTGACCTTGGGCGACGGTCCTGCTGGTCAGGCTGGGTCCACTTCTGAGGATGAGGCAAACGAACAGGCCGCCATATCTTCACTTCGAGTCCTTGCTTTTCTTGCCAGTGTCACGCACGGAGATCACGTAGCGACATTGCTGACTGAGGCTCGCTTGTCTGGATCTGAGGCAGGTAGTGATAGCCGTGCGATCTGGTATGTGGCTGCTACAAAGGCGAAACACGTCCTCCATGCAAGCCTCTTTCTCCTCTGCGGTCGGCGCTTGATCGCGCGCGTCGACTGGCCCGGGCATCACAGCTGTCATTGCGACCGCAAGAGCGATGGCGCAGTAGTAAATTGTGAGGCTGGAAGCCAATTGAGCTCGTTGATTTTGAGTCATGATATCCCTTCAAATCGGTGAGGCTGCGGTACTGTTCTTTGCGCGAAGCGCAACATGACCTGTCAACCGGGGGGAAACAGGCCGGAACTGCTTAAGCGCGGTGCCGCAAGCTCGTTCTTCCACTTTTGCGGTCTTGACTGTACGGTGCTGGTCATCGGTCCGGCACGACAGAAACGACACCTGCCGAAGTGGCGGAGCCAGCCGAAGAGGGGAAGTACTGGCGGCTGAACTGGTCCAGCAAGGGATCATTTTGGAGCTTCCGGTCGATTGTGCGGTCGGTGCCTGCCTGGAGTCGCGAGGCATTGCTTGGGCGTGACAGGTGCTTAGGTACTCTGGCTCAGCGTACCCGCCAGCCGACTAATGACCCCGTAGCCGGCGCGAGGGGCCCGGGCCAGTTATCGCGAGGCAGAGAGATCAGGCAAAAGCCAGGTGCGCTCAAGGCATTGTTGATGATGCATTCGATTGTGCAGAGCGAACCATGATGGCGCGCGCCGAGACTATCTTTGGTGTAATCGCGCGCCTGTGTTCCACGTTATGTGAAGACGTGGGTGGGGTATCTGGGATGGAGAATTCGTCTTGCGTCAGTTCCGGTGAGGCTACGGTGGTGGGAGCGCCTGCCGTGCAGATCTCGAAACGCGCGATTCGTCCAGCTGCGACAGGAACACCTCCGATGAAGCGCGGACAAGCGGGCATCTGGAGGATCTTGTGGTCTTATGCGGTCGTGGCAGGTGAGTTTAGATGTTTGAGACATTTGCAATTCTCATGACCTGTCAGGAAGCGTCTGGATTGTCAGAGGTCGTTCCCACGTGTCCAGGATCGTACAATCTAACGCTAAGTGCGATTCAAGCCCGTTCGTGCGTCCGATCGTCTGAAGATGTTGGAGCTGTGCAATCTTCGTACGAGCTTCGGCTGCAATGCGCACTTTGGCGTTTCTGAATAGCGGCTGTGCAGGGCGACTGTCCGCTTCGGCAGCCGGGCAACGAGCGTCGCTGTTACGTTATTATACGGAGGGCCCGTGTCGCATTTCTTTGATCTACGAATTGCATGCTCTCGGCATGAATCCGAAAAGTAAACTCTACCAGCCCGACCACTGGCGAGGCCGTGCGGAAGCAACGCGAAAGAAGGCGGAAGCGCTCGCCGACGGCAAACCGAGAGACAGGCTGCTTAAGATTGCCATGGAATATGACAAGCTGGCTCTCCGTGCTCAGGTGTGGCAGACGCGCAGCGGCGAGGATGATGTGGCCTGAGCAAGAGCTGTAAAGCGTCGCTGCGGTTCCATAAAAACGCCCCGGCCTGTTGATCGCTACCCGATCCAATAAAATGTCGCTCAGCAGGCGAGTCAGTGCGCTTGCACGGGACGTTGAGGCGGCACCGTAGGGCGAGGCATCCCGACGGTCCTTTGCCGCAACACGTAAGTGAGAAGGCGGAGCAGGCAGCCTGCCTAACGGTCACTTCAGTCTACTCGTTTAGTCAGCTTCTCGAAAGCTAATCCTCTTATCATGAAGATGCCGAACCTAGACCTCCGCCTGCAGTCAATGCGTCGCGCTGAACGTAGAAGGCCGGATGCCATCCTCGCGTGGCCGTGTTGAGCTGTTACAGGTCAGTGTTTGGCACTTCATCGCCGCTGCAATCCACGCGGGCAAGCTGGCCGCATATCAGTTTCGCCAATTCGAGACATCTGCGTCATGCCTCAATATTTCGTTTGCGTTGGTCGGAGGTGCGGATTTTATATCCAGGTAGCCGCGCCAAGTCTGGGCTTAACCAAGTCTGTGAAGAGGTCTCCACGTCCGATTGATGGTGTGCATACGTTGCGGCCGCGGCATGTGAGGGGCGTCGGAAAGCCCCTCGCGCCTTTGCCAGCCGCGAGATTATTTCAGAAGAACGCTGCGATGATCCAGTAGATACCAGCCCAAAGCAGCGCATTTATGAGGAGTGCGGCCAGAGGCCACAGGTTCCACCTCCTCTGCGCCTGCCAGGAGCGACAATCGGCGCCATAATGGTTGATCGTTGAGTGCTTTGGTGCGCGCCAATGTGTCATTTCATCACCTGCCGCGCTGGTCCGCGGAAAAAGTCCAGGCCTTACATGCCTCGTATCACTCATAAGTTCGCAGTCCTCTTTCAAAGCGCGAGTATCAGAATCCCTGTTTGTTGCGCGGCTAGCATCCGGCCGATGACATGCTCGCGCATCGTCGGTACAGGGAGGTCGCGTTCCGTCACCACAGCAACCTACATGCCACGACGGAGGAGTGCCTGCACGGCTTTGATGCAAAAAAAACAAGCGCGCTATCGGCGTTGGCGACACGGAGTCGCCGCCCGTTGTCGGATTCGCGACGTCGACGTCTGAAAGACAACGCCCGTATTAGCGGCAAAAAGGTGAGCGCTTCGCGTGCGCGATACCGGAAACAATGCGTTAGGAGTTGCGTCGTAGTGACGCGGGAAGATCGGCCGCCGGTCGCATTTGCAGTCAATGAGATCGATTAATCATTATTCCTGATCGCCGACTTACAAGGAGCACCGAGATGGTAGGCGATCCGCTGGCTGTTATCGGCTCGAAGACAGTTCATGCCAGGCGTCCGCGGCTCTGGTGTGAGCCCGTTCGATTTGACCCCCATACAACTCAATCGTGGTCACATAGATGGCTCAATGGCACTGTTTCAGACTCGGCGAGAAAGCAGCGAATGATCAAGTACGACCTCACGAAGCAGCAACATCGCCGCGAAGCGTCACCTGGTGCCGCACTGGTTTGAGAGCCATCATGGAATGTAGATGCAAAAGGCCATTATTGAGAGCATTGCCATGATGACGAGCGATTCCTTGAGGGCGAGGCGATGAGCCAAGAGCCGCCGATTTCATGGACTTAAGCAAGTCGCCATGAGACATGAATTAGCAGGGGCACGAACGCTTGCTGGACGCACGAAAGCTCGATGGCGGATATTACAATTGCTGGTGCGGGCGCTCTGTTCGGCGATGTGCGGCCAGCACCGGCGGGCATGGATGACAAGATGCTTCGCATGAGAGGGCTTGATGACGGAGTTGTCCCGTGAGCGAACCCCGTCGGGCCACCATGAGCGGGAATGTGCGATCTGCGGGCTTATTCGCCATCGCGCAGAAGCTGCGCGGCTCGTAGTCAGGCAATCAGCGAGCTTCGAGAGCGTTCGTCAGCCACGATGCCAGCGTTAGAAAACTAATAACAGGAGAAGAGTGACGATGGACATCTGCAGCTTTATCGGCAGATGGTTCGCTGAAGAGCGATGTAGCAACGCTGCGCAGAGGACCCAGCCGGTTAATGAGTTGCGAGACAACGTCATCTACGTCGAGTTCAAGGCCATCCGAGAGGCAAAGGAGGGGGCGTGCGAGCGCAGATCATAGAGAAGTTGGAGGCCGGCCGCGTGCAAAACGGCCAGTTCGCTACCGTTCCGGGATCAGGCCCTTGCGGTCTGTTCTTTGTGCAGGGGCCTTGCGGGTGTGAACTCAAGATAAGTGGATTTGTCCGTCCTGGCTGGGAACATGTCGCTGTCTCGACGCCGCGGCGTTGTCCGAATTGGGAGGAGATGTGCTTTGTCAAAGACCTGTTCTGGGATGAAGAGGAGTGCGTCATGCAGCTGCATCCGCCACATTCGCAGTATGTGAATAACAGCCGATACTGCCTGCACCTGTGGAGACCCACTCATCGGGGCATCCCAATGCCGCCGCCGAGCTTTGTAGGCATCGTTGGGCTAGGGCCATCGGAAGCGGCAATGTTGTTCGCGCGGATGAGCGCGACAGCATGATGAGCTGAGTAAACGATATCGGAGCGAAAGATGAGGCCAGTGGATGCAGAAGAACTGGTTCGGCGCCACCGGAATGAGGCGTCACAAGCGGATATATGTCAAGACCGATCGCCTGAAGGAGCCCGCTGACAGTGCACTAATCCGGTTCAAGAGATGTCTCGTACGCGCTTGTACCAGTTATTGTCGGGAGAACGATAGATTGGAGTTAGGATCTTGGCGGCATTGAAACCAGTGTTTGCGGAATCGTGATGAACGCCGGTTCGGCAGCAACAACAAAGTCTCACCTGGCCGACGACGGGTCACAATGCAATCACTGGACGATCCGACGACGCGAATTGTGCACTCTTTGGAGCGAAAAGCATGTTCCTACCAAACGGCATAACGCGAAATTGTAGAACTGATGGCAAGGTTTGAACTGGCAGGGAATTGAAGTGGACCCTTTGCTGAGGACCACCGGGTCCGGTTCTTAAGTGGAGCTGCTGCCGTTCGTTCTTCCCATACGCTACTCTTGCGTGCCGCTGTTGTGGCTGCGGGATGTGGGCAACGCGCAGCGCTGTCCAAGCTTCTCGCTTGCGGGAAGCGACATATCCACAGCCTCTTC
>NZ_LBKA01000161.1:0-14211 GCF_028128955.1 Bradyrhizobium sp. CCBAU 11386
GTGACCTCGTGACAAACCTCTCCACGAGATCTTCCTAGCCGACTAGATCAACCCTCAGTGCGTGGTCGCCAGATGACGCTCACCTTCGAACTGGCGGGCTTTACGCAGCAACTCTTCCCGTCTGACACCTGGGGGAGCCGTTTTTGCACTTGCCCGCAGGCGCTCGGCCTCTGCGGCAAGTCGCTCTTCTAGAGATTGCGTTTGTTTGAAACGACGCCGGCGCTTGGCCATGATCCGCTCCCCGGTTTGAGTTGGGCGGGAGCGCCGCGCTGCGTTCCGATGTTTGCCACTGTGTCTTGCGGTGATGATTGCAAACTACCTCAGTGGACGGTTTTATTCCCTCTCAATTGTTAACCGCTGAACTTAGGATACCCCCGACTTTTAGGGTACTTCGCCTCTACCGGGTTTTCATCTGGAAACGGCTCATAGGTCTTGCGTCCTAAGAAAGTATCCGGCCTCGGCAATTCGGGGACTTCGGCCGCTTGCGCCGTTAACCGGCGGAGTTTGGCGTTCTGCTCCGCAAATCTCGGCAGCCAGATCGCGCACGCGATGGACAGGGGACTGGTCGGCCGTGGCCTTTCGCTACGCAGGCGGGAACGCTCTCGGTCTCTCACCCACAGACGCCTACGGACAGAGCCGAAAGGTAATGCCGGAACAAATGGGCCTATAACCCATGGTTCCCATTGAAATTACGGAGACAGAGCGGCCTAGCTTTCGCGCGGTTTTGACGGACCGTAGGGATAGGGTCACTGAGCAGCTCTTTGGCTTTGGCAAGCTGGGTTCCGCGGATCACTCCCCGGCTTTTTTGGGGGATGAAGCTGCGTTTGTCGCTTGTTGCCGCCCAGAAAGTGACAGACCTCTCGGTCCCAGCTCGGTTTTTCGATCCGGAAAAAACCTCCACGCTGGGGCCGATGTGGTCCACTCTGGAAGCACAGTAGTCTTTGGCGTCGAAGTTCCGCGCGGCGCCGAGTGCTCCAGCGGATTGGGGGTCCGTATTCTTCCGGCTTGTTCCCTCCGCGCGCAGGTTGTAGCCGAAGACTGCGAGCTGGGTTTACAATCTCGCCGTGTGCCGTTTGCACATGATATTTGAGATTTCGGCATCCGCGATTCACATATGTACTCGCGGGTCACTGCAGTTCAGTCAATTTTTGAGAACTCATTTTTTGTGACGCATTTGGAGCGCCATGTCGTGTAAAGCAATAGTCTCAGCTTACGTACGGTTAAGGAACCAGCAGGCGCTCGAAGCTATGAGAGACCTTCGGCGCGAATTGCTCGAGTCCGCGTCCGGCTCCGCAAGCAAGCACGTTCACGCAGATCTCCGATTGATCGAGGATGGGTTGGAACAGCTCCGCGTCGCAAACTTTGACGCCGGGACCGAATTCGCTGCCGCGGCCCTGCCGCTCCGGCATTGAGCGCCGTGATCGCCTGCTCCAGCGCGCGCTTAGCGCCGATGTACAGATCCAACACGTCGCTGGGGCGATGCCGTTGATGTTGCATATCAGCGCTCCTTTTGAGCGTGCTCGGCCTCGACGGCGCGGAGCAAGGCGGCAAGGCTGGGATATTCCACGCCATTGCGCGCGTAGCGGTTGACGCGCTCGACATATCGGGCCGATCCGTCGGACTTGCCGCGCCAGCTGAACAGCAGCACGGCGCTGTTGTGCTGGCGCAGAACGTGGCCGGCGCCACTACCGAAATACTTGCTCATGGCGTGGCGCTTCATGGCCGGCCTCCAGCTTCCCCAGCTCCGACTCGTCCATTCCCGGATGAGCGTCCCGGACCGGGACGTTCCTATTGTAGGCGAGGAGGGACTCGGCGGGGGTGAACAGCTTCACATTTCTTGGTTTTCAGGCGGGTTGGAATAGGCTGACAACTGCACAGACCGGGAGCCCTCATGGGAACAGAGCTCACTGTCCAGCATGCCCGGCTGCCCCGGCCTCGGGAGCGCGAGCTCCGGGCTGCGCAGTACGTCCGGATGTCGACGGATCGGCAGCAATATTCGATCGCAAACCAGCTGGCTGTCATCGCCGCCTACGCAGCCGAGCATCGGCTCACGATCGTGCGCACTTACATCGACGAGGGCATCAGCGGATTGTGACCTGCCACTGCGTATTTCCTCCAGAAGGAGGTAGAGCCCGGCCCGAAGAAGGACGGACAGATGAAGCGAGCAAGGTTCACGGAAGAGCAGGTTATCGCGGTAAAGGACCATGAGGCTGGGGCGAAGACAGCCGACATGGCTCGCAAGCACGGTGTTTCCGAGGCGACGATCTACAATTGGAAGGCCAAATTCGGCGGCATGGTTTCCGAGACGAAGCGGCTGAGGGCCTTGGAAGAGGAGAACGCGAAGCTGAAGAAGCTTCTGGCCGAGCAGATGCTCGACGGGCCGCCCTTCGCGAGCTGCTTTCAAAAAATGGTAGGGCACGCCGCCAAGCGCGCTGCGGTCGCGCATCCGCAGGCCGTCCTGAGCCTGTCGGAACGGCGGGCCTGCTCGATCGTCGGGGCGGATCGGAAGATGATCCGCTATCGCTTCAGCCGCCCGCCGAACGCAGTTCTGCGTGGCCGATTGCGCGATCTCGCCAACGAGCGGCGGCGTTTCGGCTATCGCCGTTTGTTCGTCCTGCTGCGGCACGGCGCGTCCCACCAGGCCGTCATGCAATTCCAAACCGTAACCGATAAACTGCGCGGCGATCGCGGAGTCTTCCTCCGAATGACCTCCGACTTCTTTGCATCGCTCGGCGAATAGCTTGCCGACGTATGTCCCGCTGGGACGGCTGACAAAGCCTGATGCGTACGCTCAGCACGAACTGCACCGTTGCCTGCAGGAGAATGCGCGCTTGCAAGGTACAGGTGCGAGATTGTCCGCGACGAAGCTGCGATCGAATGGCCTTCGTTAGCGACGTCTTGCGGCTTGAAAACAAGACCCCGCGCTCTTGTTCGTCGTGACTCCCTGTGAAAACGCAAAAAGCCGGCGCCGCCGTTGCTCTAGTCTGAGGGGCTCAGCTAATTAGCTGATTTTGGAAGGAGCCGAGCAGATGGCTGAAGTTGCCGATGAGAATGAAGTCGTTGATTTTGCGAAAGAAACGCGTGTCGAGGTGTTGAACACGAAGACAAACCGCGACGTGACCTTCAAGGTTTCGTGGACGACCACGCTGCAGGCTGTATGGGACGCTTCTTACGGCAACTTTAATCCGGCGGAGCACAAGGACGCTGACGACAGGTTCCAGTGCCAACACGCCGGAGCCGACCTGACGCCCTATCTCGGGCTCACGCTGCGGCAGGCCCAAGAGCAGCATATCTGTCCGGCGCGCAAGTATCAGATCGTCGGCGGCACCGGCGGGGCGTGATGGCCAATGCCAACGAGACACCTGTCCCAGATCCTGCTCGTGGCGGCGAGGCGCTCGAGCGGGATCTTCCTCTCGCTCTGAAGGGACGGACTTTGGAAGAGGCCGGCTGGTGCAGAATCGACGGCTTAACCCTGTGCGTGCCGCTCTGGAGCCCGAGCGCCGACTTCTTCCTGCTGCGACTTCAATTTCACTGCTATCCCGAATGGCCACCGAGCGCGCAATTCGTGAACCCGATTACGAAGGACTACAAGCTGGGCGACGATGATCGGTGGCTTCCCAACATCGAGGCGCCGCACCTTAGGGTGCATCCAAATTACAACGACCAAAAGCGGCAGCTCATCTGCAACTCCACGACGCTGGAGTTCTACAACTTGCGCCACCCGGTAGAGGCGCGGCATGTCTGGGACCCTGAGCGCCACAATTTCAACCACACCTTGTTCACCATCACCGAGGCCATGCGGCTCTACTACAGGGGCCGTCAAGGGTAACCGCATGAGCAATTTCGATCAGGACGACCAGATACGCCGATCGCCGCCGCAGCAGCCCTATCAAGCCAATTCCGCTATCCTCTACGTGCCCAAGAGTGCCCTCGAACAAACGGTCAGGGTGCTGCAAGCGGCCGTGCGCGTCGAGACGTGCTGCTTCTGGTACGGTCGCGATCTGCCTGGAGGGTGCGGGCGCGTGGAAGCCGTTGTTGTGCCCCCACAGCGCGGCACGTGGGGCAATTACGACGTCACCGGCGACGCAATGGCGGCGGTGTCGGCGGCCACCCGAGCAAAGCGCTGGGTCGCGCTCGCTCAGGTGCATTCGCATCCGGGCGACTGGGTCGAGCATTCCCGATACGACGACGCCCGTGCGATAAGTCGAGGGGTCTTGTCGGTTGTCTTTCCGCGGTACGGTCACTGGACCGGTCCTTGGCCGCATCGGGCCGGCATCCATGAATTCCAGATCAACTACTGGCACCTTCTTTCGATCGCCGACGCGGCCCGCCGTCTCGTTCTCGAAGGTGCCGGTACGGTTTCTTTTCTGGATTTGCGCTGATGTCTGGCCCTCTTCTCGGCGATAGGCATCTGCGGCCGGACCCTTCCGGTGCCCTTCGACCTATCGATGAGGCCCGCAAAGGTTTGGTGAGAGTCACGGTGCCCGCCGCGATCGCGTCCACGATCGCCGGGCAGCACATGATCTGGACTCTGACGAACCAACTGGTCCGGCAAGACCGGCTTGTCGAGAGCATCGCGTTGTCAGTGCCGGAGACCCGCCTTCTCGACGGCGTCGTACCGTACGCCAAGCCTGGAAGTCTCGGTGAGTCTCTTTTGGCATGGGCGAAGGAAGCCGTAGGCCATCGTGTCCGCGTTGAGCTTGATATCGCCGCTGATAAACGCGCAGACGTTGAGATCACGGTTGGAAATGAGGGCGCGCGATTCGCCGCGGATCGACGACTGTCGATCTTCGCAGACGGATGGAATATCTACGCGGGTCCGCCCGGATCAGCTCCTAGCGTAATACCTCGGGACAAAAATCCACTCGGCCCTGCTTTCGCGGGGTGTCTTGCTGCTGCCGAGGTTTTCAAGCACCTGCGCGGAATTAACCCCGAACGCGGTTCCTTCGTCGATCAGCTTGCGTATTCGCTCCTCGATCTGCAGACCCGATCGGGGTGGGAAGATTTGCCCTCCGCTGAGCTGCCCGAGACGTTGTCCATCGGCCAGCCCTACTTGGTCGGCGCCGGTGCTGTCGGCCAGGCTCTCGCGCTGGCCCTCGGCTCCGTGCCTGGTGTGCGGGGTCACGTGACGGCCATCGATCCGGAGGCGCTGGACGATATAACGAATCTCAACCGTTATCCGCTTGCTCGCATCGTTGACTTTAACGACGATCGATCAAAGGCTGAGATCGTTGCCCAATATCTGCGGTCCCGCGGGCTGACGGCCCACCATGTGATGAAGAAGTGGGAGGATTTTCTGCGTCGCGTGGATCGAGGCGAACAGCTTCCGGAGCTCGCGTGCGATGAGGCAATCTTCCGGTTCGACACGATACTCTCATGTGTTGATGATACTGATGGAAACTTCGCGCGGCACGCGATCCAGAATGTATGGCCGCGCACGTTGATGGGCGGCAGCACGCACGCTACGGGTCTGCGGTCAAGCGTCTCCATCTATGACGTTCGCTCGCCGTGGATGTGCCTGAAGTGCCACAACCGGCTTCGCGATCCACGCAAAGAACTCGTTGCTCTGGTTGATGAGTTGCGCGGGTTGTCGCAGGTGCAACGGGCAGCGTGGACATCTGCTCGCGGCATGAGCGCGGACGAGGTCGAGGAGGCATTAAGCAATCCAGGGTGCGCGTCGGTCGGCATCCAGCAACTTGCCGACTACGTCAACCGGCCAGGTGACCCGCAATTCTCGGTGGGGTTCACATCCATGGCCGCGGGAATCATTCTGGCTGCCCAGCTCATTAAGATGTCGATCGGAATTGCTGCTTTTCCAACCGATCGTGGTTGCTCCAATTTCTTCTATTTTCTCCATCCAAGTTCTCGCTGGTTCGTGCAAGGCGCAAATCCGAACTGCAACTGCCAGTCCGAAGGCAGGTCTCGCCATCTTCGTCTGTGGCGTTGAGCGGTCCCGCCTTCGGTCTAGAAGGTCGTCCGTTAGAGAAGACCAGTTGCGCACCAGATAAACGCGAACGCTCGAGAAGAGTCGTCCGCTGCCTGGACGACCAACCTGAGCGCCATAGCCGGCACGGTGGTCAGGCGAAGGGATGGAGTGAATCAGCGCACGTTGCGCAGCAACGCTGATCGGCCGAGCTCTGACCGCGGCAACCTGGTCTCCTGCGACTGATCTCTCCTTAAGAAGTCATTTGCTCCGAAGGCCCGTTTCTCGAACTGAGTCGCATCGGCGCGCTTGTTGCCCCATCGAAAATTCTGGACAAAATAGTGCCGCAAGCCTTTTCCGGGGGAAGTGTTACAAGCACAGATAGTCGTCGCTCTCATTCTGTTGTTCGGTTGAACACTCATGGTGTTCTGGCGCTGGCCTCATCACGACGTCTCGGATCGCCCTGAGGACTACTTCAACGGCGGAGATCTTCCAGAGCTTCTCGACGTCGGCCCTCGCAAACGCGACCGACCGCTTCAGGGCACGAGTCTGCTCGCTCCCGCCATCCGTCAACGACACGCCGATGTGTTCGTCACGAAGCTGCAATGCCGCCTGGGCGTAGATGACCCTGGCGCGATCCGACCGCTTGGCTCAAGCTCGCGACACCACGGGTCTATGAGCTGCCCGATGCGGACATCCCGATCGTGCGAAAGCGGTATCCCCGGACGCCCGCGATCGAGGTTGAATCAATCAGAGACACGGTGGCGAACACGATCGGCGATGCGCGGCTTTGGAAGCATTCGCGAACGTGGAGCTACGAAGGCAGCAAACTGGAGATGTCACCGGAATGAACTGAATGTCGTCACTTCAGGCGCATCCGTGCTCAACGGACTTTGCCCCAGTTTTCCAGAAGACAGGCCACAAGCTCATCGTTGAATATGGAATAGCTCCTGACCTTAAAAAATCCCGTCCTGGTGATGACAAAGTTGCCGCCAAACGCCCCAACCGGCCCGAGAGTTTGGTATTGAGGTTAAGCCCTTCGCTCGTGAACGCCATTTCGGCGGATCTGACGAGGCCGATCTCTCCAGCCAGATTGGTGTCCACGTTGGGACAGCGGAAGGAGTTTACCTCTCTGCCCAGTTTGCGGCTTGCTCCTGCGCCAAGATCATCTCCGTAGGAAGGCGATGTCGTTCCTGGTTCAGCAGTCCTATCACATCAAGGTCACCGTCCGGAACGATGACAAGTTCTGGCTGTCCTCCGGCAACTGGAAGAGTTCGTCGAGCCAGCCGATCATCGATCAATCCCAGCGCGACAGGGCTACGGAGGAGGACCTGCCCGGCAATCGCGAGTGGCACGTGATTGTTCAAAGCCCGACTCCGGCCGAGCGATTTCGCGAGCACATCCTTCAGGATGTGCGGCGGTCGCATGACCTTGGCGGCATGGAAGTGCCGGTGAAAGCGGATGATCGCTGGTCGATGTGCCGGAGTCCGTCTTCGAAGCCATCGAGCGGCCGCGCGAACGCCGGCCGCCAGCGCGGCTGAAGAAGCCCCTGGAGGTCACCGAAAGCATTGTCGCGGCCCCTCTGCTCACGCCCGACCGCGAAGGCGAAGTGTACAGCGAGGCCGTTTTGAAGCTGATCCGCTCCGCAAGGCGCAGCCTCGTGTTCCAGATCCCCTATATCGGAATGCCGAGCAACCCGCGGCAGCATCGCGGCTACATCGACGATCTGATCGGCGAACTGACCGACAAGCTGGTTTCGCTGGACGATGCCCGCGTGATCCTGCGCGCGGACAGCAGCAAGAAGTTCTCGGATCCCACCCACTCTGCCTGGTATTTTAAGTCGAAGGGGGTCGGCATCGACTCGCGTCTCAAGCAAATCCCCAACCATCATACCAAGGGTATGGTCGTCGACGGCAAGCGCGTCCTGATCGGGAGTCACAATTGGAGTGGCATGGGGGTATCGACCAACCGCGATGCTTCACTGATCTTCGATCACGCCGGAATTGCAAAATACTTTGCGGACGCGTTTGAGATCGACTGGGATCGCGCCGACCCGGTCCCGCCCAAAAAGTTCGTCCCACGGCCGCGCGGCGAGGAGAGCGTCCTGATGGTTCCACCGGGAGACGAGGCGCCGCAGCGGCCCGGCTATCGTCGGATGCGACTCTCGGACTATCTCGCAATGGTGGATGAATGAGAGCGACTCAAGCCGCCATGTCCAACTGCCCATTGCTGCCAACATCGGAGCAGATCGAAATTGCCGTGCTCCTTCAGCCAATAACAGGTCGGCCGTCTTCGATCTAGGTTGTCCATTAGCCGGGCCCCCCGGATGGGTGCAAATCGAACTTCTCCTCCATCTTGGACGACGTCTTTGGAAAGCTTGGAAAACGGGCGCAGGTCTATACGTTTTCGGGAAACCACGACATGTACCGGGACGGCGCGGAGATTTCAGTTGCAAATAACTGCCGGCGCCGAATCTGGTGATCCACTTACAGGGGTTTCCGCACGTTAGCTCGGGCTGGTCGCTCGCGAATCCCTCTGCAAAGTAGCCCTCTGCGACAACATGGCGCGTGGAATATCAAGCTTAAGGCGGCCAACCCTCAGCTTCTTCGGTGTCCACATCGAAGAACTTGAGCGGTCGGGATGGCAAGTGGCGCTGGCTGTCCTACGCGGCGTGCGCGAGAGCCAATCGTACACCTTCGATATTATGTCTTTTAATAATTGTTTTCTTAGATGATTGTCTGCCTCGCGGTCGAACGATTTTATTAGCTCGTCCTTTTTCGGCGGTGTCTTCGATGCCTTCCAAATCTTCACACAAACTTTGGTCATCGGATTGAGCGTCCGGAACGGGCGTCGACGGCGTCCGTCGGCGTCACGCCTACCTCATCGACGATCTCGAGCGCGCGCGTTCACGCCGAGTATTGCTGCGCGATCGCTTTGCCGCGCGCCGAGATTCCGTCCAGCATCGTGTCAAGCACCGGTTCTTTCAGGCCCTCGACCCTCGCCTCCTTCACGACGTCGCTGAGCGCGTCGGGAATCTTCTCGCCGAGCGCCACCAATCGCGCGATCATCTCGTCGGGATCCATTTTCATCAGTTCCGCCTGGCGTCTCCAATGCCGCGGCAGGACTTCTGAGAACTTGTAATAGCCGCCGATCTTCATCGCCATGCGCAGCCGTCGCCGTTCATGTTCGTCATTGTCGTAAGGCACGACGCTCAGGATGTCGTAGAGTGGAGCAAGAAACATCCGCCGGCCCGGGAGGTGGATGACTGATAAGTTCTTCGCGTGCGCGTCGGTACCGAGCACCAGGAAGCTGAAGGCGATCATGTCAGCGAACGCCGCCTTGTCCGCCTCCGGATCGGTAGCGTAGCGCAGCACGTTGTTGGTGATCTGCTCGATCGAGGGGCCGCCCTCGCTCTGGTACTTGACGGTGGGATGCACGCCGAGCGCTTGGCACATGTCTTCCTGGTGGAATCGTCTGACGACGCCGTCCTTGTCGATCTCGCGGTCGTACCGGGTGACGACGATCGCGACCTCTTGGCCAAACTTCCCGACCTTAGCTTCGGCCGCCGTGATTCCGAGGTGGTTCGCGAGACGCAGGCACGCGTACTCGTTCTCGGTCGTGCCTCGCAGGTGAGGCATCGGCGGCTTGAGGATGTGCGTGGTCGCCCGGCGGCCGCCCGGTACGCCCCACCGCTTTCCGTCGAACAGTAAGGCCATCTTCGGCTGCGCGCCGGCGAGACTGAAATGCCCCCGGTCGCCGTCGCGACGTCCCGTCCAGGTCCTCTCCTCGCGCAGGCGCTTGAGGCGGTTCGCGACCTCCGCCTCGTCGATCCACTGAACCTCCCCGGGCGAATCCGCATTGGCGGCCATCCACTCGTCGGTGACGATCTGGATCGCGCCGGCGCAATCCTCTCCGACCTTCGACAGCAGAGCGAACGCGCTGTTCGGCGACACGCCGTAGATCTGTCCCCATTTCTGCAGGGTCTGGTCGCTGTCCGGAAGCAGATTCCAGAGATAGTTGGCCACCTTCGCGCCGGAGTGCTTCTTGGCAGCGAGAGGCAGGGACATCGAAAGCGGAATTTGAAACCCTGTCGGCCGCGAGCCAACCATCGGCGTACTCGATGGCCAGGACGCCGGTATCCATCTGCTCGAGACGGCCGATCGGGACGCCGCCCATCAGGACGTTCATGAATTTGCTCATCGCCGCCGTCCCTTGAGAAAGCTCGGCTCGTCGAGCGCCAGATCACCGGTATCCAAGTCGTTGTTCGGTAGAGATCCCGGCACACTGTCGATGTTCAGGTCGATCCCCAGCGCGGCGAAGGCCTTTAGCACCGTTCCGAGGCTCGGATTCTCCAGGCGGCCGGTCTCGAACTGCGAGATCCACTCTTGGGTGGTCCCCAGCGTCTGGGCGAGTTGCTTCTGGGTCAGCTTCCGCCGACGGCGGGCTTCCCGGACGGCCAGTCCTAAGTCACTGATTGTCTTCAAAATCATGCCGTCATCCCGTATGAGATTTAAGACATATAGGCCGAATATGATTTTTACGCAATATCGAAAGGATATTAGTTTTACATAATATTTTAGAGTATGGCCTAAAACTCATATGGGTGCGATCGGCGCTCGCTCGCTCGCCCGCGATCAGCCTGAACGACTTCGCCGCCTTGGTTGCGGGTCCCGCCGCATGACCACCGTGCCGCGGCCCCGGTGAGTACCGGGGCACGTTTCTATGCCCACGGTGAAAAACGGATAAAGGCGGTCAACGTCTGCAGGCGAGGGCGATCTCGCGCAGGTAGATCTCCGCCTTGAGGAAAGCGATCTCGTCGTTCACAGCCGCCTCGCCGGCGTCGATGTACCAGGATCTGGGCTGCCGTCGCTCCATCTGTAGCCGCGACGTTTCAGGACATCCTTCAGATCGAGCGGCGACTGCTCGGCCCACAGCCTTACCGTTCTCTTTCGGGCTTGCTCTAGCAGCACCGCAAGCGCCGGCGCGCCTGCGGATGGTAGTCAGGATCTTGATGAGGCGTGACAGTCGTCGGCCCTGTGCGCATGGTGAAAGAAGCCGGCACCGTTCAACAGGGATCCGAGTTGGGCTCCCGCGAATCCATGGTGGCGCCGTTCCACCTCGGTGGCCGAGCAACCCCATGCCTTGTGCTCGAACACGGCCCAGAAGCGAAGGCTTCGGATCCTAGGGCAATCAGCAGCAACGCAACAGTGACCCCCGCCGTACGATCATCCTCACCCTCCCTCTATATTCTGTTTGGCTTGGAGAGAGCAGGCCTGAATCGTGCAGGCGACGCAAATTAGCAATCGTGCGCTGGAGCAAAGTGCTCTGAGACTGTTGCTCGAACGCTTCGGTGCTGCAGCGTCAAAGGCCGGACAAGAGCGTGAGTTCTTTAAGACGTGGGGTCGTTCGCGGCTGTTACGCAGGCCGCACCGACCGCGTTGCTTTTGACGTCCTCGACCTCAACCGCGATTTCGAAGTCAGGAGGCGGTATCATCCAAACAGCACCGCCACTGCGACGTGATCGAGAAGGCTGGAAGTAGAGCGCCAGCCGCGCGTTGAACGCAGGCGTCCTCCGGTATCAGGTATCGAGCATCCCGACGAGCGCCGAAAAGCAGACAGTCAACTATCGGTCGCCGCTCGCGCTCTCGCATAAAAGGCCTGAAGTTTTCTGGACAAGAAGTTGCTCGGCGCGGCCAGAGCCGCATCGAACACCCAGTTTATTAGCCCCAACTGCTCTTTTGCGCGGCCATCCTGCTGATCGCTCTCAATCCTTCGCTCCATGCAGACGCGCAGGCGGGCCAACTCCCGGCAGAGGCGCGAAGGCGCGCCAAATAGTAGCCATCGCGGCAGCTGGTCGTAGAACATCTCATGCCGGCCGGTCTGTGCGCACATGCTTAGAAACCGCGACAGCGGAGACTCCATGGTGAGGACGCCAGCTGACTTCGCTTCCTCAAAAAGCCGTTTCTGCATACTCGCCATGGCGTCGAAAACTTCCAGGGCGCGCGTCATCGACGGCTGTTCCTGCTCTCGAGACCGCAAGTAGGCGCGGAGACGTTCGAGGCGTTCCCTTGCCGGTGGATGTGATCGAGGCGCGGTCTCTTGGGACAGATCCTCAATCCATGCAGCCAACGTCAGGATCAGCCACGCCCCCAGAGTGCCCGATATAGCCACATCATCTCCATCGGCAGTGCCGATCAATTCCCGAAACGCGAAACCATCAGCAGCGAATTCCATCTCGAAGTGACTTGTATCTGTTGTGGACAGGTCTCCAGCCGCCACATGCCCGCACTCATGCAGGAGAAGGAACTGGATCGCGAAAAATCTAAGGTTGCTCCCAGCCTCAAGTGGGTGCCCCCAACGCCGGACGTCGGTGACAAGTGGAATTGCTCCAAGTTCCCTGATCACGTCCGGCGTGTCAGCTGTTCCGAGGTGAGCGTACCGGTGGATCATCATTCCGAACTGCCAGCCGATCTGTTTAGAAAACCGCTTGGCGAGGTAGGGCCGGCTGGAGAAGCGGACCAGCCGACGCCTTAGCCGCAGCAGCCACGGCTCTGAATCCTTTCCAAGCCCCTTTTTGGTCAATGCGTTTCCGAGCGTCTCGCATAGACTTGTGTCCGCGAGCAGCATGAGCATTTCGGCACCGCTCGAGATTAATGGCATGGCCCCCATCGGCAACGCGATCACGTAGCCGAGTCCTTGTGATGACCTGGAGGAGTAGACGTGTCCGTTGAATTCTGCATCGTTGACGGTTCCGGACGCGATCCCCGCGTCCGCTCGGCAGGTTTGGCGGAGAGCCGGAGACTTCGAAATCAAGTCCTCGAAGGCGTTGTGTTCGCTTCAGAAACGAGGAGTAGCGATCGATAAACGTCCCACCCGCAATGCCTAGGACCTTGAATTGTGCTTCCAGATCCGCCGGCGCCCACAATAGATTTGACCCACCGCCGCAGAGCGGCACGAGCTTCAGTATCCAGTCCAGCAACTCGGTCGTTTTCTGCAGCTCGGCTAGGAGCTGTTGTGGCGTCATCGCTTTTTTTCCGGTCCCGGGCAGATCAGTCGTTTTTGTCCTTGGCTGGAACGCACTCTTTGCAGAGCGTCGCCACGCCTACCCGGAAGAAGAGTACCGCGACGCCCGCAAAGACTAGCGGACTCATGGGGACAGTGCCTGCAATCGCCATCGGAAGGAGAACCGGCGTAATCCATTTGGCGAGAGCTTGCGCGTCGCCTGCGACGGACTGAAGGCCGGAGCAAATCCTCTCCAGCACATCTCGTCTCTTTACGAGAGACACAGCCTCGTTCAACGCAGATTGCTGTTCGGCTCTCTCCGGGTTCGTGTCGACTGGCTGTTCAGGTAGCGCGTTCATGCTGCCCCGGAGCGCCAGCTCGAGCTCCATGGACTGAAGCGAGTTAAGTACCTCTTGCTCAAATTGTGCCGTCTTAGCATTTTGCATTTGTCTGTACTCCGTATTCAGGTTGGAGCAGGGGCGCGCCGGGTTAGGCAGTAGCCGGTATCAATGATCGTCTAGCCACTCTCGTAGGTTAGTCCTACCCGGTCGGCACGAATAGTCGAAAGAAATAACGCGCAGGCTGAATCGTTGACGAAAAAGGGCTATGCCAGCCGGATAGCTCCAGAGCGCGGCTCTGGTCGCTGCCCGTCAAGGCCCAAGCCCGCTCCCCGGCCGGTCGCTTCGGCGAGATCTGGCAGCATAACTACGGGGGCCGCCGCAAACAGGCGTGGCAGGACGGCAAAATCAGTGAAGTCATTGGGACTACGGCGTTACGACCTGTCCCGCCCTTGTCATCAAGCTGTTCTGGCTCGCAACCGTGTACGGATCGTGGTGATCATTTCGTGGATAGATCCGGCAGGTGGCCCAGCCGTTCGCTAGGGGCGTCTTGTGGATCACGATCTTGAGGTACGGCTTAGCTACCGGATTGGGAAACGTGAACAAATCTGTCGAGCCTTTGACGAACATGTTTGCTCCGACGGGCGTGAGGGACGGCAGATGATCTTCAAGATCATCCACATGAGCTCGATTTGGAAGCACGCTGGTCCGACGGATATAGAACGTGTAGCGCCCGCACAAATCCGCCGCGATGATCTCAATCGCTGCAAAGTACGTCCCGACCCGGTGAACATCTTGGGTAGCACCCGGCGCGACTGCAGCATCTTTAAGATGCTCCCATTTCCAGCGACCAGGAATCCGTTCAGTCTCTCAGGTAATTGAGCATACTGTTGCAGGCGTCCTTGGCCTCAGCGAAGCTCTGTAGCGGCGAGCCGAGTACCCTGATCG
>NZ_LBKA01000162.1:0-15428 GCF_028128955.1 Bradyrhizobium sp. CCBAU 11386
GCAGCCGCCTTGACTGCCGAGCACAATGCCGCACACTTACAGCCGATCGGCCCCCTTGACAGACAAGACGGTAGATCTGCGCTTCGCTTGTCCGGGACGACGTTGGGGAAGGAGATTGCTCCAACAAACTCCGTCATTGCGAGCGGAGCGAAGCAATCCAGACTGTCACCGCAGACACATTCTGGATTGCTTCGTCGCTTCGCGCCTCGCAATGACGACGGTGGAGCAAGTGGCCGCGCTACTTCCCCCACCGCAGCGCCAGCGCATCGCGCTCCTTGGCCAGCTCCAGCAGGCCCGCGCGCGTCGCGGGATGCAGCGGCTGGAGCGGATGGCGCACGGTGTCCGATTTGATCACGCCGCCGGCCTGCATCATGACCTTGCAGGCGATCAGGCCGCATTGGCGGTTCTCGTAATTGATCAGCGGCAGCCAGCGCTCATAGGCGGCTTTCGCTTCCTCGCGCTTGCCGGCGAAATAGGGATCGATGATCTGGCGGATGCCGTCGGGATAGCCGCCGCCGGTCATGGCGCCGGTGGCGCCGGCGTCGAGATCGGCCAGCAGCGTGATCGCCTCCTCGCCGTCCCAGGGGCCTTCGATATCCTTGCCGCCCGCCTCGATCAGGCCGCGGAGCTTTGCAGCGGCGCCCGGCACCTCGATCTTGAAATAGCGGATGTTGGAGAAGTCGCGCGACAGCCGGGTGAGCAGCTCGACCGACAGCGGCGTGCCCGCCACCGGCGCGTCCTGGATCATGATGGGAATGTTGATCGCGCCCGAGAGCACCCTGAAGAATTCGACGATACCTTTCTCGGGAACCCGGAAGGTCGCGCCGTGATAGGGCGGCATGACCATCACCATGGCGGCACCGGCCGCTTCGGCCTGCTTGCTGCGCGCCGCACAGACGGCCGAGCTGAAATGGGTCGTGGTGACAATCACGGGAACCCGCCCGGCGACCTGCTCCAACACCGCGTGCATCACGGTTTCCCGTTCCGCATCGGTGAGCACGAACTGCTCGGAGAAATTGGCGAGGATGCAGATGCCGTGCGAGCCGGCGTCGATCATGAAATCGATGCAGCGGCGCTGGCCCTCGAGGTCGAGTTCGCCGCGCTCGTCGAAGATGGTGGGCGCGACCGGGAACACCCCGCGATAGGGGCGCTGGGCCTTGTGGTGTGGCGTGACCGGCATCGAACTCTCCATCCCTTATATTCTCGCTCATCTACCGCCGCGCTCGCGCGGCACGACAGATGTAGCCGGGGCGCGGATCGGCGGCAATGCCGATCCGCGTTCCCCTGGAACAGGGATGTGAAAGTTACGCGGTCTTCACCGCGCCGAGGAAACCTTCGACCGCGACGCGGAGACGGTCGGCGTCTGCCGACATCTTCTTCACGGAGTCCGACAGCACCGTGCCGGCGTTGCCGGTTTCCTGATTGAGCTTGGCAACACTGCCGATGGTGTCGGTGACCTCGCGGGTGCCTTGCGCCGCCTGCTGGAAGTTGCGCGAGATCTCGGTGGTGGCCGCCCGCTGCTGTTCGACGGCGGCCGCGATTGCCGTCATCTTCTCGTCGATGCCGCTGATGGCGCCGCCGATGGAGCGGATGGCGGTCACGGCCTGCCCCGTCGCGCCCTGGATCTCCTCGACCTGGCGGGAGATCTCTTCGGTGGCCGTCGCGGTCTGCGCGGCGAGACTCTTGACCTCGCCGGCGACCACGGCGAAGCCGCGGCCGGCCTCGCCCGCGCGCGCGGCCTCGATGGTGGCGTTCAGCGCCAGGAGGTTGGTCTGGCCGGCGATGGCGTTGATCATCTTGACGACCTCGCCGATACGGCTTGCAGTCTGGTCGAGGATCTCGACCGTGGCGTTGGTCCGCTCGGCCTGCGAGACGGCCTCGCGGGCCTCGCGCGCGCTCGACTGCACCTGCGCCGAAATCTCGCCGACGGACGCGGAGAGCTCCTCGGTCGCGGCCGCGATGGTCTCGAGATTGTTGGTGGCCTGCTCGGCGGAGGAGGCGACCGCCGCGGTCTGGCTGCTGGATTCCGAGACCAGCGTACGGACATCGGTCGCCGTCGCGTCGAGCTCCCTCGCCGACGCGGCAACGCTGTGGATGACGGCCTGCACGGTGTCGTCAAAGCTGCGGCAGGCGGCATCGACAGTGCCGGAGCGGGCAAGCTGGAGCGCCTGCTGCGATTCACGTTCCTGACCGAGACGCTCCGCGGTCGCGGCGCTCTCGCGCAGGCTTTCGAGCGCGGCCGCCATGGTGCCGAACTCGTCGGGATATCGGGATTGCGGAACCGGCGTCGCATAATCGCGCGCGCCGATGCGGGCGATGGCATCCAGAATGGCGCGCACCGGGCGCATGAGGCGATTGCGCACCACATAGACGCCGGCCATGGTCACGGCGAGCGCCACGAGGAAGGCGAGCGACTGCACCACGAGATTGGTCAGCGCCTTCTCCTGAACCGTCTCCGCGCGCGCGATCGACTGGTCCAGCGCCTTGTTCGCGACCGCGACGATGGACGCGAACGGCGACTGACACAGCACATTCCATTCCGAGGCGGGCATCGCGGGCTTGCCGCTGCCGTCAAAATTCCTGGTGAGCTCTCCGATCTGCTTGAGGACGCCGTCGGTCTTGGCGCGCGCATCCTTCGCGGCCGTGACCATCTCGGCGGCGACATCAGGTGCGGCGAGCAATTCGCCCATGCCGGCCCAGCCGGCGGCGATGGAGCCGTTCCAGCCCGCAATGGTCTGCTTCTGGGTCTCGTCGAGCGGCTTGCTGGCATTGACGTTCGGGCGCAAGGTCGAACACTGGATGCCGTAGCGATCGCGCACCTGCCAGGCGAAGCGGCGGACCTGGATCATGCGGGCGATGAAGGGATCGTTCATCCAGGCGCGATTCGACACCGCGGTCGACGCCAGATTGGCGGTGTCGATGACCTTGGTGACGGCATCGTACCAGGCATTGGTGCGCTCCACCTTGCGCTCGGCCCGCGGACGCTTGGCCTCGTCGTAGAACAACTCGAACTGCGGTGCGGCTTCGTTCCAGCGCTGCTTCAGCGTATTCGCGATCTCGTCGCGCCGGTCGAATTCGATCGTGGAGAGCGCCACGCCAATGGATTCATAGCCGGCCTGCTCGGCCTTCTCGGCAGCCCCTAACTTGGCGCGCGGCTCGTCCTCGCCGAGCAGCGCGCTCTGGGCATCGCCGCGGTTGTTGCGCAGCGACAGCACGCCGTGGAAGATCGTCTTGTCGGCGGCGGCAAGCCGCGCGGTTTCGAGACTGTCGCTGTAGCGGCCGAAGGCCCCGACCATCTGGATCGCCGTGCTCGCCAGTGCGCCGGCCGCGAGCAGGGCCATCAAGGTCAGGAGAAGCGAGCTCACCGATTTCTTAAAAATTGCCATGGGGTCAAGGGGCCTAGTCTACACGAATGGCCACCTTGCATCGCGACATGCCAATGTTTCGTTAAGGTTGTAGTCAAATACCTGCTTTCCCGCCTGCCGTGCCTCCCGGCGCCAGGGCTCCCTTACGCAACCTTGGTGAAATCCGGCGGGCGACGCTCGGCAAAGGCCGTGAACGCCTCTCGCGCCTCGGCGGTGCGCAGGCGCTGCGCGAACTGTTCGCCCTCCGCGTTCATCTGCGCGACCAGCGCCTCGCCATTGCGCATCAGCTTCTTGGTCGCGGTGAGGGCGCCGGCCGGCTGGCGGGCCAGACGCTGAGCCAGCGCAAGCGCCTCGGCATCCAGCTTGTCGAGCGGCACAACGCGGTTGGCGAGCCCCCATTCCAGCGCGGCCTTCGCCGGCACCGTCTCGCCGAGTGCGAACATTTCGTAGGCGCGCGCATAGCCGATGCGCGCCGGCATCAGCAGGCTGGAGGCGGCCTCCGGCACCAGCGCGAGGCTGACGAAGGGCGTGGACAATTGCGCGTTGTCGGCGAGCACGACGAGGTCGCAGTGCAGCAGCATCGTGGTGCCGACGCCGACGGCGCGGCCCTGCACGGCCGCAACCAGCGGCCGCGTGCAGCGCGCCAGCGACTGGATGAAGCGTATGACGTTACGGCTTCCTTCCGACTTTCCGCTCGCGACGGCTGCGAACTCGCCGACATCGTTGCCGGCAGTGAACATGTCGCCCTCGCCGCGGATCAGGATCACGCGGGCGGACGGATCGAACTCGGCGGATTCGATGGCATCGGCGAGCTTGCCGTACATCGCGTCTGTCAGCGCGTTCTTCTTGTCGGGGCGCGCCAGCGTGAGCGTCAGAATTCCACCGTTGTTCTCGATCCGGACATGCTCGGTCATCGGGCTCTCCTCTTATTCCTCTGGATCTCTTGCAGGGTCTCTTGGAAACTTGTCCTGAATGCTCGTCAGCCAGCGCGCGACGATGTCGATCTCCGCGCTGGTGAATCCCTCCGTCAGCGCCGCGTTGATCTCCGCGGCCGAGGTTTTCGCCTGGGCCAGCGCGGCACGTCCCTTCGGCGTCAGCCACACGCGCCAGGCGCGTCCGTCCTCGCGATCGGCTCGCCGCTCGATCAGCCTTGCGGCTGCGGTGCGGTCGACGAGCCCGGAAATGCCGGCCGGCCCCATATCGAGCGCCGCGCCTGCCTCTCCCATCAGGACGCCGTCCTGCTTGCCGAGGATGAACAACAGCCCCGCCTGCGCCGGCGTCACCTCGTTCTCGGGCTGCGCGGCCATCCAGCGCTGCAGCCGACGTTGTGCGACGTTGAGCAGGTAGATCAGCCGGTGATGCCTCGCTGCGGCGTCATTATTTCGCATGCGAAATAGATAGCCGAGACCGACCGGATTGTCAAAGGGCGGCTGCCGGGCCTAGGCAGCGCGACAGCCGTCCAGAAACAGCGCCGCGCAGGTCTTGACGCGGCGCTCGATGTCCTTGCGTGACGGCAACGCCACCCCGCCATAGATCGCCGCACGCTGCGGCGCCGATGCGACCATGCCGATCAGCATGCCGGCGGCCTCGTCGACGTCATCGAGTGCGATGCGCTTCTTCTTCACCTGGGCGCGCAGCCAGCCCGCGAGCGCCGTGACGGTGCGGGAGATGCCGTTCTTGTAGAAATTCGCGGCGAGTTCCGGGAATGCGGCTGACTCCTGCAGCACCATGCGCTGCAACGCCACGACCTCCGGATCGAGCGCAAGATCCGCACAGGCCAGCAGCGCGGCACGCAGGCCCTTTTCGATGTCGACCTCGTCGCTGGTCTGGAGATCGACCGCGGAAAGCAGCCGCTCGAGCCTGTCGGCGCACATCGCCTCGAACAGCGCGGCCTTACCGGGGAACAGACGATAGAGCGTCTTGGTCGAGATGCCGGCGCGGCGCGCCAGTTCCTCGGTGCTGGTCGCCGCATAGCCGTCACCGGCAAAGGCCTGCCGCGCAACGTCGAGGACGATCTGCTTCGTCTCCTCGTCGCTGCGCAGTTGCGGCCGTCCACGCGGGCGGCACTCCCCGGACGATCTTGCGTCTGACGATTTTACTCGAGCCATGTCTTTACATGATGCCTGTCATTCCATTGACAATTCCGAAGCTAGTCTCATTTTGGAAATTATCAAGTTTCCTAATTCAGGGGACCCGGCCATGACCGTCCACACCACCCCGACTGCCGCCGCCCAGACCGCCCTTCCGGCAACCGCGCTGGAGGGCGTCCTGCCCGCCACGCCGACCCGCGTCGGCCGCCAAAAACTCAATCTTCGCAAAATGTTGCTGATGGGCGCCGCGATCGTCGCGCTGGCTGGCGCGAGCTGGTACGGCTACGACTACTGGACCGTCGGCCGGTACCTCGTCTCCACCGATGACGCCTATGTGAAGGCGGAGAACACCACGATCGCGCCGAAGGTCAGCGGCTATCTCAACCAGGTTCTGGTCGCCGATAACGAGCATGTGAAGGCCGGCCAGGTGCTGGCCCGGATCGACGACCGCGACTTCCGCGTCGCGCTCGACCAGGCCAGGGCCGATGTCGCCGCCGCAAGTGCCACGGTGGCAAGCAAGGAGGCGCAGCTCGAGGTCCAGCAGGCTGTGATCGCGGCGGCCAAGGCGACCATCGATGTCGATACGGCCGCGAAGACGTTCGCAAGCCAGGAGAACACGCGCTACACCAACCTTGCCGCAACCGGTTATGGCAGCGTGCAGAATGCGCAGCAGGCGCAGGCGCGCGACGCCGGCGCGGACGCCGCGATCGCGCGCGACAACGCCAACCTCATCTCCGCACAGAAGCAGGTCGATCTGCTCAAGGCCGAGATCGTTCAGGTCAAGGCCGCCGCCGCGCGCGCCGCGGCGATCCGGCAGCAGGCCGAGCTCAACCTCGGCTACACCACGATCGTCTCGCCGATCGACGGCGTCGTCGGCAACCGCTCCTTGCGCGTCGGCCAGTTCGTGCAGGCCGGCACGCAGCTGATGTCGATCGTGCCGACTGATGGCGCCTATGTCGTCGCCAATTTCAAGGAGACGCAGCTCACCCACGTGCAGGCGGGACAGGCCGTCGACATCGAGGTCGACATGTTCCCGGGCCAAATCGTGCACGGCCGCGTCGATTCCATCGCACCGGCCAGCGGCCAGGAATTCGCGCTGCTGCCGCCCGACAACGCCACCGGCAATTTCACCAAGGTGGTGCAGCGCATCCCCGTCAAGATCGCGCTCGATGCCGCGCATGGCCCCGCGATTGCGCTGCGGCCCGGCATGTCCGTGATCCCGACCATTGCAACACGTTCGACCGCGCCGGCCGCGAATGCGGTCGTGGCGCCCAAAGCGAAGCTCGTCTCCGGAGGGTCGTGCCATGTCAAACAGCCTTTCAATTTCGACGCAAGCAACACCGGCCGCGACGCCTGAACGCATAATCGCCGATCCGAACCGCGCCAGCGCCGCGACCTGGATTGCCGTGCTCGCCGCCATGATCGGCTCGTTCATGGCGATCCTGAACATCCAGATCACCAACGCCTCGCTGCTCAACATCGAGGGCGGCATCGGCACCGGCGCGGACAACGGCTCCTGGATCTCGACGTCGTATCTGATCGGCGAGATCATCGTGATCCCGCTGACCGACTATTTGAGCCGCGTGTTCTCGTTCCGCCGCTACATGCTGGCGAGCGCGGCGCTGTTCGCCGCGTTCTCGGTCGCCTGCGCCTTCACCCATGACCTGCCGTCGATGATTGCGATGCGCGGCCTGCAGGGCTTTGCCGGCGGCGTGCTGATCCCGATGGCGTTCACGCTGGTGCTGACCAAGCTGCCGAAGCCGCAGCAGCCGGTCGGGCTCGCGATCTTTGCGCTGTCGGTCACCTTTGCCCCGGCGATCGGTCCGACCATCGGCGGCTATCTCACGGAGACCTATGGCTGGCGCACGATCTTTTTCGTCAACGTGATCCCGACCGCCGTGATGGTGGCCGCGCTCTATCTGACGCTGGAGCGACAGAAGATGCAGCTGGGCCTCCTGAAGGAGGGTGACTGGGCCGGTATCGTCACCATGGCGATCGGACTGTCGGCGCTGCAGGCGGTGCTGGAGGAAGGCAACAAGGACGACTGGTTCTCCTCGCCCTTCATCGTCAAGCTCGCGGTGATCGCGGCCGTCAGCCTGACGCTGTTCGTCGCGATCGAGCTCACAATCGAGAAACCGCTGATCCGGCTGCGCCTCCTCACGCAGCGCAATTTCGGCTTCGGCACGGTCGCGATGACCATGGTCGGCTTCGCGCTGTTCGGCTCGGTCTACATCCTGCCGGCCTATCTCGGCCAGGCGCAGGGCTACAATGCCGAGCAGATCGGCAATGTGCTGGCCTGGACCGGCCTGCCGCAGCTCGTGCTGATCCCGCTGATCCCGAAGCTGATGCAGCGCTTCGACTCGCGCTACATCGCGATCACCGGCCTTCTGATCTTCGCCTATAGCTGCTTCATGAACACGGCGATGTCACCGGACTATGCCGGCGACCAGCTCTGGATTCCGAACATCGTGCGCGCCGTGGGACAGGCCATGGTGCTGACGCCGCTGACCTCGGTGCTGTCAGGCGGCATCGCGCCGCAGGATGCGGCTGCGGCCTCCGGCATCAGCAACATGTTCCGCAACCTCGGCGGCGCGATCGGCACGGCGACGCTTGCCACCATCATCACCAAGCGCGAGCAGTTCCACTCCAACATCATCGGCCAGTCGGTCACGCTCGGCCGCGAGGAGGTCCGCACCCGCATCGCGCAGATGACGGACTACTTCATCGCGCACGGCGTGCCCGACCCCCATGCCGCGCGCGAGCAGGCCATCATCGCGCTCGGCAAGACGGTGAAGCGCCAGGCGTTGGTGATGGGCTATTCCGACACCTTTGCGGTGATCGGCGTCGTGCTGGTGCTCGCCGCGATCGCGGTGCTGCTGACGCGAAGGGTGAAGGCGGCGGGTGGGCCGGCGCATTAGGCCGTTCCGTTGACGTCCTCAGTGCTCTGCCGTCAGATGCTGCGCGATCTCGTCGATCGGATGCCTGGTGAGATCCTTGTGAACCTCGGCGATGATGCGCGCCTTGACGTCGGCATGAAAGGCTTCGCGCAGATCGGCCAGCGTTCGCGGGGGTGCTACGACGACAAGCGCCTTCACGTCGCGCGCGCGAACGAGCTGTTCCATTGCGCCTGCCACGCGCCGCGCGAAGCGATGCTGCTCGAGATTGTGCCAGTCGACGGTCTCGACCGCGTTCCTCTGTCCCATTGGGCTATTCAAGCGGCCCGGACGATCGGTGCCCTGCTCACGCGTGGGCGGATTCTCGACCTCGTGCACTTGCTCCATCTTCAGGCTTGGATGCAATGGATTGCCGTCGTTGCGCAGGAACAGGGCCTTGCGGCCGTCGCCAACAAAAACGAGCGCGTTGTGAGGGATGTTCAGCAGCCTCATATCGATGCTCCGGGGTTGCCAGCCGAACATTCAAACTCTTGTGTGCCGGCGAGGTTAACTCAAATCAATGCGAGTCAGTCGCCGAAAAACGGTCCGCAATACTTACCGATGTCTGCATACCCGAGCACGCATCCTCGCCACTGCGGCCGCGCTTCCGAATTTGAGACAAATCAAGGACAGGCTGTGGGCACCGATGGAGGTTTGGCGCATTGAACGAGCTCTAATCTCTGAAGGAGAGAGATCATGGCAAACGAAACCAGGCTCCCCGTCACCAAGAAAACCAACGAACCCGCATTTGGCGGCGAAACGTGGCGACCGTTCGAGGCGCTCCGCAAGGAAGTCGATCGGCTGTTCGAGGATTTCGGCCCTGACGATTTCTGGCGCCGCCCATTCCGTTCACTCGCCGGCTTCGAGCGCAATTTGGCACAGAAGCTCGTGAGCACACCGGCCGTCGATATCACCGAAAGCGACAAGGCCTATGAGATCACGGCCGAATTGCCCGGAATGGACGAGAAGGACATCGAGGTGAACGTCGCCAATGACGGGCTCACCATCAAGGGCGAGAAGAAATTCGAGAGGGAGGAGAAGCAGAAGGACTATTACGTCTCCGAGCGACGCTATGGTTCCTTTGAACGCCACTTCGGCCTCCCCAAGGATGTCGAAGCCGACAAGATCGAAGCGTCGTTCAGAAACGGCGTGCTCAAGGTGACGCTGCCGAAGACGGCGGAAGCGCAGAAGCCCGCCAAGAAGATCGAGGTCAAGGCGACCTGACCCCAGGCATCGACGCGAGGCCGCCTAGGCGCAGAGGCCTCGCGGTATTTGCGCTGATCTCACTGCGCGCAGCTAAAGCTCGACGCCTCCGTCACCGCACCCGCCTTGTAACGCGGCCAGGCCGGCCAGCGACATAGCGGCATCGCGCGCAACACCGCAAACGACGGCGCCTCGACCTTCTGCTCGGTAACCTCCAGGTCGCCGGGCGCCTTGCCCTTCTCGACCCAGTCGACCAGCGCGCTCAGCATGTCGACATTGGCGGGCGCGCCGGAACCGACATGATCGACGCCGGGCGCGGTGTAGAGCCGCGCAAACTCCGCGGTCTCGGCCTTGCCGAGCTTGCGCTCGACGCTTTCGAAATAGCGGATGCCGGCATAGGGGCTCTGCGCGTAGTCGGCCATGTGCTCGAGCATGATCAGCCGGCCGCCGCGGGCGCGGAAGCGACTGAGATCAGGGTCGGTCGAATCCATCAGGTTGGAGACCTCGATCAGCCGCGCCTTGTGCTCCTCTGGCTTGTAAGTGGTGACGTCGAGCTTGGGATCTCGCGCGAACACATATTTGATGCCGCCGGCGCCGTAGACCCAGGCGATGCCGTTGTTGGGCGCAGGCGGCTGCGCCGGCGGCGCGGTGCCGAGCCACCAAGCGATCCAGCCGCCGGTCGGGCCGATCGCCGGCGTGTCCTCACCCGACACGCCCCAGCCCGGATAATCATCCAGGCCGTTGGCGAGCGCGAACGGGAATTTGTAGGTTGCATGCAGCGTGTCGATCGCCTTGATCTGCGCATCGGTCAAACACTGATCTCCGCTCTGGCCGCTGGCGCAGCGCAGCGTCTCGACCTTGAATGCCGCCTTGCAAGATACGGGATCCTGCACCAGCGCATCGTCGGAGCCGTCGGCCTTGTCGCAAGCCGCCCGCACGGCATCGCCGACCAGCTTCACTTGCGCCGGGTTGATCCAGCCGTCACCCATGGTGACGAGGCCCGAACGCGTGCCGGCATGCTGCAGGCCGACCCAGTTGATGACGGGCACGCGCGCGAAAATGCCGTCGAAATCGTCGGGGTAACGCTGCGCCATGGTGAGGCCTTCGCGGCCGCCCTCGGACGAACCCATGAAGTACATCTTCTCCGGCTTCTTGCCGTAGGCGCGCTGCATCAGCGCGACGGCAACGTCGCGAACCTTCTTGTAGGCGCGATGGGCAAAGTTCTCGAAAGCTTCGTCGTTGAGCGCGAACACCTGCGGCGGCTCGCCCGGCTTGGACTCGTGGCCGGAATCGGTGCCGTAGGTGACGAAGCCGCGCGCGAGCGGCGACGGCTTGTCGAACGGATAGGCCGGCGGCAGCGAAAGGCCGGTGATCAGCACGCCGTTGAAGCCGCCGCCACCATATTGCACCGACCGCCCGTTCCATTCGACGGGAAGGTTGACCTGGAATTTGATCGGCGGCGCCTTGGGATCGACAGGATCGATGTGGCCGAGCACCTTGCAGAAGCCGGGGTTGGCGGGCGTGATGCGCCCCGATGGTGTCGGGCCGCGCTCGGCAATGGCGAGTTGCGACGGCGCCTGCAACGTCGCGGAATCGATCTTCACGGCATCAGCGCCGCCGACGAGACCCTTGCAGACCGTGTCGGCATCCTCCGCCAGCGTCACCGCCGACGCGCTGCTCGCGCCCATTGCGGCCGCCGTGCCCACGAGCCATGCACAGAGCTTCGCTCTCTTTCGCGTCATCGTTTCCACCCGGCTTTTTCTGTTCTCGCTCAACCTGACAGTTGGCCGCATTGAATGCAACCTTCGTCCGCCCGTCAATCGTTCACACCGAAGTTCAGCTCAGAACGATCCCAGCACACTGCCCAGGGCGATCACGGCCACCAGCGCCAGGAGCGAGGTCACGATGCCCACCATGACGATGTCGAAATAGCTGTCGCGATGCGTCAGGCCACAGATCGCGAGCAGGCTGACCACCGCGCCGTTGTGCGGCAGGATGTCAAGCGTCCCCGAGCCGATCACCGCGACTCGATGCATCAGCGAGAGGTCGATTCCGGTGCGTGCGGCGAGCTCGACATAGGTGGGGCCGAGCGCATCGAGCGCGATGGTCAGGCCGCCGGAGGCCGAACCGGTCAGCGCCGCCAGGACGTTGGTCGCGACCGCAAGCGAGACCAGCGGTCCGCCCTCGATCGCCAGCACCCAGTCGCGCACGATCGTGAACGCCGGCAGCGAGGCGACGACTGCACCGAATCCGACGAGGCTGGCGACGCTGAACGCAGGCAGGACCGACGCATTGGCCCCGGCGTCCATGGTCCGGCGAAGCGCCGGCAGGCGGGCCCGGTTCAGCGCGATGGTCGTGACGATGGCCGCCGCCAGCGCCACCGCGACCGACCACACGCCCGCGACGGCCGCGAGCGACGTTTCGCCAAAGCGCTGCTCGGCGAGATAGCTGACATCGAGCCGCGGCAGCACCACGAGCGACATCACCAGATTCACGATGACGACGACGACCAGCGGCGCGATGGCGTTCAGCACGGGCGAAGGCCGGTCGCTGCGATGACCGTGTTGTAGTTCAGCCGGATCGAACTCGCGCGCGGTCGTTGCGCGCTCGCGCACGAGTTCGTCGGCGGCGGCCTGCTCGATCAAGCCGTCGGCATCGTCGCCATAGCCTTCTCCCGCGCGGCGGGCTGCCGCCTCGGCGCGAAGCAGCCACCACAATCCCGCGCCGAGCATGATGAGGGAGGCGATGATGCCGAGGCCCGGTGCGGCGAACGGCGTCGTCCCGAAGAACGGCATCGGGATCGCATTCTGGATCGACGGCGTGCCTGGCAGGGCCGACATCGTGAAGGTCGACGTTCCCAGCACGATCGCGGCCGGGATCAAACGACGCGGAATCGAAGCCGCGCGAAACAGCGAACGGGCCATGGGAACGATGACGAAGAACGCGACGAACAGGCTGACGCCACCATAGGTGACCAGCGCGCCGGCGAGAACGACCGCCAGGATCACGCGCCGCTCGCCAAGGCGCTCCGCCATGAAGCCGGCGACCGACGTCACCGCGCCGCTGTCATCCATCAACTTGCCGAAGACGGCGCCAAGCAGAAAGATCGGGAAGAACTGCGCCAGAAATCCCGCCGCGTTCACCATGAACACCTGGGTCAGGTTCGCAAGCAACGGTTCGCCGCCGAACAGGGCAGCAACGAGTGCCGCGAACGGCGCGAGCAGAAGCACGCTCCAACCGCGAAAGGCAAACAGGACAAGCAGGCCGAGCCCGACGAGGAGGCCGAGAAGACCCATGTCTCAGCACTCCGTCAGGAGGACATCGAGATCAGCGGTCGATTGCCGGCCGATGTCGGCACCATGCTCGGCGAGAAACGCGTCCGCGGCCATGCGCCCTTCGGTGCGCAGCATCGAGACGAATTCCCATTCCGCGTTGAGTTTCGAGGACGCGCCGAACTTCGCCAGCATGTCGCTCTTGATCCGGTGCGTCCGCATCTTCGCCCAGCGCGCGCCCTCGCCGCTGCCGGGGTCGGCCGCCTGGCGCAGCAGCGCGATCATGCGCAGTTCCTTCATCAGCGGCGAGTTGAACGAGATTTCGTTCAGCCTGTTGAGGATTTCAGCCGCTGTCCGCGGTTCCTCCGGCCGCTCGGTCGGATTGATCTGGACGAGGATGGTGTCGTGCGCGTCGCTCTCGCGAACCAGCGGCGTGATTGTCGGGTTGCCGGCGAAGCCGCCGTCCCAATAGGGCTCGCCGTCGATCTCGATGGCACGGAACATGGTCGGCAGGCAGGCGGATGCGAGCAGCACATCCGCCGTGATCTCCGCGTTGCGGAAGATACGGCCGCGTCCGGTGCGGACCCGCGTCGCGGTGATGAACAGCTGGATCGGCGAACGCATGAGGCGCTCGAAATCGATGCTCTCGGCCAGCACTGCGCGCAGCGGATTGTAGCCGGTTGGATTGAGGTCGTAGGGCGACAACACGCGCGACATCAGATCGGTGAGGATGTAGAAGGGCGACGTATCGAGGGTCCAGCGCCCCATCAGCCGGTCGAGCGGCGAGCGTTGGAGCGGACTGAAGGCCGCGGCCCTGGAGACGCGGCGCCAGTATTGTTCGAGCGCATCACGTGCGCCCTCGGCGCCGCCGGCCGTCCAGCCATCCGCCAGCACCGCCGCATTCATCGCGCCTGCGGAGGTTCCGGAGATCGCGGCGATCGTGAGCCATCCCTCTTCCAGAAGGCGGTCGAGCACGCCCCAGGAGAAGGCGCCGTGCGAACCGCCCCCCTGAAGCGCGAGGTCAATCAGTACGGCGTCCCGTTCCATGGCGGCACCGACGCAACTGAAGCTCAAATTCGACGCAATTTGTACCGCGCCGAAGATGGCAGCAGTTTAGAGAGCGGTGGCCATAGAATGCAACCAGAACGTGGGCGATCTAGTGCTCGAATACCAGCCTTGCGCCGACCGTGCCGTCGAGGGCGCGGATCTGCTGGAGCAGCGTGGCCGAATCCCGACCGGCGAGATCGGCGTCGAGCACGACGTAGCCGAGGTCGCCGGCGGTCTCCAGATATTGCGCGGCGATGTTGATGTCGCGCTGGAGGAAGACCTCGTTCAGCCGCCGCAGCATGCCTGGCACGTTGCGATGGACATGGCTGAAACGCGCGCCGGAGGGACGCAAGTGCAACTGCACCTCCGGGAAGTTCACCGCGCCCATGGTCGAGCCGGTGATGAAATAGTCGACCAGCTTGCGCGCGACCTCGCCGCCGATGCGCTCCTGCGCCTCCTCGGTCGAGCCGCCGATATGCGGGGTAAGGATGACGTTGCCGAGGCCCTGCACCGGGCTCTTGAAACGATCGGAGTTCGAGGACGGCTCGACCGGAAACACGTCGATGGCGGCCCCGGCGATGTGACCGTCGCGTAAAGCGCGAGCCAGCGCATCGAGATCGACCACGGTGCCGCGGCTGTTGTTGATCAGGAACGAGCCCGGCTTCATCGCCCGCAGTTGCTTCTCGCCGATCATGCCGGCGGTCTCCGGCGTCTCCGGCACGTGCAGGCTGACGACGTCGCTCTGCGCCAGCAGCTCTTCGAGCTTTTCGACCGGCTCGGTGTTGCCGTGACGGAGCTTGTCGGTGCGGTCGTAATAGATCACGCGCATGCCCATGGCCTCGGCCAAGGTCGAGAGCTGCGAGCCGATATTGCCGTAGCCGATGATGCCGAGGGTGCGGCCGCGCACCTCGCGGCTGCCGGTCGCGGACTTGTCCCAGCCGCCGTCATGGGCCGAGACCGAGCGTGGAAAAATCTGCCGCAGCAGCATCACGATCTCGCCGATCACGAGCTCGGCGACGCTGCGCGTGTTGGAGAACGGCGCGTTGAAGACGGGAATACCGCGCTTGCGCGCCGCCAGCAGATCGACCTGGTTGGTGCCGACGCTGAAGCAGCCGACCGCAAGGAGCTGATCGGCGGCCGCCAGCACGTCGTCGGTAATCTGGGTGCGCGAGCGGATGCCGAGCAACGACACGCCCTTGAGCGCCTGGCGCAGCGCCTCGCCGTCCAGCGCCTTGGTCAAACGCTCGACATTGGTGAAGCCCGCGCTCCTGAACAGGTCCACGGCACTGTCATTGACGCCTTCGAGCAGCAGCGCCTTCGCGCTCCGCTCAGGGCTTTGGCCTGGGGCTGGCATAGAATCTCCATGAATGGCGGCTTTGCCGCAGCTCATAAACCGCGGACGAGGCGCAGCACAATAGGGTTTGGATACGGGAACAAGATGGCGGGGGGGCGAGAGGGCCCTGACTGCCCCTTCAATGTCGTCCTGGCGAAAGCCAGGACCCATTACCCCAGGGAGCA
>NZ_LBKA01000163.1:0-15445 GCF_028128955.1 Bradyrhizobium sp. CCBAU 11386
TTCAGAACCCCGGCAGAGGCCTTCTCCTCTCAACTGTTGCACTTCGAGTGTGAATCCACCTCCTGGCTTTCGCCAGGACGACGCCGAGTTTGATGGAGCGCGCTCGCGCGTATCTCGGCGCTACACGCAACGCGAAGCGCCTCACGCAATCCGCGACTTCTTGTTCCCCCAGTACCGGTCGCGCAGCAACCGCTTGTACAGTTTGCCCGTCGGCAGGCGCGGCAGTTCCTTCTCGAAATCGACCGAGCGCGGCACCTTCTGCCGCGACAGCGACGCCCCGCAGAAGGCGATCAGCTCCTCGGCAAGCACCTCGTCCGGCACCACGCCCGGCATCGGCTGCACCACTGCCTTCACCTCTTCGCCGAGATCGGGATTGGGCACGCCGAACACGGCGGCATCGGCGACCTTCGGGTGGGTGATCAGCAGATTTTCGCATTCCTGCGGATAGATGTTCACGCCGCCCGAGATGATCATGAAGGTGGCGCGGTCGGTGAGGTAGAGGAAGCGATCGGCATCGACATAGCCGACGTCGCCGACCGTGCTCATGCTGCCATCGGCGGAGCGCGCCTCCCTGGTCTTCTCCGGATCGTTGAAATATTCGAAGGGCGAGGCGGTCTTGAACCATACCTGGCCGGGCGTGCCGGTCGGGCATTCCTGCATGTTCTCGTCGAGAATGTGGAGGTTGCCCAGCAGCACCTTGCCGACGGTGCCGCGATGGGCGAGCCACTCCTCGCTGTTGCAGGCGGTGAAGCCGAGGCCCTCGGTCGCGCCGTAATATTCATGGATGATCGGCCCCCACCATTTGATGACGTCGTCCTTGACGAGAGCCGGGCAGGGCGCCGCGGCATGGATCGCGATCTCGAGCGAGGACAGGTCGTAGCGCTTTCGCACCTCTTCCGGCAGCTTCAGCATGCGCGAGAACATCGTCGGCACCAGCTGGGTGTGCGTGATGCCCCACCGCTCGACGAGCTGGAGATAGCGCTCGGGATCGAACGTCTCCATGATGATGACGGTGCCGCCCATGCGGATCGTGAGGTTGACGGCGGCTTGCGGCGCGGAGTGATAGAGCGGCGCCGGCGACAGATAGACCATGCCCTCGCGGTAGTGCCAGAGCTTCGTCAGGAAATCGAACAGCGGCAGATTGTGCTTCGGCGGCTCTTCCGGCAGCGGCCGGAGGATGCCCTTCGGCCGTCCCGTCGTGCCCGACGAGTAGAGCATCGCGGTGCCCAGCCATTCATCCGCGATCGGCGCCTTCGGCAGATCGGCGGTCACCTCGGCAAGGCCGACGATCCGGTCACTCTCGCCGGGGCCGTCTGCGACGATACAGAGTTGGATATCGGGGCAGGCGTTGATCGCCTCGCGCGCGATGTCGAGCTTCGCCACGGAGGTGATCAGGATCTTGGACTGGCTGTTGAGGAGGAGATAGGCGAGCTCGCCCGGCGTCAGGAAGGAGTTGATGCAGGTGTAGTACAGCCCGGACCGCTCGCCGGCGCCGCAGGCCTCGAGATAGCGCGAATTGTTCTCCATGAAGATCGAATAATGGTCGAGGCGCTTCAAGCCGTGCTTGCGGAACAGATGCGCCAGGCGGTTGCTGCGCGCCTCCAACTCGCGATAGGTGACGGTCTCGCCGGTCGCGGCCATGATGAAGGCGGGCTGGAGCGGACGCAGGCGGGCATGGTGACCAGTGTACATCGATCCTCCGGCTTGAGGTTAGGCGGCGAGAAGCAGGATTTCGCGCAACTGCGCGGGGCCGTCGATCTTGCGCGGGTTGCGCGGGATCCAGTTCGTGCGCATCGCCTGCTCGGCGATGGCGTCGAAATGCTCGGGCGAGACGCGCACGTCGGCAAGGCTGCGCGGCATGCCGAGCGAGCGGATGAAGGCGTCGAGCACATCGGCGGCGTTGCGGCCGGGATAGCCCATGGCGGCGGCGACGATCATCTGGCGCTCGGCATTGTCGCGCGCGTTCCAGCGCATCACCGCCGGCAGCATGATGCAGGAAGTGTAGCCGTGCGGCACGTCGAAGGCCGCACCCAGCACGTAGCCGATGCCGTGGCTCGCACCCATCGGCACGCCGGCCGCAAGCGCGCCCATCGACAGCCAAGTGCCGATCTGCGCATCCATCCGCGCGTCGAGGTCGGCAGGATCGGCCTTCACCCGCGGCAGCGCGTCGGCGAGCATGGCAAGGCCCTTGACCGATTGCGCGTCGGCATAAGGGTGCGTCTCGCGCGAGCAGATCGCCTCGACGCAATGGTCCACGGCGCGGATGCCGGTGGACAGGAACAGCCATTCCGGCGTGTGCACGGTGATGGCGGGATCGAGGATGGTCGCGCGCGGCACGGTGAGCGGATGCCGCAGCATCTGCTTCGCATGCGTGCTGCGGTCGGTCACGCCCGCGATCGAGCTGAATTCGCCGCCGGCAATGGTCGTCGGCACGCTGATCTGGCGCACGGCCGGCGCGTTCATCTCCGGCGCGACGCCCTTGTGCACGCGGATGCGCTCGATGCCGTCGATATCGTCGATGCCGTTGGCAAGGCAGAGCTGCACCGCCTTGGCCCCGTCGGTGATCGAGCCGCCGCCCACGGTGACGATCAGATCGGCACCCGCCTCGCGCGCCGCATTGGCGGCGGCAACGACCGCCTCGCGCGGCGTGTGCGCCGGCATGGCGTCGAACAGGCCCGCGCAGCGCGCGCCCAGCGCCTCTCTGATCTTCTCGATTTCGTCGGTCTGCCGGTTCAGCGTGCCGGAGACCATCAGGAAGGCACGGCGCGTCCCCAGCCGGTCCATCTGCGCGACGATGGCGCCTGCCGCAGGATGGCCAAATACGACCTCCTCGATCGCGCCGTAAACGACACGTCCCTGGTGCACGCCTGTCCTCCCGGACAATTCGTCTTGTTTTTGTAAAGAGAAGTCTAGCCGAGCCGCCGCCGCCCGTCATGTGCGAAGACGCTGGGCCTTTTCTTACCCTCCCCCTCCAGGGGAGGGTGGCAGGCGCAGCGCGGAGATCGTGCGCTCCATTCATGTGCCCCGCGAATAAGTCCATTCGCGTCTCGCCGACTAATCGGTGCGTGCGAAGCCGGCTATCTGCCTGTCAACCCATCATCCGGCTAGGTCCTCTCGCCAAGCATTGCGCACTTCGTCGTCTTGAAGAGTTCATCGTCGCATCCCATCTTGTGTCCCCCGCGGGTAGGCGAGTACCCTGCGTTTTCTGCGGCTTTTATGCGAGGACCTGGGATGAGCGGACCGGATGGAAGCGAGCAATTTGTCAAAACGCACGATTTCGTTCGGCCGCGGCCTTACGCCATCGCCGGCCTTCTCGCCGCGGCGTTCGCGCTCACCGGTTGCGGACAGCCGGCCCCGCAAGCCTCTGCCCCGCCGCCTCCGCCGGTGACGGTCGCCCAGCCGGTCAAGCGCACCGTCACCGATTGGGACGAATTCACCGGCCGCTTCGAGGCGGTGGAGGAGGTGCAGGTGCGCCCCCGCGTCGGCGGCTTCGTCAACTCCGTCGAATTCCAGGACGGCGCCATCGTGCACCAGGGCGATCTGCTCTATGTCATCGACCCGCGTCCGTTCGAGGCGGTGGCGGAGCAGGCGGACGGCCAACTCTCCGATGCGCGCGCCAAGGTGGAGCTAGCCAAGCGCGAGCTCGACCGCGGCCTCAACCTGGTGCAGACCAGCGCCGTCTCCGAGCAGGTCGTCGACCAGCGCCGCCAGGCCTTGCAGGCGGCTCACGCGGCGGAAGTGCAGGCCGAAGGCGCGCTCAAGGCTGCCAAGCTCAACATCGAATTCACGCATGTGACCGCGCCCCTCACAGGCCGCGTCAGCCGCCATCTCGTCAGCTCCGGCAATCTGGTGCAGGGCAGCGACAACGGAACGTCGACGCTGCTGACATCGATCGTCACGCTCGATCCGATCTACGTCTATTTCGACATGGATGAGACGACGTTCATCAAATACAGCAAGCTGTGGTTCGAAGGCCGGCGCCCGAGCTCGCGCGATACGGCGAACCCGGTGCAGGTAACGCTGGCCGGCGAAACCAAGCCCTCGCATGAGGGCACCATCAACTTCCTCGACAACCGCCTCGATGTCTCCACCGGGACCCTGCGCAGCCGCGCCGTGATCAAGAACACCGATCTGTCGATCCTGCCCGGCCAGTTCGGCCGCGTCCGTCTGATCGGCAGCGCGCCCTATGAGGCGCTGCTGATCCCGGATGTCGCTGTTGCGACCGACCAGTCCCGCAAGATCGTGTTCGTGGTCAAGCCTGATGACACCGTCGAAGCGCGCCCCGTGGTGCTTGGGCCGATCGACGACGGCCTGCGGGTGATCCGCGAAGGGCTGAAGGCCGACGACCGCGTCATCGTCAACGGCATCCAGCGGGCCCGCGTCGGCGCCAAGGTGGCGCCGTCTGCCGCGCAGGCGCCGGCCGGCGGCAAGCCCGGTGACAAGTCATGAATCTTGGCCGTCTCTCCATCAACCAGCCCATCCTGGCGATGGTGCTGTCGATCGTGCTCCTGATCGTCGGTGCGCTGGCCTACACCACGCTGCCGGTCTCCGAATATCCGCAAGTGGTGCCGCCGACGGTCGTCGTCACCACGCAATATCCCGGCGCCTCCGCGCAGACCGTGTCCGACACGGTCGCAGCTCCCATCGAGCAGCAGATCAACGGCGTCGAGGACATGCTGTATCTCTACAGCCAGGCGACCTCGAACGGGCAGCTGACGATCACAGTCACCTTCAAGCTCGGCACCGACCTCGACAAGGCGCAGGTGCTGGTGCAGAACCGTGTCGCGATCGCGCAGCCGCAATTGCCGGACGAGGTGCAGCGCAACGGCGTCGTCACCCGCAAGAACTCCCCCGACATCCTGATGGTCGTGTTCATGCTGTCGCCCGACGACAGCTTCGATCAGCTCTACATCTCCAACTACGCGCTGCTCCAGGTTCGTGACCAGCTGCTGCGGATCGACGGCGTCGGCGACATCCAGATCTTTGGCGCGCGCGACTATTCGATGCGGCTGTGGCTCGATCCGGACCGGATCGCCAATCTCGGCCTGACCTCGACCGAGGTGCTGGCGGCAATCCGAGCCCAGAACGTGCAGATCGCGGGCGGTCAGATCGCCGAGCCGCCGATCGCCGACCGTGCCTTCCAGCCGAACCTGACGTTCACGGGGCGCCTGAAGGACCAGAAGCAGTTTGAGGACATCCTGATCAAGGCGGGCTCCGACGGCCGCACGGTGCGGCTGCGCGACGTCGCCCGCATCGAGCTCGGTGCGCTGGCGTATTCCACCAACAGCTTCCTGTTGCGCAAGTCGGCGGTCGCGATGCTGGTGACGCAGCGGCCGGGATCGAACGCGCTCGCGACGGCCAAGAACATCTCCGACACGATGACGAAGCTCAAGGAGAGTTTTCCGAAGGGTCTCGACTACAATATCGGCTACAACCCGACCGAATTCATCGCGCAGTCCGTCCATGAGCTGATCAAGACCATCTACGAGGCCATGCTGCTCGTGGTCGTCGTCGTGCTGGTGTTCCTGCAGGGATGGCGGCCGGCGATCATCCCGATCATCGCGATCCCGGTGTCGCTGGTCGGCACCTTTGCGGTGATGGCGGCGCTCGGCTTCTCCATCAACAATCTCACCTTGTTTGGCCTCGTGCTAGCGGTCGGCATCGTGGTCGACGACGCCATCGTTGTGGTGGAAAATGTGGAGCGCCATCTCGAGCACGGCCTGAGCCGGCGCGATGCCGCGCTCAAGACCATGGAAGAGGTCGGCGGCGCGCTGGTCTCGATCGCGCTGGTGCTGTGCGCGGTGTTCGTGCCCACCGCGTTCATAGGGGGCATTTCCGGTCAGTTCTTCCAGCAATTCGCCGTCACCATTGCGGTCGCGACCGCGATCTCCTGCTTCTGCTCGCTGACGCTGTCGCCGGCGCTGGCCTCGCAGATCCTGACGCCGCACGAGGAGAAGCGGCCGCCGGCGAGCTGGAACGTCATCGCGCGCGGCTGGAATGCCTTCACTGGCGTCTTCAACCGCACGTTCGACCGTCTGGCGCATGGCTATGCGGGCCTTGCCAATTTCGTGATCCGGCATTCGGTGGTGATGATCCTGGTCTACGTCGTGCTGATCGGCAGCGCCGGCTGGCTGATCGTGACCACGCCGCAGGGCTTCATTCCGGCGCAGGACCGCGGCTACGTCATCATATCCGTGCAATTGCCGGGGGCGGCTTCGCTGGCGCGCACCACGGAGGTCGTGCGCGAGATCGAGCGGATCTCGCTGGACACGCCGGGCATCGTCCGCGTCGCGGCCTTTGCCGGCTTCTCGGGCGCGACGCGCACCCAGGCCGGTAATGCAGCGGCGCTATTTCCGGTGTTCGACGAGCCTGAGGTGCGGATGAAGAAGGGATTGTCTGCGAACGCCATCACGGTCGAGCTGCGCAAGCGCCTGGCCGCGATCCAGGGCGCCTTCATCATCGTGATTCCGCCGCCGGCCGTGCCCGGCATCGGCACCGGCGGCGGCTTCACCATCCGCATCCAGGACCGCCAGGGTCGCGGGCCTGAGCTGCTCGCCGCCGCCACCGACGAGCTCGTCGCCGCGGCGCGCAAATCGCCCTTGCTGCTCGCTCCGACGGTGTTCTCGCCGTTCTCAGCCAACACGCCGCAGCTGTTCGTCGACATCGACCGCACCAAGGCGCAGAAGCTCAGCGTTCCCATCGCCAACATCAACGACACGATCCAGACCTATTTCGGATCGACCTATGTCAACGACTTCAACCTGTTCGGCCGCACCTATCACGTCACCGCGCAGGCCGATTTCCCGTTCCGGAAAGAACCGAGCGACCTCGCGCGGTTGCGCACGCGCAACGCTTCCGGCGACATGGTGATGCTGGGCAGCGTGGTCGAGTTCAAGGATGTTTCCGGCCCTGACCGCGTCGCGCGCTACAATCTCTATGCAGCATCCGAGCTCCAGGGCGAGCCAGCGCCGGGCGTGAGCTCGACCACGGCGCTCAACACCGTCAAGCAGCTCGCGGACGACACCTTGCCGAGCGGCTTCTCCTTCGAGTGGACGGATCTCTCCTACCAGCAGGTCACCGGCGGCAATGCCGGCCTGCTCGTGTTCCCGATCTGCGTGCTGTTCGTCTATCTCGTGCTCGCCGCGCAATATGGCAGCTGGACCCTTCCGTTCGCGGTCATCCTGATCGTGCCGATGTGCCTGTTGGCCGCCACCATCGGCGTGCGCATCATGGGCCAGGACGTCAACATCCTCACCCAGATCGGCTTCGTCGTGCTGGTCGGACTGGCGGCGAAGAACGCGATCCTGATCGTCGAGTTCGCGCGCGACATCGAGAACGAAGGCAAGCCGCGGCTCGAGGCCGTGATCGAAGCCTGCCGCCTGCGCCTGCGGCCGATCCTGATGACGTCCTTCGCCTTCATCCTCGGCGTGCTGCCGCTGGTGATCTCGAGCGGCTCCGGCTCGGAGATGCGTCAGGCCGTCGGCGTCGCCGTGTTCTTCGGCATGATCGGCGTAACCCTGTTCGGGCTTCTGTTCACGCCGATCTTCTACGTGGTGGTCCGGAACCTGGCCGAGGGACGGCGCGACAAGAAGCCGGAGGTCGTCGCCTCCTAGGTGTTGGTGATGGCCACCCGCGTAATCTCAACAATGGTGTCGTCCCCGCGAAGGCGGGGACCCATAACCCCAGGGAGGAGTTTGGCGCGAATCTGGCAACCACGCGCCTTCGCAAAACTCAATCCTGTGGCTATGGATCCCGGATCTGCGCTGACGCTTGTCCGGGACGACACCGATTGTTTGGCACACGCCCTCCATACTAACGACCAACACGCAATGGATGGGCAGGGCCGGGGTTCTTCACTAGTATCCGCGCGATTTCAAAACAGAACACTGCTGGGAGCTAATACATGAAATCAGCCCTTCTGGCCGCCGTCGCAACCTCGGCCCTGCTGCTGGCGGCGCCGGCCTCCGCGCAAGGCGTCAAGATCGGCATCCTCAACGACCAGTCCGGCGTCTATGCCGACTACGGCGGCAAATGGTCGGTCGAAGCCGCCAGGATGGCGATCGAGGACTTTGGCGGCGAGGTGCTCGGCCAGAAGATCGAGCTCGTCACCGCCGACCACCAGAACAAGCCGGATCTGGCGAGCTCGATCGCGCGGCGCTGGTATGATGTCGAGAACGTCGACATGATCACGGAGCTGACGACCTCCTCGGTCGCGCTCGCGATCCACGAGCTCTCCAAGGAAAAGAAGAAGATCGACATCGTGGTGGGCGCCGCGACCTCGCGTCTCACCGGCGATGCCTGCCAGCCCTACGGCTTCCATTGGGCCTACGACACCCGCGCGCTCGGCGTCGGCACCGGCGGCGCGCTGACCAAGGCGGGCGGCGACACCTGGTTCTTCCTCACCGCGGACTACGCCTTCGGCTACGCGCTGGAGAAGGACACCAGCGAGATCGTCATGGCCAATGGCGGCAAGGTGGTCGGCTCCGTCCGCGTGCCGCTCAATTCCTCGGACTTCTCTTCCTTCCTGCTTCAGGCGCAGAGCTCGAAGGCGAAGATCGTGGGCCTTGCCAATGCCGGCCTCGACACCACCAACTCGATCAAGCAGGCGTCCGAGTTCGGCATCGTCTCCAGCGGCCAGAAGCTCGCCGGCCTGTTGATGACGCTCGCCGAGGTGAACGGCCTCGGCCTGCAGGCCGCGCAAGGCCTGGTGCTGACCGAGGGCTATTACTGGGATCTCAACGACAAGACCCGCAATCTCGGCGAACGCTTCCTCAAGCGCACCGGACGGATGCCGAGCATGATCCACGCCGGCACCTATTCGGCGACGCTGAGCTATCTGAAAGCGGTCAAGGCCGCCGGCTCCAAGGATCCGGAAGCCGTCGCCAAGAAGCTGAAGGAGCTGCCGGTCGACGACGACTTCGCGCAAGGCGGCAAGGTGCTCGAGAACGGCCGCATGGTCCACGACATGTATCTGTTCGAGGTCAAGAAGCCCGCGGAGTCGAAGAAGCCCTGGGACTATTACAAGCTGCTCGCCACCGTCCCCGGCGACAAGGCATTCTTCACCGCCAAGGAAAGCGGCTGCCCGCTGACGAAGTGAGGCGAGGACCGCGCCAATAACTCAGTGTCGTCCCGGACAAGCGCAGCCCTTGGCAACGCGTAGCGTTGTCGAGGGCGGAGCGCAGATCCGGGACCCATAGCCACAGGCCGACGTGGTTACGGGGACTCGGAGTTACCAGCTTGCGCCACAACTTTTCCCTGTGGTTATGGGTCCCGGATCGGCGCGCGCCTTAAGGGCGCGCTTGTCCGGGACGACAGCGGAATTTGTGGTCGCAGCCCCGCCTCATACCAGCCGCGACACCACCGCCCCGATCGCCCCTACCCACAGCGCAATGGCGGCGAGCGCCTGGATGAAGAAGCCCGGGCCGCGCTTTGCGGCGGCCTTCGAATAGCCGATGAAATAGACGATGCGGCCGACAATCCAGAGCGCGCCGATCCCGGCTGCGACGGCGTCGCTGATGTAGATCGCGAACAGCCACAGCGACGGCAGGACAATCGGCATCCATTCCAGCGTGTTCATCTGGATACGGAAGGCGCGCTCGAAATCCGGATGGCCCGACATCGCCGGCACCTTGACGCCGGTCTTGGTGCGCGAGCGTGACACGTTGATGCAGGTGAAGAAGTAAAATGCAATCGCCAGCAGCGTGACGAGGGCGGTGAGGTGATACATCGCTCGCTTCCTTGAAGAGGTCGCGCTTCAATACCCGGTCAGCTCGAGATAGCCAACACCGTCATGCGTGCCGGCAAAGCTGATCGGCCCTTCCCAATAGGAGAAGCCGGTCCCCATCCAGGCCTTTGGATTGAGCGGCTTGCAGGAAATCGAAAACGAGCGTGAGGGGATCGCGATCTGCCACTCCACCGGCAGCCTGCGCCCCGCAACCTCCATTGTTGCCTTCGGCATCATCTGGATGTCGTTGCCCGCGATCATCTGTGTGCTGCCGGTGGCGGTGATCCAGTTGCCGAACGGATAGTCCTTGCCGTCCTTCTGCCGCAGCCGGTACAGCATCAGCTTGTCGCCGGACGCAAGATGCAGCGACAGCCAATCCCAGCCGGTCTGGTCGGCGTCGAGCGGCTGGCTGCTCCACTCGCGGTCCATCCAGGCCTGCCCCGACACATCGACCGGCTTGTCGTCGATGGCGAGCGTGCCGCGCGCGCGGTAGAACGGTTGGCTGTAGTAGTAGGACGCCTGGCCGCGCTCCGACTTGCGGCTGAAGCCGCCATCGCCCTGCAATGCGACCGCACGATCGGCCTCCAACGTGAGGGCATAACTGAAGTCGATGCCGGAGGCCTTCAGCGTCAGCGGCGCCAGTGTGCGATCGTCGGTGCGATCAAGACCCTTCATCTCCCAATCGTCGATCCACGCCGCGAACGGCTGTGCCGTGACGCCGGCCTGCCCGATCCCGCCGCGCGAAAACAGCTCGTTGAAGCGATGGGTGTCGGCGCGCGTCACCGCGGCATGCGCCATCCAGATTTGCTGATTGGCCCAGCCTTCCCCTTGCGGTCCCGGCTGTGCCGCCTGGCGGAACAGCGTCCATTGCAGGCCGCAAGGTGCACCTCGGCTGTCGACGAGGTTCGCCGTGAGATACCACCACTCGATGCGAAACTCCGGATGCGGTCCGTGATCGTCGGGGAAGGCGAACGTCTTCCCCGGCGTGACCTTCGCAAAACCGTCCGCGGTCTCGCCGAGCCCGGCATAGCCTTGCGCGCCGGCGTGGCGCGCGAGAGCGAGCGCGGCAATGCCGCCGGCAAACGCGCGCCGCGAGATCTTGTCAGCGCTCATTGGCAAACACCTTGACGAGGTTCGCCGGCTGCATCCGCGCCAGCCGCGCGACCGGCAGCGCTGCGGCAAGCAGGGAGGCGGCTAGCGCGACCGCGACCAGCTCGACGAGTTGCAGCGGAAACACATGGAACGGCAGCCGCCAGCCGAACGCCTTCACATTGACGATCGCGATCAGGCACCATGCCACGATCAGCCCGAGCGGCACGGCCAGCAGCGCCGTGAACAGCGCCACCGACAGCGTCTTGGTCAGCTCGATCGCGGCAAGGCGTGGCCGCGTGATGCCGATCGCCCACAGCGGCGCAAGCTGCGGCAGGCGGGAGTTGGCCAGCGTCAAAAGGCTGGTCAGCAGCGCGATGCCGGCGACACCGAGCGTGAACGCATTCAATGCGGACGTCACCGCAAAAGTGCGGTTGAAGATGCGGATCGACTCCGCCTTTACCGTCGCCTGGTCGGCAACGCTGCGGTCGTCGAGCGCAAACTGCTTCTGCAAGGCCGCGATCAGGCCCGGAATGTTGTCTCGTGGGACAATGAGCCCGATCCGCGTCTGCGGCGTCTGCGGAAAATGCCGGATCAGCGCCGCGACGTTCACGGCGAGCTGTCCCTTGGGATTGCCGTAATCGGCATAGATGCCGACGATGTCGAGCTCCCAGGTCCCGCCCGGCGCGGGCACCTCGACGACGTCGCCGACGCGAATGTTCAGCCGCCGGCTCAACTGCTCGCTGATGAAGGCGGCATTGCCCGGCACGAGCCGGGTCCAGGCGCGCGGCGCAGTCTCCAGCAGCGGCCAGCGCTCGCGATAGAGCGTCTGATCGGGCAGGCCAAGCAGCTCCACCGGCTGGCCCTGAACTTGCGTCTCGGCGCGGCCGCCCGACAGGATCGCCTGGACTTCGCTGCGCTCCTTCAACCAGTTCCGGATCGCAACGCCTTGTGCATTGTCGGAGGCGCTGATGTAGACGTCGGCCGCGAGCCGTCCGTTGAGCCAGCCGACAAAAGTGCGGCTGAACGTTTCCACCATGGTGGAGACGCCGACATTGACGGCGAGGGCGAGCAGCAGCGCCATCAGCGCGAGCGACAGCCCGGAGAGCTGCTGCCGGCTGTCGGCCCAGAACCACAGCGCGAGCGGTCCTCGCGCGCCGCGCTGGCCCACGCGCAGGATGATGTCGAGGAAGGCCGGCAGGATCAGCGCCGCGCCCAGCATCAACGCCGCCAGCACGCCAAAGCCTGCGATCAGCGACTCGCCATAGTGAAGCAGCAGCAGCGCGACCGCGAATACCATGCACGCCGCAACGCTTTGCAGGATCAGCCAGCGGCGCTGCCTCTGCTGCCAGGCATACGGTTGCGCGGTGGCCAGCACCGGCATCCGGATCGCCTTGATCAGGCTGGTCGCCGCCGCAACAAGCGCGCCGGCAACGCTGATGCCGATGCCGGCGAGCCACCATTCAGGCCGCAGCGTGAGTTGCCCCGGGATCTGCGCGCCATAGAGCCCGCGCAGCGACGCCGCGACGTCGGGCAACAGCGCAGCCGCGATGAAATAGCCGCAGACGAGCCCGATCAGTCCGGCGACCAGCGCCAGCGCCACCAGCTCAATCACCAGCACCGTGTTGACGAGGCGCGCCGAGGCGCCGCAGGCCCGCAACGTGCGCAGCATCGGCAGCCGCTGCTCGAAGGCAAGACCCACGGCCGAATTGACGATGAACAGGCCGACGAAGAACGACAACAGGCCGAAGGCGGTGAGGTTGAGATGGAAACTGTCGGTGAGGCGCTCCAGCTCCGTCTCCGCATTCGGCTCGATCCGTTGCAGCCGGTCACCGACGACGCTCGCCAGCGGCGCGGGCTTGCCCTTCGGCTTGCCGATCAGGAGGCGAGACACTTGGTCCGGTTTGTTCAGGAGCTTCTGCGCCACGCCGATATCGACCACCAGGACGTCGGGCACGAGCTGCGGCTGCACGTGCAGTGGCGGCAGTGTTGCGCCGCTGCTGATCGGCGGCGCCGCGCCTTCCTGCTCGTGCAAATCGCTCAGCGTCTCCTTCGCCACCAGGGTCCGGCCGGGCGACGCGACGAAGCTCGTCAGGTCCGCGGCACCGAGGCGCGGCGCGTTGCCGACGTCCACTGGCAGCGTCACCGGCTCGATGCCGAGCAGCCGCACCGAGCGCCCGTTGATCTGGACGCGGCCTTCCAGCACCGGCGAGACCGGCCAGCCTGCGCGGCGGAGCCGGACGAACAGGTCTTGCGAAAAGGTCGCGATATCAGGCGCGACCAGCATCGCCGTGCGTGCGCCGCCGAACGTTGCCGCGGCGCGGTCATAGGCATTGCGGGCCTGCTGGTTGATCGCCTGCACGCCGCTCCACAGCGCGGTTGCGGCGATCAGCCCGATCAGAAGCGTCGCGAACTGCATCCTGTGCCGCCGCCAATGGCTCAGGAGCACCGCGAGGACCCACAGCGCGCGCTTCATGTGATCCGCCCCGCATGCAGGGTGAGGTGGCGGTCGAGCGTAGCGGCCAGATGCAGGCTGTGCGTCACCATCAGGAAGCCGCAGCCGGTGCGCGTGACGAGGTCGCGCGTCAGCGCCAGCACGTCCTCGGCGGTCGCTTCATCCAGATTTCCGGTCGGCTCGTCCGCGAGCAGCAGCGAGGGTTTTGTCGCCAGCGCCCGGCCGATCGCGACCCGCTGCTGCTGGCCGCCGGACAATTGCTCGGGATAGCGCTTCAGGAGGGTTCCGAGCCCGAGCCGTTCGACCAGCTCCCTGGACCAGGCCGCGTCATGCCGGCCGGCGATCCGCGCCTGGAAAGCCAGATTGTCCGCGACCGACAGGCTCGGGATCAGGTTGTACTGCTGGAACACGAGGCCGATCCGGTCGCGCCGCAAGCTCGCGCGCCCCGCGTCCGACAGCTTGGTGACCTCGATGTCCTCCAGCCGGATCGAGCCGCCGTCGGCAGCGTCGAGCCCGGCGATCAGGTGCAGCAGCGTGCTCTTGCCGCTGCCGGATTCGCCGGTCAGCGCGACGCGTTCGCCGGCCTTGAGGTCAAGGTCGACGCCGCGCAGCACGTGGACCGGTTCGGCGGCCGAGGAGAACGTCTTGGAGAGATTTCGGATGCTCAGCACGATGAATGGCGCCGGACGGAATTAACGGAAATGCTGCGTAGCACACCTGCCGTGGAAATGCCGGGGTTGCGTTGCCGTCGAAGCCGTTGTTAGCTCCAACAACGGCCAAATCAAAAAAGTGCCAAAAAGACACGGGGAGAACGATGAGCGCTCAGGGAACGCCCATGGTGGCGGGCAAGACGACAACATCCGGGGAAACACCAAAGGGCGCCTGGACGGTCACCTTTCTGCTGTTTCTGTTCATGCTGGTCAACTTCGCCGACAAGATCGTCGTCGGCCTCGCCGGCGTGCCGATCATGGCGGACCTGAAGCTCGAGCCGGAGCAGTTCGGCCTGCTCGGGTCTTCGTTCTTCTTCCTGTTCTCGATCTCGGCCATCGTAGTCGGTTTCATCGTCAACAAGGTGCCGACGCGCTGGGTGCTCCTGAGTCTCGCGGTGGTCTGGGCGCTGGCGCAGTTTCCGATGGTCGGCACCGTCTCCTTCACCACGCTGCTGGTCTGCCGCATCGTGCTGGGCGCCGGCGAAGGCCCGGCCTTCTCGGTCGCCGCGCACGCCATCTACAAATGGTTCCCCGACGAGAAGCGCACGCTGCCGACTGCGATCCTGTCGCAAGGCTCGGCCTTCGGCGTCATCCTCGCGGTGCCGGCGCTGAACTGGGTCATCGTCAATCACTCCTGGCACTACGCCTTCGGCGCGCTCGGCGTCGTCGGCCTGGTCTGGGTCTGTGCCTGGCTTGCGCTCGGCAAGGAAGGTCCGCTGGAGGACACGCAGGCCCTTGCCGCCACCGAGACGAAGATTCCCTATCTTCAGCTTCTCACCTCGCGCACCTTCGTCGGCTGCGTCGCGGCGACCTTCGGGGCTTATTGGGCGCTGTCGCTCGGGCTGACCTGGTTCACGCCGTTCATCATCAAGGGCCTCGGCTTCTCGCAGAGCCAGGCCGGCTGGATTTCGACCCTGCCCTGGGTGTTCGGCGCCACCATCGTGATTCTGACGGGCTGGATCTCGCAACTGATGATGGCCCGTGGCTCGACCACGCGCGTCGCCCGCGGCGTGCTCGGCTCGGTCCCGTTGATCGTCGGCGGCCTGATCCTGGCGGCGATGCCGCATGTCCAGGGCGCCGGCCTCCAGCTCGCCTTGCTCGTGGTCGGAACGGGCCTGTGCGGCGCGATCTACGTCGTCTGTCCGCCTATGCTCGGCGAATTCACGCCGTCGTCGCAGCGCGGCGCGATCCTGGCAATCTACGGCGCGCTCTACACGCTCTCGGGCATCATCGCGCCCGCTGTGATGGGCACCGTGATCCAGCGCGCCGGCAACATGCTCGACGGCTACATGACCGGCTTCACCATCAACGCCGCGATCATGGTCGGCTCCGGCCTGCTCGGCCTGCTCCTGCTCTGGCCGAACACGGAACGCGCGAGGCTGACGCGCGGTGCCGCCCCGCAGGCAGCGGCGCTTAAGGGTGCAGTGTCGCCGACGTAAGGGCGGCGCTGCTCGCCTCAACCACAAC
>NZ_LBKA01000164.1:0-16272 GCF_028128955.1 Bradyrhizobium sp. CCBAU 11386
TCCTCGCGCGAGATCGCGGGCGTCCTCAACCTGCGCGGCCGCATCGTCACCGTGGTCGACATGCGCGCCCGTCTCGGCCTGCCGCGGCCGGAGGACGGCAAGGTGCCGATGGCGGTCGGTGTCGACCTGCGCGGCGAATCCTATGGCCTCTTGATCGACCAGATCGGCGAGGTGCTGCGCCTGCCCGAGGACGGCAAGGAAGAGAACCCCGTCAACCTCGACCCCCGCATGGCCAAGCTCGCCGGCGGCGTCCACCGCCTCGACGGCCAGCTCATGGTCGTCCTCGACGTCGATCGCGTCCTCGAGCTCGAAACCAAAGTGCAAATGGCTGCGTGAGCCAACGAAAACATCGAAGCCGGAGAACCGAAATGAAAACGTGTTTGGTGGTCGATGATTCCAGCGTGGTGCGCAAGATCGCGCGCCGGATCTTGGAAGGCCTCGAATTCGAGGTGACCGAGGCCGAGGACGGCTCGAAGGCGCTGGAGATCTGCCAGCGGCAACTGCCCGACGCGGTGCTGCTTGACTGGAACATGCCCGTGATGGACGGCTTCGAGTTCATGGGCCACATGCGCCGCCTGCCCGGCGGCGATCAGCCGAAGGTGGTGTTCTGCACCACCGAGAACAACGTGGCGCATATCGCCCAGGCGCTCAGCGGCGGCGCCAACGAGTACATCATGAAGCCCTTCGACAAAGACATTATCGCCGACAAGTTCGCTGAAGTCGGCTTGATCCCGGTCGGACAAGCCATGGTCTGAGTGTATCTGGCCCGAGTGTTTCGGCCAGAGTGTTTTCAGTACAGCTTTCGAGAGGCCATCCGTGACCCCGACCGAGTATGAGTATCTGCGCAAGTTCCTGAAGGACAATTCAGGTCTCGATCTGTCCGCAGACAAGCAATATCTGATCGAAAGCCGCCTCTTGCCGCTCGCCCGCAAGGCCGGGCTCTCCGGCATCCCCGAGCTCGTGCAGAAACTGCAAGGCGGCTCGCGCACGCTCATCACCGACGTGGTCGAAGCCATGACCACCAACGAGACCTTCTTCTTTCGCGACAAGATCCCGTTCGATCATTTCCGCGACACCATCATGCCCGAGATCATCAAGGCGCGAGCCGGCCGCCGCAGCGTGCGGATCTGGTGCGCCGCCGGCTCGACCGGGCAGGAGCCCTATTCGCTGGCGATGTGCCTGAAGGAGATGGGTGCGGCCCTCACCGGCTGGCGCGTCGAGATCATCGCGACCGACCTGTCGCAGGAAGTGCTGGAGAAGGCCAAGGCCGGCATCTACAGCCAGTTCGAGGTGCAGCGCGGCCTGCCGATCCAGATGCTGGTGAAATATTTCAAGCAGACCGGCGAGACCTGGCAGATCAATCCCGAATTGCGGGCGATGATCCAGCACCGCCAGCTCAACCTGCTGCACGATTTTGCCCAGCTCGGTACGTTCGACGTCATCTTCTGCCGCAACGTGCTGATCTATTTCGACCAGGAGACCAAGATCAACATCTTCAACCGGCTGGCGCGCCAGATCGAGCCCGACGGCTTCCTGGTGCTGGGGGCCGCCGAAACCGTGGTCGGACTGACCGATACGTTCAGGCCGATTCCCGACCGGCGCGGCCTCTACAAGCCGAATGATCCGCGTGCAGCCGCGGCCAAGCCGGCCCTCGCCGGCGCGGCGCCGCGCATGGCGGTGATGGCAGGACGATAGGCATGGCCGAGGATGGAAAAGGCGCGGAGCGCGTGACGTTCAGTCGCGGCTATGATGTCTGTATCATGGCCATCGACGGCACCTGGCGCCGCGACTGCAAGCTCAACGCCATTTCCGACACCGACGCCATCCTCACGGTTGAAGGCTCGATCCAGGGGCTGAACCTGAAAGAGTTCTTCCTGCTGTTGTCGTCCACGGGCCTTGCCTACCGCCGCTGCGAACTGGTGCGCGTCAACGGTGCCGAAATGGACATCCAGTTCCTGCGCGGCAAGAACCGGAAGAAGCGCGGCGCGGCCGGCGGCCACGACGCGGCAGCCTGACCGGCGCGTGGCGGCGCCAGCGCTTTCCGCCACGTTGCTTTACATTTGTTGAAACATCCGGACGAATTTGCCGCGGCGGCTTTACGTGGTCTAAGCGCGCGCCGTGTATCCATTGCCCGTCTCTATCTCAGGAATACGGCAATGCCCAGAAGTTCCCTCTCCCCCATCCCGTCAAACCTGCCCGACGTCGCCGAGCGGCGTGCGCTCCAACTCCTGGTGGTCGATGACGACGCCACGCAGCGCAGCCTGATCACGGTCGCCGCCAAGCAGGCCGGCCACGAAGTCACCGTGGCGCCGTCCGTGGCGGAAGCGATCGAGAAGCTCCGCGCCGCGCGCTTCGACTGCGTGACGCTCGATCTCGTGCTGGAGGATGGCGACGGCATCGACGTGCTGCGCGAGATGGCGAAGGCGAAATTCGCCGGTGCCGTGATCGTCATCAGCGGCATGGACGGCAAGCGCCGCAGCGCCGCCCGCAGCTTCGCCCGCTCTGTCGGGATCCAGCTCCAGGGCCTGCCGAAGCCGCTCGATCTGGCGGCCCTGCGCATCAGCCTCGCCAACCTCGGCAAGACCGCGATGGGGCTGCCGGCGATCCACACCTGGGGTGGTGTCGCCAGCGACGCGATCGTGGAACGGCACCGCACCTGACGCGCGGAGCTGCCATGCAATCGCGCGCAGCCGCCGCAGCGCCGATCGCGACCTATACCGGGTCGCCGGAATCCGACAGGTATTGAAGGGCGCGGCCAAGGCCCGCCCGGCAGACGTTGAGGGCGGCGCTCGCCGTGGCATAACGCGGCGTGACGTCGTCGAGCACCAAAATGTCGGTGGAACCCGCCTGATCGCTGGTGTCGTTCCGTTCCAGGCCTGCGTCGATCATGGCTGCGTCGATCAGGCGCATGCTGCTCTCGATCTGCGCGATCAGGCAGCGAAGGTCGGCCGCGATCAACTGACGGCTGTCGGCCTCGGGCGTCGTGACGAGAAGTGGCGTGCCAGCCGAATTTAGCATGGATATTCTCCGTCCCGTGCAATTAGGCGCCATGCCGCTACTTGTGCGTTAAGTCCATGTCCCGTACAAATACGGGTGGGCCGAATCCGCGCCGAACGCCATAACGGTTGGCGCGGACGCGAGTCCTCAATGCCGAATGGACTCTAATGCCAATTGGACATGGCACATGGCCGAACAAACCTCTCGCGGTGAAATCTTCGTAGTCGACGACGACCCCGCCGTTCGCGACACCTTGTCGATGGTGTTGAAGGCGGCGGGCTATGAGGTGATCTGTTTTGCGGACGGCGCAGCGCTGCTTTCCGTCGCGCGAAACCGCACACCGGCTGCGATCCTGCTCGACGTGCACATTCCCGGAAAGTCGGGTCTCGACATTCTGAATGAGTTGCACGGTGAGGATTATCCGGCGCCGATCTTCATGATCTCCGGGCAGGGCGACATCGCGATGGCGGTGGGCGCCATCAAGAGCGGTGCGCTCGACTTCATCGAGAAGCCGTTCCGCGGCAGCGAGATCGTCGGCCGGCTCGACGAGGCGATCGGCGCCTATGCACGCAGGCAGGCGGAGAACGCAGCGCCGAAATTCGGCTCGCTGCACTTCCCCGGACGCGAGCCGTTGACGCGGCGTGAGCGCGAGGTGCTCGAGCAGTTCGCCGCCGGTGCGTCCAACAAGGAAGCCGGCCGCACGCTCGGCATCAGCCCGCGCACCATCGAGGACCACCGCGCCAACATCATGAAGAAGCTCGGCGCGCGCAATGCCGCCGACCTGATCCGGATCGTGATGACCGCGGCGCAGCGCGCGTCGTAAGTCTTTCGGTTGAGCTTCGTAGCCCGGGTGAGCGAAGCGATACCCGGGAACACTGCCGCAGAGTCCCGGATGTCGCTTCGCTCATCCGGGCTACGGCACGGCGTGCTACCCCAGCAGCGCCTTGCGGATGATCCGCGCGAGATCCGATTTGCGGTAGGGCTTTGCGAGCAGCAGAACGCCCGAATCCAGCCGGCCGTGATGGATGATCGCGTTCTCGGTATAGCCCGACGTGTAGACCACCCTGAGATCGGGGCGTGTCTTCATCAGCTCGTCGGCGAGCTGCCGTCCGTTCATCCTGCCGGGCATGATGACGTCGGTGAACAGCAAATCGAACGGCTTTCCGGCGGCGACGATTGCGAGCGCTTCCGCGGCGTTCGCAGCCTGCAAGGTGACGTAGCCCAGCGCATGCAGTTGCGCCAGCACGTAGTCGCGCACCAGCCGGTCGTCCTCGACCACCAGGATCGTCTCGTGTCCGCCCTCGATCGTCGCGGGGATCACACCGTCGCCGACCGCCGTCGCCGTCTTGCCGGGCGGCAGGTACATCTTGATCGTGGTGCCGTGGCCTTCCTCGCTGTAGATCTTGATGTGGCCCGCGGACTGCTTGATGAAGCCGTACACCATCGAAAGCCCGAGTCCGGTGCCCTTGCCCGGTCCCTTCGAGGTGAAGAAGGGGTCGAACACCCTGGCCAGCATGTTGGATGGAATGCCGGTTCCGGTGTCGCTCACGGCGATCAGCACGTAGTGGCCGGGGCGGACGTCGTTGACGCTGGCATAGGCCTCGTCGAGATAGGCGGCGCCCGTCTCCACGATCAGCTTGCCGCCGCCGGGCATGGCGTCGCGGGCATTGAGCGCGAGGTTGAGGATCGCCGTGGTAAGCTGGTTGGGATCGACGATCGCAACGCAGCTCTCCTCCTCGAACACGGATTCGATCTGGATCTGCTCGCCCAGCGTCGGCCGCAGCAGCTTTGCGGTGTCGACGATCAGCGAGTTGATGTCGATCTCGCGCGGCTGGAGCGGCTGCTTGCGCGCGAACGCGAGCAGGTGCTGGGTCAGCTCGGCGCCGCGTCCGGCGGCCTCGTCGATCATCCTGGTGATCGCCGCAAGCTCGGGCTCCTTGGCCACCGCGTCGCTGAGGATCTCGATCGTCCCGGTGATCACCGTGAGGATGTTGTTGAAGTCGTGCGCCACGCCGCCGGTGAGCTGGCCGACCGCTTCCATCTTCTCGGCGTGGCGGATGCGCTCCTCGGACGCGATCTTGTCGGTGAGGTCACGGTAGAAGACGTTGAACAGAATGCCCTCGCGGCGCTTCAGCGCCGTGACGCTCAGCTCGGCCTTGAATTCCTTGCCGTCGCGACGGCGAACCATGAGCTCGCGGCGGCGGTTGAGCCTCCGGCCATCCGCGGACTCCAGGAAGTGCGCGAGGCCGACCGTGACCCGCCGGCGCTCACTCTGTGCGACGATCAGATCGACCGCATTCCGGCCCAGCGCCTCGTCGCGGCGCCAGCCGAACAGCTCTTCGGCCCGCGAGCTCCAGTTCAGGATGATGCTGCGGTCGTCGGTCTGGACGAAGGCGTCGAGCGCGGTCTCGACGATGTTGCGGGCCAGCTGCTCGCTTTCGCGCAAGGACTCCTCGGCGAGCCTCGCCTCGGTCATGTCGCGCCCGACGAAGAAGTAGCGCTTGGCCTGATCGGACCAGTTGCCGAGCCAGGACAGCCAGATCTCGCGTCCGTCCTTGTGGAGGCAGCGGGTGTCGGCGAGCTTCGGGTGCCCGCCGCGCCTGAGCGCGCGCATTTCCTCGCGGGATTGATCGAGATGGGCCGGGTGGATGAAATCGACGCCGCTGTAGCCGATCATGTCATCGGGCCGGTAGCCGAGAATGGCCTCGCAGCTCGGGCTGATCTGCACGATATGGCCCCGCGAATCCATGATCATGATCAGGTCCTGCGAGGCGTCGAAAAGCTGCCGCCGCTCCTCGAGCTGCTGCTGTAGCGCCCGCTCGGTCCGTCGTGCCTCGGTGAGGCTGCGCGCCGAGCCCGAGGCGCCGATGATCTCGCCGGAGGGACCCCTGATCGGCGAGAGGCTCACCGAGATTTCGACCGGGCTGCCATCCTTGCGCAGGCGCACGGTTTCGAAATGTTCGATCCGCTCCCCCCTCGCAATCCGCCGAAGATAGTCCTTGCCCTCTTCGCGGCGAGCCGGCGGAAGGAGGATCGACGTCGGCTGTCCGATCGCTTCCTCGGCCGAATAGCCGTAGAGGCGTTCGGCTGCCGCGTTCCAGCCGATGATGATGCCGTCGAGCGTTTGCAGGACGATCGAATCGTCGGAGGATTGGACCGCCGCGCTGAACAGGCTTTCGCGGACGGCGAGCTGATCGCGGACGGCCTCGGTGCGACGCCGCTCCTCGACCTCGTGTTCCAGTGCCGACGTCTTTGCCTTCATCTCCTCGACCATGTGGGCAAAGGCCCGCGCCAGCACACCCGTCTCGCCGCTTGCGTCGACGGGAATGTCCGCTGGCCGTCCGCTGCCGATTGCCTCCACGGCCGCAGTCAGGCGCCCGATCGGGCGAGTCAGGGAGCGTGCCAGCAGCACCGCGAGCGAAGCCGCGGCGAGGACGGACAGCAAGCCGACGAGCAAGGACGTTTTCTGAATGGCGGCCGGCACGCGGCCAAAGACGGACGGGGGAATGGTCACGATGATTGCGACCCATTCCTTGCCCGCAAGCAGCGCAGGTGCGATCGCCGCGCCGCTCGGCCGGCCCGATCCATCGGTCGTGAGCTGCGTGGATACTCCCGGCGAGCCTGCCAGGGCCGAGAAAAATGGAAAATCATTGCGCCAGTTGGTGGGGTGGCCGCGCAATGAGCCGAATTCTCGCGTCTGATCGGGATGAACCAGATAATCGCCGCGCGAATTCACGACGTAGATCTCGCCCCCCGAGCTCGTCGTCGAGCGAATGCGGTCGAGTGCCTGACGCATGTCGACATTGGCGATGATGATGCCGAACGGCTTGCCGTCCGGCGTGAACAGCGGCGTCGCTGCCCGCAGAGTCGGAGTGTGCAAGGCCGTGGTCCCCCCCTGGCGGGTCGCGAGGTCGATCGGCGACACATAAATCTCGCCGGGCGCCAGTCGTATCGTTTCCTGAAAGTAGGTTCGTTCGCTTTTGCGCTCCAGTTCGCTGCTGGGGACGATCCGTACTGCTCCGTTCGGGCCGGAGCGATCGACGCGGACCAGTTCGCGCTGGTCGTCGTCAAGACCGATGATTCGAAACTGCCCGTAGCTGGGTTTGGCCTCGATCTCGGCCGCGAGCCGCGCCGCGATGCGCTCGCGCCAGGTCTGCTCCGAAACGCCGTCAAGAGCGTCGATTCCTCCGCCGAGGTGAGCCCGGATCAGGCCGTTGATTGCCGCGGCGGAGCGATAGCCGACCAGATCGCCGCGAACTCCGGCGACGTAGGATTCAAGATTGGTGGCCAGCAGGCGCGACTGGGCTTCGACCCGCTCCAGGACCCGCGGAATGACCGCTTGCGTGATGTTGCGATAGCCCAGCCAACCGACTGCGGTCACGGTGGCCGCCACCAGCAGGATCATCGCGATGGCCAGCCGCGTTGCGAGGGTCATGGAGATATTCGCAGGGGTTCCCGGATGACCGCGCCTGTCCTGGCCTGGAGCAGAGGAAGTGCCCGCGTCATCGGCGGCCGGTACTGACATCGGGACCCTCCGGCCTGGCCGCGTCGAGGCAGCCGTTGACCGCGGCGAGCAGCGCGTCTGCCCGGAACGGTTTCTGAAGGCTTGCCACTGCGCCGAGCTTGGTCGCCATCTTCAGGAAATCCGGCTCCGCATAGGCGTCCGGCGTGATCGATCGGCCGGAAATGACGATGATCGGAATCGCCGGCTGCTGCGCCCGGATGTGGCGCATCGTCTCCAGCCCGTCCATGCCGGGCATGAAGATGTCGAGAAACAGGAGGTCGAATTGGCTGGCCTCGAACAGCGCAAGTCCCTTGTGGCCGTCGCCGGCGACGGTGACGTGATGACCGGCCCTCTCCAGAAGCAGCCGGATCGTGATCTGCACGGCCGGGTCGTCATCCACGATCAGGATGTTGGCCACGTCTGAAGTCCTCCGGGTCGGCTGGGACTTTCCAGCGACCGCAAATCAAAGCATCAAACACGAAATTGTTGCGCGGATTCTGTCCGCCCCGCAAGCGCCTTGCGTTTGGTGCGGTCGACCCGGCCGGCGCGCAAAGGGGGGCAATGCCCTTGCAGCTCGTACGCACCCTTACGTGCATATGGATGCAGTATGCTGCTCCCGAACGCCGTAACTCGTTCAGAAACAGGAGATATTTTTCTCGCCGTAGTTGTACGGAACCCGGATTTCACCATGGGTTAAAGACGAGTGACTACAATCCCTGATAGTTTCGGTACTCCGTATTTTTGCATGTCATTGCTCACATTCTGGCGTCCGCCCACGCCGACCGATCAACCGACCACCAGCACGAGAACCTTTTCATGTTCAAATCGATTGCGAACACCGGAATTCGGACCCGGCTGCTCGGCGGCTTTGCGCTGATCTGTGGCCTGCTCGCCGCGACCGTGATCTACACCGTCGCCGCCGTCTCGGACATCTCGTCGCGGATCAAGACGGTCGTGGATCTGCGAGCGCCGGTCGCGGTCGCAAGCACGGAGCTCGTCGGCAATCTCTACTCCACGCTCTCGGTGCTGCGCGGCTATCTGCTGACCGGCGATGCGCAGGGCAAGCGTGACCGGGCGGCGGTCTGGGCCGACCTGGATCGCACCGCCGCCGCGGTCGACCGCATGGCGGAGGGGTTTTCCAACCCGCAGAACAAGACCAACTGGAGCGAAGCCAGGGCGCTGATCGCGGAATTCCGCCAGGCCCAGGACAAGGCCGAGCTCGCCGCCTTCACCCCGTCGGCCTATCCGGCGAGCGATCTCCTGGCCAAGGAGGCGGCGCCGCTGATCGCGACCATGTTCGCCGAGATCACCGCGATGATCGACGAGGAGGAGGCGCTGGAGGCGAGCCCGCAGCGCAAGCGCCTGCTCAAGACCTTCGCCGACGTGCGCGGCAATCTTGCCGCCGCGGGATCGCAATTGCGGCTCTACGTCGCCTCGGGCGAGGTGGCCGACCGCGACAAGTTCGAAAAGCCGCTTGCGACCTTCAGGGCCGCGCTCGCATCCGTCGGGACCCAGGCGGATCTGCTCACCGAAAGGCAGGCGATCGCCTACCGGGCCATCGCCAGGGCGAACGAGGCCTTCACGCCGCTGCCGCAGAAGATCTTCGCGATCCGCCAGACGCCGCAATGGAACATGCCGGTCTTCATCCTGTCCACCGAGGCCGCTCCGCGTGCGGCCCGGATCCTCGAGCTTCTCGACGGCAGGAAGGACGCCGAGGGCAAGCGTGCGGGCGGCCTCAAGAGTGACCAGCAGTCCAAGCTTGCCGAGGACGCCCGCAGCGTGGCCGACGAGGTCGAGAGACTGCTTCTGCTGCAATGGATCCTGCTCGCCGCGGGGCTGGCGCTCGGAACGGCGATTGCGATCCTGGTCGCGCGCTCCATCACCCGTCCGATCGTCGAGCTGGTGGGCGATTCCGCGCGCCTGTCCGGCGGCGACACCAGTGTCGAATTCAGGACGGCCGAGCGCGGCGACGAGATCGGGGTCGTCTCGCAGGCGGTGGCCAAATTCCGCGACAATGTGATCGCCCAGCAGCAGGCAGCGGCAGGGCTCGCGCGCGAAGCGGAGGCGCGCGAGGCGGCCAACCGCAACATGGAGAGCGCGGTCGAGGAGTTTCGTGCAACCTCGCGCGACCTGCTCGCGCTGGTCGGCGAGAATGCAGGGACCATGCGGCAGACCGCGGAGAGCCTCGGCGGCATCGCGAACCATGCGACGAGCCAGGCCGCTTCCGCGGCGAGCGCCTCCGAGCAGACGGCGGTCAACGTCCAGACCGTCGCCGCGGCGGCCGAGCAGCTTGCGAGCTCCATCGTCGAGATCGGCCGGCAGATCGAACTGTCGAACAAGACCGTGCGGTCCGCAGGCGAGGTGACCGCGCGCTCGGAGGCCGAGATCGAAGGTCTCGCGCACGCCGCCCAGAGCATCAGCTCGGTGGTCGACCTGATCCAGGCGATCGCGGCCCAGACCAATCTCCTGGCGCTCAACGCCACCATCGAGGCCGCGCGCGCCGGTGAGTCCGGCCGCGGCTTTGCGGTGGTGGCCTCCGAGGTCAAGGCGCTGGCCGACCAGACCCGCAATGCGACCCAGGATATCGTCCAGCACATCGCCGCGATCCAGAACTCGACCGGCAGCGCAGTCGCCTCCGTCAAGGAGGTCGCAACCGCCATGCGCCGGATCGACGAGGTGACCGCGGCGATTGCCAGCGCCGTGGAGGAGCAGGGCGCGGCGACGCGGGAGATCTCGCAGAACGTCCAGATGGCGGCGTCGGGAACGCAGACGCTCGCCACCAGCATCGGGACCGTCTCCGGCGCCATCGCGGAAACCAACCGCTCGGCCGACGACGTGATGGGGGCCGCGAACCACGTTGCGGGCGCGGCCGAACGCCTCGCGGCCGAGGTGCAGGCCTTCTTCGTCAAGCTGCGCAGCGATCCGATGGACCGCCGCAGGAGCGATGATGCCGATTATCGCGGGCCGGAGCGGCGCAACCGCAGCAACGCGGCCTGACTAGTCCGTCAGGTATTCGGGATAGAGGCTCCAGATCTTGTCGAGCTCGCTGAGCGTGCCCGACAGATGCTTGCGCAGATGCTGTTGCGCGGCATCGGCGTCCCCGGCCTCGATCGCGCGCGTGATCAGTCTGTGGTGGCGCACGATGTTCTGGGCCTTGCCGGGCGAGGGCAGGTGCAGCCGGCGCAGCCGGTCGATATGTCCGCTGCGGCTGCGCACCAGCGTCCACAGATCCTGCTTGCCGGCGGCGGCGTAGAGCTGGGCGTGGAAGTCGTTGTCGCCGGCCATGAACGCCTCGAAGTCGCCGGCTTTCGCGAATTGCTGCTGGAGTGCGATGGCGTGGTCGAGGCGGAGAATCAGGGCTGCATCATGCTTTTCCGCGAGCAGCCGCACGATCTCGAGCTCCAGCGCCTGACGCAGGAAATGCGCCTGCTGGGCGCGGCTGATGTCGATCCGGCTGACCACGGTCGCGTGCTGTGGAAAGACGTCGACCAGGCCCTCTTCCTCGAGCCGCATCAAGGCATCGCGCACCGGCGTTGAGCTGACGCCGAACTGGCCGGCGAGCTCGGCGCGTGACAGCGCCGCGCCCGGCGGCAACTCCAGGGCGATGATCGCATTGCGCAATCGTTCGAACACCTGCGGCGCAGCCTGACGGGCGCGGTCGAGCCGCGTGGCGGGTGGTACGGCCGCGCGCGGCGCGGTGTGGGCTGCGTCCATGTCGGGTCCCGCGGGCTTGCCTTTGATGCACTAATATATTAGTGCATCAGCAGGGTCAACGCAGCTCGACGCGCACCCGGAGGGAACACACAACAATGATGATGCATCTTCGTAGCAAGCTTGCGGCTGCCACCCTGATCGCCGCAACCGCCCTCTCGGTGTCCGCGGCGCAGGCGCAGCAGAAGTCCGAGATCTCGCTGTCGCGCCAGCCCGGCATTTTCTACATGCCGAGCCACATCATGGAGAAGCAGAAGCTGATCGAGAAGCATGCTGCCTCGCTCGGTGTGCCCGGCGTCACCACCAACGTGATGGGTGGCCCGCTCAGCCAGGCGCAATTCTTCACCACGACCAAATTCGCCGACGCCAATCCCAAGATCATCCAGGCGGTGCGCGACGCGACCAAGGAAGCGCAGGATCTGATCCGTAGCGACACCAAGCAGGCTGTCGAGATCTACAAGGAAATCACCGGCGACAAGACCTCGGTGGAAGAGCTGCTCGATTTCCTGAAGGAGCCCGGCATGATGGAGTGGAATCTCGAGCCGCAGGGTACGATGAAGTTCGCCGCCCATCTCTACAAGACCGGCACGCTGAAGACGCAGCCCAAGGCCTGGACCGACTATTATCTCCCCGTCGCGCACGACCTGAAGGGCAACTGATGGCGCTGCTCGATGTCAGCGGCGTGACGCTGCGCTACAAGACCTCCAGCGCCGTCGTCACCGCCACCGAGAGGGTCAGCTTCACCGTCGACAAGTCCGACCGCTTCGTGCTGCTCGGGCCGTCCGGCTGTGGCAAGTCGACCCTGCTCAAGGCCGTCGGCGGCTACATGAATCCGAGCGAAGGCCGCATGAGCATCAACGATCGCGAGATCCACGGTCCCGGCGCCGACCGCATGATGATCTTCCAGGAGTTCGACCAGCTGCTGCCCTGGAAGACCGTGCTCGCCAACGTGATGTTTCCGCTGCTCACTGCGCGAAAGCTGCCGCGCAAGGATGCCGAGGCACGCGCGCGGGCCTATATCGAGAAAGTCGGCCTCACCCGCGTCGTCGATGCCTATCCGCATACGCTGTCCGGCGGCATGAAGCAGCGCGTCGCGATCGCGCGCGGCATGGCGATGGAGCCGGACATCCTGCTGATGGACGAGCCGTTCGCGGCGCTGGACGCGCTGACGCGCCGGACCTGCCAGGACGAGCTGCTCCAGCTCTGGAGCGAGACCAGGTTCACCGTGCTGTTCGTGACCCATTCGATCGCGGAAGCAATCCGCATCGGCAACCGTATCCTCTTGCTGTCGCCGCATCCCGGCCGCGTCAAGGCCGAGGTGGTCGATGTCGACAAGGTCTCGGGCGCGGACGGCAGCGCCGGCCGGCTGGAGAAGGAGATCCACGATCTCCTGTTCGCCGCCGAAGCCACGGCGCATTGAGGGAGCCTCTAACATGGGCGAAGCGAGAATATTGCTGCGTGACACGTCGGTCGTCACGGTCGGCGGCGCAGGCGAGGTCGAGCGCAAGCTGAGCGTTCTGGAGCTGTTGTGGAACGACGGTTTTGTTCGCAAGACCGTCATCATCCTGTTCCTGGCGGCGGTCTGGGAGGCCTATGGCGTTGCCCTTGACAATCCCCTGCTGTTTCCGACGCTGCACGACACGATCGTCACGATGTTCGAGCGCGTGAAGGACGGCACCATTCCTATGCGGGCCTGGGCGTCGCTCAAAGTGCTGTTCATGGGCTATTCGGCCGGCATCGTGCTCGCTGCGATCTTCACCGTGCTTGCGATCTCGACCCGGATCGGCACCGATTTCCTGGAAACGGTCACGGCGATGTTCAATCCGCTGCCGGCGATCGCGCTGCTGCCGCTGGCGCTGATCTGGTTCGGACTCGGCAATGGCAGCCTCGTCTTCGTGCTGATTCATTCGGTGCTGTGGCCGGTCGCGCTCAATACCCATTCCGGCTTCAAGAGCGTCTCCAACACGCTGCGCATGGTCGGCCGCAATTACGGCCTGCGCGGGCTGCCCTATGTCGCAAAGATCCTGATTCCCGCCGCCTTCGGCTCGATCCTCACCGGTCTCAAGATCGGCTGGGCCTTCGCCTGGCGCACGCTGATCGCGGCCGAGCTGGTGTTCGGCGTGTCCTCGGGCCAGGGCGGGCTCGGCTGGTTCATCTTCGAGAACCGCAACCTCCTCGACATACCCGCCGTCTTCGCAGGCCTCTTGACGGTGATTATCATCGGGCTCTTTGTCGAGAACCTGATCTTCCGCGCCATCGAGCGGAACACGGTCCAGAAATGGGGCACCCAATCATGACCAAGAAGAAAAAAACACCCGACCAGCTCCGCAGCGCGCGCTGGTTCGCGGCCGACGACCTGCGCTCGTTCGGCCACCGCTCCCGCACCATGCAGATGGGCTACGCCCCCGAGGAGTGGAAGGACCGTCCGATCATCGCGATCCTCAACACCTGGTCGGACGCGCAGCCCTGCCACATGCACTTCAAGTCGCGCGTCGACGACGTCAAGCGCGGCATCCTGATGGCCGGTGGCTTGCCGCTGGAGCTGCCGGCGCTGTCATTGTCGGAATCGCTGCTGAAACCGACCACGATGCTCTATCGCAATCTGCTGGCGATGGATGCCGAGGAGCTGCTGCGCAGCCATCCCGTCGACGGCGTGGTGCTGATGGGCGGCTGCGACAAGACCACGCCGGCGCTGCTGTTAGGGGCCACCTCGATGAACATTCCGGCGATCTATCTGCCGGCAGGTCCCATGCTGCGCGGAAACTGGAAGGGCAAGACGCTCGGCTCCGGCTCGGACGGCTGGAAATACTGGGACGAGCGGCGCGCCGGGAAAATCTCCGACAAGGACTGGCTCGACATCGAAGCCGGCATCGCCCGCAGCTACGGCACCTGCATGACCATGGGCACCGCCTCGACCATGACCGCGATCGCCGAGGCCATCGGCATGACGCTGCCCGGCGCCTCCTCGATTCCGGCGGCGGACGCCAACCACATCCGCATGGCCAGCGAATGCGGCCGCCGCATCGTCGAGATGGTGTGGGAGGATTTGACGCCGAAGAGGATCCAGACCCGCAAGGCGTTCGAGAACGCGATTGCGGTCGCGATGGCGATGGGGTGCTCCACCAACGCGATCATCCATCTGATCGCGCAGGCTCGCCGTGCCGGCCAGGACATTGGGCTCGACGATTTCGAGATCGCGAGCCGCAAGGTGCCTGTCATCGCCAACGTGCGGCCGAGTGGCGACGCCTATCTGATGGAGGACTTCTTCTATGCCGGCGGCCTGCCGGCGCTGATGGGCCAGATCAAGCCGCATCTGCATCTCGACTGCATCACCGTCACCGGAAAGTCTCTGGGTGAGAACATCGCCGATGCCGAGGTGCACAATGACGACGTGATCCGCTCGGTCGACAATCCCATCTACAAGGAAGGCGCGCTCGCCGTGCTCAAGGGCAACCTCGCGCCCGACGGCTGCGTCATCAAGCCCTCCGCCTGCGCGCCGCGCTTCCTCAAGCACACCGGACCCGCGCTGGTGTTCGACGATTATCCGTCGATGAAGAAGGCGGTCGACGATCCCAATCTGGACGTCACCGAGGACCACATCCTGATCCTGCGCAATGCGGGGCCGCAGGGTGGGCCTGGCATGCCGGAATGGGGCATGCTGCCGATCCCGACCAAGCTCGTGAAGCAGGGCGTGCGCGACATGGTGCGCATCTCGGACGCGCGCATGAGCGGCACCAGCTACGGGGCCTGCATCCTGCACGTTTCACCGGAGTCCTACATCGGCGGCCCGCTGGCCCTGGTGCAGAACGGTGATCGCATCACCCTCGACGTTGCCGCGCGCACCATCAATCTCGATGTGAGCGAAGCCGAGCTCGCAAAGCGCCGCGCCGCCTGGAAGGCGCCCGAGCGCCGCTTCGAGCGCGGCTATGGCTGGATGTTCACAAAACACATCAAGCAGGCCAATGACGGCTGCGACTTCGACTTCCTGGAGACCGATTTCGGCGCGCCGATCGGCGAGCCGTCGATTTATTGACGCCGTCGTTCCGGGGCGCTGCGCCGGGACCGCGAAGCGCGGCCCGGAGCATCGAACCCGGAACCCATTTCACCACAGCGCCTGGGGCCCGATGGATTCCGGGTTCGCGCTGCGCGCGCCCCGGAATGACGATCAGAGAGAGTATGAAATGACCAAACTTTCCGAAGCCACCCGCAACAAGCTCAAATCCGTCTCCACCGCCACCGTCGCCACCGCCTTGTTCAAGCGCGGCCTGCGCATCCAGATGATCCAGGATGTGCATCCTCTCGGAGCCGACCAGCCGACCATGGTCGGCGAGGCCTTCACGCTGCGCTACATGCCGGCGCGCGAGGATCTCAACACCATTGATGTGTTCAAGGACCGCTCGCATCCGCAGCGCAAGGCGGTCGAGGATTGCCCGCCGGGCGCCGTACTGGTGATGGACAGCCGCAAGGACGCGCGCGCGGCCTCGGCCGGCGCGATCCTGGTGACGCGGCTGATGAAGCGCGGCGTCGCCGGCGTCGTCACCGACGGCGGCTTTCGCGATTCCGCCGAGATCGCCAAGCTCGGCATCCCCGCCTACCACCATCGTCCCTCAGCGCCGACGAACCTCACGCTGCATCAGGCGATCGAGATCAACGTGCCGATCGGCTGCGGCGACGCGCCGGTGTTCCCCGGCGACGTCATCCTCGGCGATGCCGACGGCGTCATCGTCATCCCCGCGCATCTGGCCGACGAGATCGCCAACGAGACCTTCGAGATGACGGCGTTCGAGGACTTCGTCACCGAGGAAGTCGGCAAGGGCCGCGGCATCTTCGGTCTCTATCCCGCCACCGATCCGCAGACGCTCACCGATTTTGCGGCGTGGCGGAAGGCGAATGGGCGATAGTTGAACAGTCGGTGGCGCCACAACACCAGCGTCGTCCCGGCGAAGGCCGGAACCCATAACTCCAGGGAGTAGTTTGGCGGAGGCTGGTGGTTAAGGGCCCTCCCGCGGTATTAGCATCGGCGCTTCACCGATAGATCACGCGGTATGGGTCCTGGCTTT
>NZ_LBKA01000165.1:0-16408 GCF_028128955.1 Bradyrhizobium sp. CCBAU 11386
CAGGCCGGACATATGGATGCAAGCGATCCGATCAGACCGTCAAACCTCTTGTGCCACGGGGGCCGTCCACATATGGGTCCCGGCTTTCGCCGGGACGACATGGGAGTGTGTTGCGACGTTAGAGCCTAATGCCCCTCGCCCTCGAGCCCGCCGACGTGCTTCTGGGTGTAGAGCTCGAGGCCGATGCGGCCGATCAGGTCGAGCTGGGTTTCGAGGAAGTCGATGTGGTGCTCCTCGTCGCTCATCAGCTTCTCGAACAGGTCACGCGTGACGTAATCCTTGACGCCGTGGCAGTAGGTCGCCGCTTCCTGATAGAGCGCCCGCGCGCTCATCTCGGCGGCGAGATCGCACTCGATGATCTCCTTGACGTTCTGGCCGATGCGCAGGGGATCGAGCACCTGCATGTTCGGGAAGCCGTCGAAGAACAGGATGCGCGCGGTGAGCTTGTCGGCGTGCTCCATCTCCTCGATGGATTCCTTGCGCCAGACCTTGGCCATGTCCAGCAGGCCCCAATTGTCGAGGAAGCGGTAGTGCAGCCAGTACTGGTTGATCGCAGTCAGCTCGTGACGGAGTGCCTTGTTGAGGTAGTCGATGACTTTTGGGTCGCCCTGCATGGTTCACTCCAGCTCTTGCATTCCAAATCGGTCCTAAACCGAGTTTAGAACGCTTCTAAATGAGTTTACTCACGGGGGCAACCGGCTACGGGGACGCAGCGGGGGGAAAAGCTCAGCCGACGGTACGGGAGATTTCAGCAGGCCGCGAGCGCGAACTGGGCGAGCTCGGCCGTCTCGTCATTGGCGGCCACCGTGTGGCTGTGCGGGCAGCCGGAGCAGCAGGACTTGGCGCAGGGGCCAAGCGCTTCGTCGATGATGGTCTTGATCGTCCGCGCGCAGCGGCCGCACTCGGCGCTACAGCCAAGGCAGCCATAGACCTGCTTGGCATGGCGCACGGCGTCGTCGGACTCGGCGACCGCGGCGCGGATGTCGTCATCGCTCAGCACGTTACAGGAACAAACGATCATGGAAGCGGCAGGCCCTTCGGTGATGCGCCATCATCGATATTTAAGGGGCCGGCCGGATGCAAAAGGAAAAACCGGTATTTGAAGCTATTCCAAACTGGCCCGCAAAACAGCCTAGAACGGCTCTAAAACAGGGTGTTGCGCTGGATCAAGATGGCGGTGGACCTAGTCGCCGCCACCGCCTCCCCCACCGTCGCCGCCACCTCCACAATCCCCGCCCCCGCCGCTATCGCTGCTGGAACAGCTGCCGCCATCGGTCGAGTTCCCCGAGCTGTCGCTGGAAAACCAGCTCCCCAGCGAGAAGCCGTCGCTCGTCCCCGAATAGCTGTCTCCGCCCCCACTGCCGCCATCGCTGCCGGCCCCTGCGCGGGAGCGGCGCTGGCCGCGGTTCTGGAGGTGGGTGATCCAGCCGTAGCCGATCGCAAAGACGATCCCGGCAGCAATCAATGCATTGATCAGCGCGTTGCCCATCGTCGCCTCCCTGGCGCAGCTGCGGTCCATACCAATTCGTCGCACCCGGCCAGGGTGCCGTTCATTGATCATTCAAACGAAGTATGGAACTTTGTCCCCCAAAGAGTTCCCGCGTGTTTGTGCGAAAGGTCAAGTCAATGAAGAAGTCGCTCCTGGCAGTCGCTGCCCTCGCCGCTGTGGCCCTGACGGCCGGGACGCCGGCCTATGCGCAGCGCGGCGTCGCTGCCGGCGTGGCGGCCGGGATCATCGGCGGCGCCATTGTCGGTGGCGCGCTCGCCTCTCCGTATTATTACGGACCGGGCTACCCCTACGGTCCGGGTTATGACCCTGGTTACTACCCGCCCCGCTACTACGCGCCGGGTCCGGGTTATGTCGCCGACGACTATTACGGCGGCTGCGCCTGGCAGAGGCAGCGCTTCTGGGACGGCTATGCCTGGCGCGTCCGCCGCGTCAGGGTCTGTGGTTGAGGCGCCAACCGGTTCACTAGGGGCGCGCCGTTCATCTCGGGGCCCGAAAAAGACCGCTTTTTCTCGTCACAGGTCTGTGTGCGTTTACCGTGGATTGACCATTTGCGCGCTTCCTAGCTGCAAGGCCAATTCCATCAGAGTGTGCGTGAACCTTTGAACCCCGGGCGCCTCTAACAAGGGGAACCCATCTCTCAGGAGAGCCAAGAGCATGAAAAAGACTTTAGTTGCCGCCCTCACGGTTGCGACAGTCGCCGGTTCGCTGGTGACCGCCACTCCGCCTGCCAAAGCCGGTGACGGCGTCGGTGCCGGCATCGCAGCCGGCCTGATCGGGGGCGCGATCGTCGGCGGCGCCATCGCGTCCAGCCGTCCGGCCTATGGCGGACCGGTGTACGTGGCCGAGCCCGGCCCGCCGCCCCCGCCCTGCTACTGGCAGCGCCAGCGTTACTGGGACGGTTACGGCTGGGTCATCCGCCCGGTTCGCGTCTGCTACTGATCTGATCGCTGCGGCGCTCATGAGCGCCACGATCAAAGCCCGGCCGAGACCATCGGCCGGGCTTTTTCTTTTGGTTGCACGCTATCGCGCCGCCTGGATCGAACGCAGCACCTCTTCGCTCGGCCAGCAATCGACCTTGAGGCCTGCAGACTTCTGGTAGGCGCCGAGCGCTGCGCGCGTCTGCATGCCGGCTTTGCCGTCGATCTTGTCCTTGTAGAGCCCGACGCGGGTGAGCCCGCGCTGCATGGTCTCGACATCCCTGGTGCGCAATTGCTTCGAGGCCGACCACGGCGTCGCGAAGGGCAGCGGGCTCGTCATGCGATCGCTGAGATGGCCGACGAACAGCACGTAGAGGTCGGAGAAATTGTATTCCTTGATGACGAAGTAGTTCTTCGTGGTCAGGAATGAGGGACCGTAGATTCCCTCCGGCTGAAGCAGCGAGGCGGGCTGTGCCTGCTCGGCGGCGCTCAGGCGTTGCCCGCGCACCGGCACGAAGTCCTCGCGCAGCCACTGGCCGATCGGCTTCGTCACCTCCGGCACGCCGGTAGTGCAATCCACCTTCGCCGGCGCCTGCACCTCGTAGGCCCAACGCACACCGCTCTGCCAGCCCTTGTTGACGAGCTGCTGTGCGGCGGAGGCCAGCGCATCCGGCACCGAATGCCAGATGTCGATGCGGCCGTCGCGGTCGAAGTCGACGCCGTGCTTGTAATATTCGGACGGCAGGAATTGCGTGAGCCCGGTGGCGCCGGCCCAGGACGAGCGCATGTCCTTGCGCGTCACCACGCCCTCGCCCAGGATCTTCAGCGCGAGGATGAACTCGTTGCGATAGGTGTCCTTGCGGCGGCCGACATAGGCCTGCGTCGCCAGCACGCGGACGAGATCGTAAGGCAGCGTGTAGCGGCCGTAGTCGGTCTCGCGTCCCCAGATCGCCAGCATGACGGTGGCAGGCACGCCGGAGCTCTTTTCGATCTCGATCAGCGCGGGACGATATTTTTGCAGCAGCCGCTGCCCCTCGCCCGCAAGGCGCGCGATCGAGGCGTCCCTGACGTAGTCGGCCGGCACCTGCACGAACTCGGCCTGCGACGGCGCGCCGGTCGCGGGCCGGCCCGGCAGGATCAGGTCCGGCAGCTTGTAATCCGGCTCGAGCCCGCGCGTCTCTTGCTCAAACGTCGCGCGCGACACGCCGGCAGCCTGCGCCTCCGGCCAGAGCGATGCGATGAACTGCGTGAAGGCAGCGTCGGCGGCGCGGGCGGGCGACCAGCCGCAGGTGACGACGATCACCGCAGCGATGAGCGCCCGCCGCATCATGCCGCCATCACCGCGTCAGCTTCTTGTACTTCACGCGGTGCGGAATGATGCTGTCCTGGCCGAGCCGGCGCATCTTGTCCTTTTCGTAGTCCTGGAAATTGCCCTCGAACCATTCGACATGGCTGTCGCCTTCGAAGGCCAGGATGTGGGTCGCGATGCGGTCGAGGAACCAGCGATCATGGCTGATGATGACGGCGCAGCCGGCGAAATCCTCCAGCGCCTCTTCGAGCGCGCGCAGCGTGTCGACGTCGAGGTCGTTGGTCGGTTCGTCGAGCAGCAGCACGTTGGCACCGGACTTGAGCATCTTGGCGAGATGCACGCGGTTGCGCTCACCGCCGGAGAGCGCGCCGACCTTCTTCTGCTGGTCGGCGCCCTTGAAGTTGAACGACGAGCAATAGCCGCGCGAATTGACTTCCTTCTTGCCGAGCAGGATCAGCTCGTTACCGCCGGAGATCTCCTCCCACACGTTCTTGTTGCCGTCGAGCGCGTCGCGCGACTGGTCGACATAGCCGAGATGCACGGTCTCGCCGACCGTGATGGTGCCCTTGTCCGGCTGCTCCTGCTTGGTGATCATCTTGAACAGCGTGGTCTTGCCGGCGCCGTTGGCGCCGATCACGCCGACGATGCCACCAGGCGGCAGCTTGAAGGTGAGATCGTCGATCAGCAGACGATCGCCATAACCTTTGCTGAGCGCTTCAAAATCGACCACGTTGGCGCCGAGCCGTTCGGCGACGGGGATGATGATCTGCGCGGTCTGGGTCTGCTTCTCGCTCGCCTGCTTGAGCAGGTCCTCGTAGCGCTGATAGCGCGCCTTGGACTTGGCCTGGCGTGCCTTCGGCGAGGACGCGACCCATTCCTGCTCGCGCGCAATCGTCTTCTGGTGCGCGGCGTCCTCGCGGCCTTCCTGCTCCAGCCGCTTCTGCTTCTGCACCAGCCAGGACGAGTAGTTGCCCTCGTAGGGAATGCCCTTGCCGCGATCGAGCTCGAGGATCCAGCTCGTGACGTTGTCGAGGAAGTAGCGATCGTGAGTGACGATCAGGATTGCGCCGGGATAGTTGCGCAGATGACCTTCCAGCCACGACACGGATTCTGCGTCGAGATGGTTGGTCGGCTCGTCCAGCAGCAGAAGCTCGGGCTGGTCGAGCAGCAGCTTGCACAGCGCGACGCGGCGGCGCTCACCGCCGGAGAGCTTCGTCACGTCGGCATCGTCGGGCGGACAGCGCAGCGCGTCCATGGCCTGGTCGACCTTGCTGTCGAGATCCCAGAGGCCCTGGGCCTCGATCTCGTCCTGCAGCTTGGTCATCTCGTCGGCGGTCTCCTCGGAGTAGTTCATCGCCAGCTCATTGTAGCGATCGAGGATGGCCTTCTGCTTGGCGACGCCCAGCATGACGTTTTCGCGCACGGTGAGCTTGGGATCGAGGTGCGGCTCCTGTTCGAGATAGCCGACGCGGGCGCCCTGGGCGACCCAGGCCTCGCCGTTGTACTCCTTGTCGAGGCCGGCCATGATCTTGAGCAGTGACGACTTGCCCGAGCCGTTGACGCCGAGCACGCCGATCTTGGCGTCCGGGTAGAAGCTCAGATGGATGTTATCGAGCACCTTCCGGGTTGGGTAGCTCTTGGTCAGGCCCTGCATGAAATAGATGAACTGGCGCGCCATCGGTCCCGTGAAACCTTCGATTTGAGGAAATTTGCTTGCCGCCGATGTAGCGATCCCGCCCCCAAAGGGCAACGTTTTCCCTCCGTTCACCACGGATGAATACGGGTCGGACACCATCCGGCCGCCAATCCGGACAATTGAAACCATTTTTTAATAAAGCAGGCCAAAGCTCGGTTTCGCGCGGAAACAGCGCCACCCGCTCAGAATGTACGGGGAGTACAGCGAGGCCGCATCATGGCTCTGATCGAGACCCATTCTCTTCCTGTTCCGGCAGAAGCCGGCGGCACCTCCGCGCTCGTCTCGGAGATCAAGGGCTTCTGGAAGGGCTTCTTCGCCACCGCCTTCAACCCCTACCGGCCCGAGCTGCACTACATGCGCGGCCCCGGCCCCGCCTGGCGCGCCAAGCACGGCATGGATGCGCCAATCCGGCTGAAGCCCCGCGATCTCTGAGCCCTTCCCCGCTATCGGATTTTTGAAGACGCGAGCTGCTTGCGCGCAGGTGTGATTGCGCGCAACCATGGCCCGGTTCCGACGATGGCGCCCCGCCTGGCGCCGTCACCTCTCGCCATGGATGAACGCTGATGACGCGGCTGCGCTGTGCAATTCTCGACGACTATTTCAATCTCGCCCTCGACGTCGCCGACTGGCAGAAACTGTCCGACCGCATCGACGTCACCGTGTTCAGCCATCCCTTCGCTTCCGAACAGGCCGCGGCCAGCGCGCTTGCCGATTTCGAGATCGTCTGCGCGATGCGCGAGCGCACCGCGTTCCCCAAGAGCCTGTTCGATAGCTTGCCGAAGCTGAAGCTGCTGCTGACGTCAGGCATGCGCAACGCCTCGATCGACATGGAGGCCGCGAAGGCGCGCAACGTGGCCATCGGCGGCACGCAATATTCCCGCGATCCCACCGCCCCGCTCACCATGGGCCTGATCCTGGAGCTGACCCGCGGCATCGGCCGCGAGAATGCGCGCATGCATGCGAGCGAGCCCTGGCAGACCTTTGCCGGCGTCGAGATCGAGGGGCTGACGCTCGGCATCGTCGGGCTCGGCAAGCTCGGCAGCAAGATGGCGGGCATTGCGAAAGCATTCGGCATGAACGTGATCGCCTGGAGCCCGAACCTCACGCCGGAGACGTGCAAGGCGGCCGGCGTCGGCTACGCCACCAAGGAGGAGCTGTTCGCCAAGGCCGACATCGTCACCATCCATGTGGTGCTGAGCGACCGCTCGCGGGGACTGGTCGGCGCTGCGGACCTCGCGCGGATGAAGCCGACGGCCTTCCTCGTCAACACCGCGCGCGGGCCGATCGTGGACGAGCAAGCGCTGCTCGAGGCCTTGCAGCAGCGGAAGATCGCGGGCGCCGGCTTGGATGTGTTCTCGGTCGAGCCGCTGCCGGTCGACCATCCCTTTCGCAAGCTCGACAACCTCGTGCTGACGCCGCATCTCGGCTACGCGACCGAGGACGGATTGCGTATCCACTATGGCCAGATGGTCGAGGCGATCGACGCCTGGACCAAAGGCGGCGAGCTGCCGCGGAAGCTGGCCTGAAACGAAGAAGGGCGCGCCGACGGCACGCCCTTCGCAATCTGAATTGTCTCCAAGCGCTCAGCGCACGGTGACCGGCGCGGGCAGCGGCGGCACCACGGTCGGCTGCGTCCCCGGGACGGGACCGGCCTGGGCAGACATTGGAGCCGGCGCACCGGGCGTCGGAGCAGCCGATGCCGTCGCCGTTCCGCCCGGCATCACCACCACGCGGGTGCCGACCTTGACCCGGTCGAACAGGTCGGAGACGTCCTCGTTCAGCATGCCGATGCAGCCGGAGGAGACGAATTTGCCGATCGTCGAGGGCTGGTTGGTGCCGTGAATGCGGTAGACGGTCGAGCCGAGATACATGGCGCGGGCGCCGAGCGGATTGCCGGGGCCGCCGGCCATGAAGCGCGGCAGGTAGGGCTGGCGCTCGATCATCTCGGTCGGCGGATGCCAGTCCGGCCACTCGGCCTTGCGGGTGATCTTCTGCACGCCGGTCCAAGTGAAACCGTCGCGGCCGACGCGGACGCCGTAGCGAATCGCACGGCCATTGCCGAGCACGTAATAGAGATAGGTGTTCGGCGTATCGACCACGAGGGTACCGGCCGGCTCCTTGGTCTGGAACGCGACCTCCTGGCGGCGCAGGTTCTGCGGCAACTGCGCCGGCGCAGCATCGGGCTGCTCCTCGGGCGGCAGCGAAGCGATCGTCATCGGCCGGCCATCGGCGCCAACCGGCGGCTGCCCGGCCTGGACCGTTCCGGTCGCGGCGGGACCACCGACGGCCTCCGGCGGACGCAGGCCGTCGCTGCCGGGTGCCTGCGCCGGACGATCGGCATAGATCACCGCGGGCGGGCCGGCGGGGCGGCCATAGCGGGGATCGTCGGGCGACATCACCGGACCCTGCGGCGGCGCAGCCGAGTAGACGGGGGTGCCGGCGGGACGGCCATAACGGGGATCATCCGGCGACATCACCGGACCTTGCGGCGGGGCGGCCGAATAGACCGGAGGACCAGCGGGGCGGCCGTAGCGGGGATCGTTGGGCGACATCGGACCGCCCGGGCCGGGCGGCGGCAGCGATGCCTGCGGCAGCGCGTCGTCGTCATCTTCCAGCGCGTCGAAATTCGGCGTGCGGTCGCCGGGGCGGTATTCGGCCGGGGCGCCATAGCTCGGCGCCTGCTGAACCGGATAGCTCTGGGCCTGTGCGAGCGAAGTTCCCGCCGCAGCGACTGTTGCGGCAGCGCATATCGTCAGAAAATGTTTGATCATCATCGCTCTTGTATAGTCCCCAAGCCCTATCGGACCGCTAACGGCCAAATGACCGAAAATAGCGGCACATTCAAGACATTGCAGGCTCATTTGCGCCGGATTTGCCGATTTGTGATCCGCAAGACTACCGTTGCTCCGTTGCATCACGGGGCGGAAATCGCATCGCGCCGTGGATTGCCGGAGTCATCGCCCCGAATTTAAGGGAACGGCGCGGAGGCGTTGCGATATGTTCGAATCAGCCTGATTCGCCGCCGCTTCGAGCTCCGATTCCGCGTGGCGAACGCGGCAACCAGTACCGTCACCGCGTTCAGATGGCTCATTGGCCCTGGCCACCTCGCCGCCGGGGCGGAAATTCGCAATCCCTCGATGCTTCCCGGCTTTCGCTTCCTGCTTGCCGCGATCCTGCTGTCAACCTCCATCCTGGTGTTCGGCTTGGGCGCCGCCGCGCTGCTGCGCGCGAGCCACGAGCAGTATGTCAGCAACCCCTCCTGGCGGAACGGCCCGCAGGAGCAGGTGTTTGCGCAGGCGTCCGAGCCGGCCCAGCCGGTGCTCGCGGCCTTGCGCGCGGAGCCGGAGCCGGCCGAGCCCACCGCGCCGTCGCTGCGCGACCAGGTCCCGACCATCGCCCTGCCGGCGAGCGAGCCCGAGCAGGTCGCGGCGGTGACGAGCGAGGCTGACGCTCAGCCCCAGGTCGTTGCCCCTTCGGCCGATACCTCGGCCGCCGAACCGGCCAAGGCCGAGACGACGACGGAAGCCACGGCACCAGCTCCCACCGACACGCTCACCCCGGCCGACACCACGGCATCGATCCCCGAGGCCAAGCCTGCCCCGACCGCCAGCGCGCCGGCACCAGCTGACCCCAGCCCGGCCCTGGCATCCTCGGCGCTCGATGTCGCCGCGGCCAAGGTGGCCGCGCTGAACGACCCAGCGACGACGGCCTGGAAGGATCCGCCGGCGAAGGCCAAGGCGGACGGCAGTGCCTCGGACAGCAAGGCGACCAAGCCGCGGGCGAAGGCGAAGAAGCGGCACCGCGTGGTGCGGCGCCCGCCGCCTCAGCAGCTGCAGCAGTCGCTTGATCCGTTCGGGCAACCGCAGCAGACCTACGCGACGACGACCACGCGCGCGCGCCAGTAAGCTTACGCCGGCCCGGTTGCGACCGGCGGGCCGCCGGCCTGGCCCCATTCCGACCATGAGCCGTCATAGAGCGCGGTGTCGGCGATCCCCAAGCGATAGAGCGCGAGCGTCAGCACACCGGCCGACACGCCCGAGCCACAGCTCGTCACGATCGGCGCATCGAGCTTGACGCCCGCGCCGGTGAAGGCGGCGCGCAGATCCTCGAGCGGCTTCATCGTTCCGGTCGCGGCATCGAACAGGAGATTGTAGGGCACGTTGCGGGCGCCGGGGATGTGGCCGGAGCGGATACCTGGCCGCGGCTCCGGCGCGCGGCCCTCGAAACGGTCGGCGGCGCGCGCGTCGATGACCTGCTCTTTGCGGCTTTCCACATTGGCGACGAGCTGCTGCATGCTGCGCACGCGCCTGGCGTCGTAGCTCGCCTTGAACGTCGCAGGCTTCGGCTTCACCTCGCCGCTCTCGACCGGACGCCCCTCGGCGCGCCATTTCTTCAGGCCGCCGTTGAGGATGCGCACATTGCCGTGGCCGAAAGCCAGGAACATCCACCACGCGCGCGGCGCCGCGACCCAGCCGCCGGCGTCGTAGAGGACGACGGTGTCGGCATTGGAGATGCCGAGATTGCCGACGTCACGGCCGAACTGCTCGGCGCTCGGATACATGTGCGGCAACGGGTTGGAATGGTCCGACACCGCATCGACATCGAAGAACACCGCGCCGGGCAGATGCGCGGCGAGATAGTCGTCCTTCGGCAGCGGCAAGACGCCCGGCAGCTTGAAGCTGGCGTCGAGCACCCTGACATTGGCGTCGTTGATATGGGCGGCGAGCCATTCGGTGGAGACGAGGGGGTCGGTGGTCATGCAGCATTTTCCTTGTCATTCCGGGGCGTGCGCAGCACGAACCCGGAATCCATCGTGCGGCTGAGTTGGTGGATGAATGGATTCCGGGTTCGCGACTTCGTCGCGCCCCGGAATGACGGCTGAAACACTTTAGCCCTTCTTCTTCGGCTCCCACTGCTCCGTCGGGCCGCCGGCGTCGCGCCAGGCGGCGTAGCCGCCGGCGATGTGAGCGACGGGCTTGAGGCCCATGTCCTGCGCGGTCTTCGCCGCGAGCGCGGAGCGCAGGCCCCCGGCGCAGTGGAAGACGAACTTCTTGTCTTCCTGGAAGATCGGCTTGGCATACGGGCTCTGCGGATCGATCCAGAATTCCAGCATGCCGCGGGTGCAGGCGAACGCGCCGGGGATGCGGCCGTCGCGCTCGATCTCGCGGGGGTCACGGATGTCGACGATGACGACGTCGCCGTTTTTCGAGATTTCGATGGCGTCCTTGGCCGACAGCGTCTCGATCTCGGCATTGGCCTCGTCGATCAGCGCCTTGATGCCGCGGGTGATGGTCTGGGGCATGCGGTTCTCCCTCTTGTTGTCATTCCGGGTTGTCATTCCGGGGCGCGCGTAGCCCGAGCCCGGAATCCATTTCTCTACCAACGCTGCGGCCCGATGGATTCCGGGTTCGCGACTTTGTCGCGCCCCGGAATGACAACAGAGCTAGTGCGTCAATTCCTTCATCGCACCTTCGAGACCTTCGATGGTGATCGGGTACATGCGGCCCGCGAAGATGCGTTTGATGATGGTGGTGGATTCCGAATAGTCCCAGTGCTTCTGCGCGACCGGATTCAGCCACACCGAATGCGGATAGGTGCGAATGATGCGGTCGAGCCAGACCGAGCCCGGCTCCTCGTTGACGTGCTCGACCGAGCCGCCCGGCACCATGATCTCGTAAGGCGACATCGAGGCGTCGCCGACGAACACGACCTTGTAGTCGTGCGGGTATTTGTGCAGCACGTCCCAGGTCGGCGTGCGGTCGGTGAAGCGGCGCTTGTTCTGCTTCCACACGCCTTCATAGAGGCAGTTGTGGAAGTAGAAATACTCCATGTGCTTGAACTCGCTCTTCGCCGCCGAGAACAGCTCCTCGACCTGCTCGATATGCGCATCCATCGAGCCGCCGATGTCGAAGAACACCAAGAGCTTCACCGCATTGCGCCGTTCGGGGCGCATATGCACGTCGAGATAGCCGTGATTGGCGGTCTCGCGGATGGTGGTGTCGAGATCGAGTTCGTCAGGCGCGCCGGTGCGCGCGAATTTGCGCAGGCGGCGCAGCGCCACCTTGATGTTGCGGATGCCGAGCTCGACATTGCCGTCGAGGTCCTTGAACTCGCGCTTGTCCCACACCTTCACGGCGCGGCTGTTGCGGTTCTTCTCCTGGCCGATGCGGACGCCTTCGGGATTGTAGCCATAGGCGCCGAACGGCGAGGTGCCGGCGGTGCCGATCCACTTCGAGCCGCCCTGGTGGCGGCCCTTCTGCTCCTCGAGGCGCTTCTTCAGGGTCTCCATGAGCTTGTCCCAGCCCATGGCCTCGATCTGCTTCTTCTCTTCCTCGCTGAGGTATTTCTCGGCGAGCTTCTTCAGCCACTCCTCGGGGATCTCGGCCTTGTCCATGGCCTCGAGCAGGCTCTCCAGGCCCTTGAACACGGTGCCGAAGACGCGGTCGAACTTGTCGAGATTGCGCTCGTCCTTCACGAGGGACGCGCGCGACAGGTAGTAGAAATTCTCGACCGTGTAGTCCGCGAGGTCAGCGTCGAGCGCCTCCATCAGCGTGAGGTATTCGCGCAGCGTCACGGGGACCTGCGCATCGCGCAGAGAAGTGAAGAATTGCAGGAACATGGGTGACAGATTGCCCGTCGGGGGACGAACGTCAAGGGGCGGAGCCCGTCGCCGGGCGCTGGACCGGGAGGCTTTTTGCTCTAGAATTGACCACTTCACGGGGTTGTTTTGGGGACGTTTGCAATGGGAATTCTCGCAGCACTCATCATCGGCGCGATCGCCGGCTGGCTCGCCGGCAAGATTGTCCACGGGGCGGGATTTGGGCTGATCGGCAACATTGTCGTCGGCATCATCGGCGCGCTGGTGGCGGGCTGGGTGCTGCCTCAGTTGCACATCCAGCTCGCGACCGGCACGGTCGGCGCCATCGTGGACGCCACCATCGGCGCGGTGATTGTGCTCGTCATCCTTTCGCTGATAAAACGGGTCTGAAAGCCTGACCGAACCAGGAACGGCCGCCATGAGCGGCCGTTCCGTTTGTTGGACCAGGGCGATGCCTGGGACGACGACCAACAAGGACGCGCGATGAAATTTACCGGCACCAAGGACTATGTTGCGACCGACGATCTCAAGGTCGCCGTCAATGCCTCGATCGTGCTGGAGCGCCCGCTCCTCATCAAGGGCGAGCCCGGCACCGGCAAGACGGTGCTGGCCGAGGAGGTGGCGAAGGCGCTGAACGCGCCGCTGTTGACCTGGCACATCAAGTCCACCACCAAGGCGCAGCAGGGCCTCTACGAATACGACGCGGTGTCGCGCCTGCGCGATAGCCAGCTCGGCGATAGCAGGGTGTCCGACATCAGGAACTACATCAAGCGCGGCAAGCTGTGGGAAGCGTTCACCGCCGAACAGCGCCCGGTGCTGCTGATCGACGAGATCGACAAGGCCGACATCGAATTCCCGAACGATTTGCTGCTCGAGCTCGACCGCATGGAATTCCATGTCTACGAGACCGGCGAGACGATCAAGGCGAAGCAGCGCCCGATCATGATGATCACCTCCAACAACGAGAAGGAGCTGCCGGACGCCTTTCTGCGCCGCTGCTTCTTCCACTACATCAAGTTCCCCGACGCCGACACGATGGGCCGGATCGTCGACGTCCACTTCCCCGGCATCAAGAAGCGCCTGGTGGAAGAAGCGCTGCGCATCTTCTTCGAGGTGCGTGAGGTGCCCGGCCTGAAGAAGAAGCCCTCGACCTCCGAGTTGCTCGACTGGCTGAAGCTGCTGCTCAACGAGGACATGAGCGTGGAGCAACTGCGCGAGCGCGACCCGCGCAAGCTGATCCCGCCGCTGCACGGCGCGCTGCTCAAGAACGAGCAGGACGTGCATTTGTTCGAGCGGCTGGCGTTTTTGAGCAGAAGGGAAGTGTAAGGCGCGAGTTCGCTTGCGATAGCGCTCGGCTGCTCCCCCAACCACCGCCGTCATTCCCCGCGAAAGCGGGGAATCCAGTACGCCGCGGCTTCTCGGTTCAATCATAACCGTCTCTGGAATACTGGATCGCCCGGTCAAGCCGGGCGATGACACCGAGAGTATGGCGCACGCTTCCTCCGCCATCGTCATTGCGAGCGCAGCGAAGCAATCCAGAATCCCTCCGGGGAAAGACTCTGGATTGCTTCGCTGCGCTCGCAATGACGGAACAAGGGGCAACGGCGTCGTTCTCCAACCCGCATCTCAATCGCAGACACAGCTGCGCATCCTCGCGGCGCATTTCGCCCGAGCTTTGCTCTCTCCATCGCCCTCCAGGAAAGAGGGCGCAGGGAAGGCCGGGTGCCGGCTGGCACCCACGGTCCGCCGTGCGAAAGCACACGCAGAAAACTGCACAGCGGCATACAGGTGAAGCCCAACACACGGCCTTCCCTGCGCAGTGGTTGGACGGCTTATGCCGTGCTCTCCCGGGAGCCGAGTTCCTTCTGGCCTCCCTCACCCCAGCGAAAGTCGCCGACATCGCGCCGGTTGACGCGACTGCCGCATCCGCAAGAGCTTGACCGTAGCAACGACGGCCAGGACCACACGGTTTTGCCGTACGCACACAGCGCCGCTCGTCCGCACGAAGTTTTGGGCTCACGGAGAGCAATCCGCCCTGCCCGCACCTTTCGCACACGACGCTGCCGCGTCCACCGCAACCCGGCCCGCGTTTCGAACGACTCGCGAACCGCCCCTCTTCGTCAGGCCGGGCTGCTTCGGTTTATGCCGTAATTCCGAATTTCGGTAAAGTGGAATATTTTTGCGGGGAGGGATTGACGGGGTGCAGGTGTTTTGCCCGACGGGCAACTTGAAGAGATCGCAATCCAGCACGCGGCGAGTGACCGAAGTTACGTTCCTCTGGTTCGCTTGATGTCATTCACGACTTCCGGGTCGCTCAAGTCCTTGTGTCACCAATGGTTCACGAGATCCAGCGGCTGCTCGCTACGCCGCCGGCCGTCTGCGGCGGCGAGTAATTTGCGGCAGCTCAAACTCCGGCAGCGTCGGGAGCTTCGCCAATTGAACCCGAAGATTGGGCATCGCGATCAAGACGCACGGAGTAAGCGTCGGCTTCAGCTGCGACTCCGCAATTGCAACTGTCACATCTTCGTGCTTGGGCCTGGCCTGCAATATGAAGTTACTCAAACCACGGAGCAGCCTGCGCTTGTTATCCTCGCTCTGCGCGCCGAACCAAGCGTTCCCTTCTGAACCGCTTGCGATCCCCTGCGCCAATTGGTTCAACAGGATTTCTTCGTCGACATTCAGCATCGTGCCACCCATGGTAGCGCTGCACCCCAGCCCACGATAAAGTCATGGTGATTACTGCAAAGGAGATAGCTCGCCTCCTCGTCACAGACATAGAATTCGAGCGCCGGGCAATCCTCCAAAACTCGAAGGAGGTCCGTACCGCACGAAAACTTCCAGATCGATCGGGCGCCTTCCAGAAACATCAAACACTGGCTCGTCCCCACGTATTTCGGGATGAGCTCCCAACCGTCGGGCTTCTGCCTTCCTACGGATTGGGCGGATGGGGCTCGATCCCATGGCGCACGGCTCGTCACGTCGACACCGAGCCGGTCCAGCGCACTGATCACAATGCTCCGTCTCTCCGCTTCGTTCAGCACCTCGGCCTGCACGCCAGTGCTCGCAATTGCTGAGGAAATATGGTCATGGTTCATCGTTCTACTCGATCGTTCAAGCCCGCCAAACGACGGGAATATCTCGTCTCGATCGGGAGCGAGTGAGATTGGCCGCACTCTTTGACAACTTAGAATAGCACCTTATAGCGTGGCGACGGACGATCTCATAGTCCGCGCAAATCATCCGGAAGGAAGTCGAAGTGCGAAGTTCGTATCTCGAATTGCCCGCAGACTTTGAAGACTACGGCTGGGAAGTGGAAGCAAAGGGATGGTTTTCGGAGGCCCGGCTCATTGCGTCAGGGGCATGCTACCGGATCAACTTCTATGATCCGGCGCGCCTCGCTCAGGAAATACAGGACGAACTCGCACGGGGTCGACTATTCTTTGAACCAAACCTGATCATCGTGCGTGCTGTAACGCGAGCCCAGATGGAAATTGCCGCCGAAGAGTTGGTGCAGTCGGGCCGAGTGTCTTCGTTGCTTGCGGAAAGTAGGGTGGGTTAGCGTCAGCGTAACCCACCTCCTTGGTCTCCGCATCGAGATAAGTGGTGGGTTACGCCGCGCGGACTGCGCTTCCCGCAGTCGCGGGGCTAACCCACCCTACGAAGGCACGCTCACGACGCCTTGCGCCTAACCGCCTTGCGCAAGGTCTCGTCGATCCGCGATTGCCAGCCCGGCCCGGTCGACTTGAAATGCTCGACCACCTCCGGGCTGAGGCGCAAAGAGACGAGCTTCTTTGTCGGCGACTTGTTCGGGCCGCGCCCTTTCCGGATGGATGCACTGAGATCAGGGAAGACTTCAGAGAACGGCCGCGCCTTGGCGAAATCCGCCTTTGTCAGTTCCGGATTGTCGCTGACCGCACGCAAGTCTCTCTTGGTGTAACCCGGCTTCTTCTTAACGTTCGGCATAGAGTTTCCTTTCGCTGCGGCTTGCCGGTCGCATGCTGATGATGCTGACGCCCTCGCGTCCCAGACGGGCGAACACGACAACAATGACGCCACGGATGCTCACGCCGACCGCGATCCAGCGCTTGCTCCTGTTGTGTGACGGAATGACCAGCGCGGTGTCGAAGAACGTTTCGTTGAGATCGGCAAAATCCAGCCCATGCTTGTCGAGGTTGGCGAGCCGCTTCGGTTCATCCCAGACGATCTTCATTGTCTTTAATGTAGCTACGATTTAGCTGGCCGTCAAATATCTTGTAGCTACAAAATAAGAGGCCCGTAGGGTGGGTTAGCGTCAGCGTAACCCACCTCTTTTGTCTCCGCGTCGAGAGAAGTGGTGGGTTACGCCGCGCGGACTGCGCTTTGCGCAGTCGCGAGCTAA
>NZ_LBKA01000166.1:0-17147 GCF_028128955.1 Bradyrhizobium sp. CCBAU 11386
CTCAATCCCCTGCAATCTCAAATGCCGCCGCAACCGGAAAACAGACTCCCAATCAAGTGCTTGGAGGCTTGTTCACGGACAACCAATTAGGGCGGCTCACAGGTCACGACGCGAGGGAGCCGCTTGATCTTAGGTGTCATGTGCCGCTTCTGAGCTATTGTGAACACGCTGAGCTTATCGTGCGGTGCATTGTGACAGGCGAGAGTGTTTCATTGTAAGAATTCACGTTATCGATGAGATTCTCCATAACTGGGATGATGGTTGCCAAGAGCCGGGTAGCGGCTTCGCATGGGCAGAACTGAGCGCGCTTCACATGCGCTAGCGTGGCGACGGAGTCCTTGCCCCCGAACTTGTAAGGCCTTTGCGCCTTCTGCCGAAGTATTCCGGCGCATCCAACGAGCAGATCTTCGGCGTACTCTGGTCTGCTTCTGCTCAAGCCCGCCGTCGCACCAGCGCTAGCACCCCCGGCCCTACGACGTGTTGGGGACCCCTCACCCGAGGAATGATAACCGCATCGAAGATTGTCACCTGACCGACCTGCAGCATCATCGCGGACACAAGCGTATTGGAGACGTTCGGCTCCGGATGAAGATCGCGAGCGAGCCGTAGCCGAATTTTAGCGAATAGCACCAAATCCCGTTCGCGATGACAAGATTTCGCTGTGATGACGCGGGTCAGTAGGTGACGACACTAGATAGGCCGGGATCCAATGATCAGCGCCGGCGCGAGCCCCGGGGGCGCCGTCATATTTTAGTAAAGCAGATGGTCACTGCGACAATGATGCCGCCGAAGTATCCCGCGATAATTCCGAACTTCTGCCAATCGCGCCGGAAAACACGATCGCATAGGGGGCCACGATCGCGGATACTCGCGCACCGATGAAGACACACGAGAATACATCTCGGCTGAGGAAGATATGTCGGTGCCGAGCAGATATTCGTAGCTGCCGCCAGCCGGTCAGAGCGACGGCGCCACAGCAGCAGCGCATTGCAGAACACGAATTTCCAAAGACGCTTCAGTGCGCCGACCGAACGCCCGTGCGAATGTAAGAGGCGTCGAGCTCATCAAGCAAAAGCCGGACGGATGGTGGCGCCTGCGCTACGACCGGATAACGTCGAAGTGTACGCGTGCGATGCGGCGTGCCCACGGGCAGCATTAGCGTGACGAAAACGATCGCGCTCGCGCCGCCCTTTGGCCAAAACCGCCTTCAATGCGGAAGAGACCGGCTATTCCTTGAAGCTTGCTTCCTGGAACTGACGCCACAATCCGGGCCACGGCCAGGGCCGGAATGCGATGTCGTCGCGCCAGGCCAGCGTGATAATTGGGCGATAGGTGGTGACCCCGCCGAGCACGCGTTCATGCTTGTAGCGAGCGATCTGCTTAATGAGCTCCACCCGCTTCTCCGGGTTCATGGTATTCTTCAACGCCTCAACCATTGCGTCGGCTTTGGGGTCCTCGGAATGCGAGACAGCACCGAATCCCGTGCCGGGGATGAAGCTATGTAGCATGCCGGACCATGGCTCACCTGGATCACCCGGCAAGCCATGAGCCCACATTAAGGGCATGATGCCGTCCATCTCGGGATGGCCGAGGCCGCGGTAGGCGAGATTGGACCAAGCCAAATATTCAAGCCCTTGCACCTTGCAGCGAATGCCGACCGTGCCGAGATATGCAAACACTGCCTCGCCCATTTCCTTGACGTTCGGCTCGCGCGGCGTGATGAGATTGTAGCACGGCGTCTCGAATCCATTCGGATAGCCCGCTTCGGCCAGCAGCTCCTTCGCCTTTTTCACGTCATAAGGGTACGCCTGCAGATTGGGATCGTAGCCAGCCTCGCCCATACCGACCTCCACATAGCGCTCGCCCTGGCCGAACAGCACGCTTTTGATAATGGCATCGACATCCACCGCGTGCGCCACCGCCTGTCGCACCTTCAGCTTGCTGAAGGGTGAATCCGGCTTGTGGGCGGGAAAATCGATGTAGAGGTTGTTCCTCGAAACGGCCGTAAAGGCCGCCACCCCCGGCATCTTCTTGATCTCGTTGACCTCAGACAGGGGCACTGCATCTATCCAGTCAACTGCACCCGACTTGAACGCTGCAAGACGCGTAACGTCATCCGGAATAATCTTGAGAACTAGGTTCTTGACCTTGGGCCGCGCATCTTTGTTCCAGTAATCGTCGAATGCCGCGAGTTTCAGATCTTCCTTAATCGAGCGAGAGACGAACTTCCACGGCCCGGTGCCGACCGGCGCCTTGGCAAAGCCTTCCTCTCCCGCCTTTTCGAAATACTTCTTCGGGATCGCCCAGAGCTGCAGCGCGTTGGGGATGTAGTTACCGTCCGGCGCCTTAAAATGCAGCTTGAAGTGATGGTTGTCGACAATCTCGAACCTTTCGACGTTCGCCTGCGTATAAGAAAAGCGTGAGATCTTTGGATCCCTGAGGCGCTCGTAGGAGAATTCGAAATCAGCCGAGGTCAACGGATCGCCGTTGTGGAAGTTCACCCCTTTACGGAGATGCACGTCAATGATCGGCTTGTCCGCCGTCCCCTCGATGGACCAGGATTCGGCTAGCCAGTTGACCATTTTTAGGTTCGGATCGAAGCGGACCAGCTGCTCGAACATCTGTCCGATGAAGTATTGATCGGCGCCGCCGATGGACCTAGTGGGGTCGAGCACCTCTCCTTCGGCCGCGAGAGCCGCGACAATCGTGTTCTTGGTTTGTGCCGAGATCGTTGTATTGAGCGCGAGTAAGCCAAACGCAACGGCAAAAAGACGCGATATGATCATGCTCTTTCCTCCCCGATGATCTTAAAATCGTAAAAGGCTCCGCAAGTACAAAAACGCCGAAAACCGGGCCCAGATTTGATAAATTGAACAAAAATAGGACAGCCTTGCAGTTTAAGCGCTGAGCCCGCGATCACCGTCGGAGCGCCTTTGCGCATGTCCTTGACGCGAGGGGCAGAGGGAGGACGGTAACTTGAGCTCGTAAAGCTGCTGAAGATCGGCTCACGTCGACAGGCAATTTTTGTGCGCAGATGAGAACGCTGGCCGTCGAGGAATGCTCGATCGCGCGCAGTCCATCCGCCGAAAAACTGTGTTATTTGTCATTGCGCGTTCTGGGTCGACCGACGCGAAGCTAGCCAATGGCAACGCTTGCCGCGATGTGACAAATCGAGAAGCTTTTCATCAGCCTTTTTAGTTCCTGTGCTCGCGGCCCGACCCTGGAGCGCTCGCGGTGGATATCGATTGCGATGCAGTCAATAACCACGTGCCAGATCCACGACGTTGATCAACTCTTCCCCCGTCAGGAAGCGTTCGATGTTATCGGCGAAGATGGCAAATACTCGCTCCGCATAGTTTGTAGCACTCCCTGAAATGTGCGGTGTCGCAATGACATTCGGCATGTCCCATAATGGACTTCCCTGAGGCAACGGTTCCTGTTGGAACACGTCCAGCAAAGCGCCGGCGATCGTGCCCGCGTCCAGCGCCTGGATTAGTTCGGCCTCCACGATAACCCGGCCTCGCGCGATGTTGATCAGAAAGGCATCGCGCCGCATTCGCGCGATCTCAGCCGCACCGATGAGACCCACGGTTGTTGCCGTGGCTGGCAGCGCCAGAACCACGAAATCGCAAAGCGGCAGCATTTCCTTCAGCGCGTCGGGAGCAAACAGGCGATCGACACAATCGACCAGCCCTGAGACGTCCCGCTTCGAGCCGACGACAGTCATGCCCGCACTCTTTGCGCGGCGGGCAATCGTTGCGCCAATCGCGCCAAGTCCCACGACGCCTAGGGTTTTCTCGGCCAGCGGCGCGACAAAGCGAGGGCTCCATTTCCGCTCCGCCTGGTCACGCAGGAGCTGACGGAAATTCCAGTGCAGCATGGTTACGCCAGCCATTACGAAGTCAGCGATGATATCGCCATGAATTCCACGTGCATTTGTTATGGTGATGTGCCCTATCCTTTCGCGAAAGGGCATGATCGAGTCGACACCGGCGCCAGTCCACTGGATCCATCGCATTTTTTTCGCGTGCTCCAACAGGTCAATGGGGAAGCGAGACGCAAGGAGAGCGTCTGCCTCATTTAGGTAGCGCGCCATGTACTCAGGGGTTAGCGCCACGATCGTGCGAACCTGAGGAAACCGGCCCGCTATGAGCCGCGCATACAATTCGGCGTCCGGATCATTCAGGACAATGGTAAGCACGGATTTTTCGGCAGGCATTTTCATCTCCGAAAACTAACTCAGAGGCTCTTCGAGATTGGCGAGGACGGAACAATTTTCCACATCGTTATGTGGTATCCAGTCGAGACGCCCGTGTCTCACAGGCATAATTTTCGGCTTGCAGCAAACGATATTCGATTGCCGCGATCGGAGACGAGCAATATCCGCGATCTCCTCTCAGTAGCCGCGTCCGACTAGAGCGTCTATTTGCGCGCCTGCACCCACCAGAAATCGCGGGTCTGGAGCACGTGCAGACCCCCTGCAGCAAAACCCCACTAGGAGCGGGGCTTTGTCGAACGGTTTGAGAGACCGATGAAAGTTCCCGAAGAGGCAATTCGGCGACGTCAGAAACTTGCGGGAACGATTTCGGTGCCCCTGCCAGCCACGAAATGAGCATCAACCACATAGTTGCAGCCGTGCTCACTCGTGCTCCTGTTATCGAAACCGGCTGCCATCCGATCGGGGTTCGGGAAGATCAGCACGAAAGTACGCACCGTGAACCTTAGATGGTCCGGCCGCCGTCTTGATCGGCGTCAACAGTTTGAGGCCCTAGAAGTCATGCACGGGCATCTTCGCGACCGCGCAAGATCAAGAGCGCTCAGAGCGCCCACTACGTCTCGGGTTGTGCGGCATTGGTCGCCGCCACTCCTACTACCCCACAACGCGCAGCTACGTAGCGTATTCCGGCTCCTTGCGGTCGAGCATCCGCTTCAAGGCATTGAAGTACCGCTCGGCTGGGGTCGGCCTCTCTCGTACGATCTCAGCAGCACCGCGCATGGTTTCTTGGAGCACCTGTACCGGCAGTTGCTTCAGCGGCTGGTGGGTCCACATTGCGTAGAGCTGCACCTGTGCGGCGCGCTCGGTGTAGTAAAGCTTGCTGTAAGCATCCGCAATTGTCTCGCCGACGGTCGTGATGCCATGATTAGCCATGAACAGCACCGTTTTTCCCCCAAGCACTTTGGCGAGCCGCAGGCCCTCGGCCGGATCGAGCGCAAGACCCGAGTAAGAATCATCGTATACGATAGATCCCGACAGAAAGGCTTCGCCCTGGCCAATGTCCTTAATGCGCGAATCTTCAAGGCGGGTAAGGGCACTGGCGAACGGCATATGGGTATGAAAAATCGCCTTCGCGTGCGGCGCAGCTTTATGGATCGGCGCATGGATGCAATAGCAAGAGCGCTCAACCACGCCTTCTCCACGCTTTACCTGTCCGTCGTCTATGCCTACTTCCATGAATGAGGAAGCAGTTACTTCGGCCCAGTGCATCCCGAATGGAATCTGATAGTAGCGATCGTTGCGACCGGGTACCATGTAGGTCAGGTGATTGTAAATTCCCTCTGAGAAGCCTTGAAGGAAAGCCACTCGGTGTGCAGCCGCTAGATCGACCCGCGCCTGCCACTCCTCGGCGCTGCAGCTCTCCCGCACCGATTTCGGCGAAACCTTGAAGTCCATGCGTTTACTCCTGTCTTTGGCGGGCCATCGAGAGCGACCCAATCAACCGTGCGAGACTAAATCAGCGCTATCGGACGAAAGGATACTCGTTTCCCTTTATGCAGCGCAGATAAACTGCAAATTAACTCAAGTCCTGCAGGATTCACCTTGACGTCCCCGCTGAATTGTCATTTGCGTCCGCATTCAAGAGAATCGGCTTGTCAGGAAAGACAAGGAAATCGATTGGCTCGGTTCTGGACCACGATGATGTTGCGATAGTGCTTCAGCCTGTTGGATGCGAGATCGACGACATACGACGCCGATCGAACTGGGAGCGCCGCACGCACGGGAACTGGATAGGTCTCCAGCCAGCCCGGCGGCAGCATGGCGAACTGAAGGTACTGGCTTGGCTACGGCAAGGTGGCTAGCGGGAGGCGGCTTGGGCTCGCACCACCCCGCCGGCGTTTGTGCCGCCGTCGATAACGAGTTCGGTGCCGGTCACATAGCGCGAGGCATCCGAGGCCAGATACAGCACGCCTTGCGCGATCTCGTTTGCTTGCCCGGCGCGGCCAAGCGGCACCGCTATCCTTGCACGCTCCTCCGGATCGATCGGTGCGTTCTGGCCGGCGCCGGCAGCGCCGGTTGGGGTCTTGCCCCAGATTGGCGTGTCGATGATACCGGGATGCACGGAGTTAACCCGTATGCCGTCGCCCACCTGCGCGCAATCCATCGCGATCGCCTTTGCAAACAGCCGGACACCGCCCTTGGTCGCGCAGTATCCCGCGAGACTTGCCGAACCACGGAGCCCCAAGATCGATGACATCACGATGATCGAGCCGCCACCATGCTTGCGCATCAGCGGCAAAGAATGCTTCACCGAGAGGAAAACACCGTCGAGATTAATCGCGGTCTGCCGTCGCCAATCCTGCAGCGACATGTCGACGATCGAAGGCACGCCGATGCTGATCCCCGCGTTGGACACCATCACGTCGAGCCGACCATGGCGCTTGCCGATCTCGGCTACGACTTCGATCCAGCGCTCCTCGCTGGTGACGTCCTGCAATAGGAAGCTCACGTCGCAACCAGCCCTCTTCAGGCGCGCGGCAAGCTTAGGCCCATTCGACTCGTCGATATCGGTCGCTACGACCGTCGCCCCCTCATGCGCGAGCAATTCCACAATCGCAGCCCCGATGCCTGACGCCCCGCCCGTCACCAGGGCGACCTTGCCTTGAACTTGTGCTGACATATTCACTCCGAACGTTTGAGATTCTTTGCGACAGCCTCGCTAGCCGAGGCCAGATATCACGGCTGATTATTGCTCTGACAACTTTCTTGCTCTCTCTGCGGCAAAAGTGCCGGCGCGCCGCCCAGAGGTGAAAGCCCAACCGAGATGATGACCGTGCCCTGCGAGTATTAGGCCACCTTGGCCCACCGATCCGACTGCGTACAATCCGGGAATTATCTCTCCTTGAGCACTTAGAACTTCGTGTCTTGTTGAGACACCGAGCCCCCCTTCCGTTATATCAACCCAGGTCGACAGAGGTCCAATTGCGTGAAAGGGGCCTCGTTCGAGTCTTCGTCTTTCGCCAGATTGGGTTTTTACCTCCTCGTTATAGGTGCGGACTGTTTCACTCAACTTATCGCGCGGAACTCCAATCTTCGACGCTAGTTCGGCAATGGTCTTGCCTTTTGCGTAAAGCATTTTTTGCTTTTTGTAATCGCTGATGTAGGCATAGGCGACCCCTGGAGCGGTCGACACATAGTTTGGCCAAGAAACAAATTTCTTGGCAATTGCTTCGTCAAAAACAATGTAGGCTTGCTTTCCGGTCTGCTTCGCAACGTCTAATGCTGGGTGATCCGCCTCGTTTGTAAAGCGACACCCGTGTCGATTGATCAAGATCGCCCCGGATTTAAGAAGATTAGCCGATGGCGCAAGTGTCGAAGTCAGAAAGGACAGGACAAACGGCCGGAACAGCTTCACCGGCAGTTTTGCGAGCGCGACTTCCATCAGTTTGGTCAATAAGGGCCAGGCGGGAAGGCGCTCCAACAAGTTGCTACCTGCCCCAGGTTGAACGCGGAGACTCGGTCCCCACAATATGTCCCCATTGAGAATCGGAGCGCCTACGGACTCGCCAATTCTTTGTCCATCTCCAGTGTTTGTCGGATTAAAGCCATCAATATGCGCAACCCAGGGAAGAAATCGTTCTTTGAATGCTTTACTGGCGCTGAAATCACCCGTAGCGAAAATCACCCCACCTCGACACTTAATTTGACGCTCGCTTCCTGCTATTGAAACGATCACACCCGTCACAACACCGCCGTCCCTTAAAACGTCCGTGACACGCGCATTCGTTACACACTCGACTCCGGCCTTGAAGCAGGCCCGCGAGAGCACGTAGGGATAAGCTCGTGAATTTGGAATTACGTTATGCATCCTCGGTTTGGAATGGGGCGGCTCTGGCATCGGTCCAAAGAATCGCAACCCCAAGCCCATCAGCCACTCTAACGTATCGGGCACATGATCCACCAGGATGCGACGCAGTGCCTTGTTTTCGCGATGATCATCGGGACCAAGAATCGAGCCCATATCTACAAAGTGAGAATCGGTCGTATCGACAATCCCTTGAGCCTTCTGATACTTCGTGCCCGCGGCAGTAATTGAGCCGATAGACATACCTGTGGAGCCTCCGACCGCGCCATTCTTTTCCAGAAGAAGCGTTTTAGCACCAAGGGATGCAGCTGACAGTGCGGCTGCCAGCCCAGAGCCGCCAGCGCCAACCACAATTACATCGTATACATCTGAGATCTTGCTCAACTGAATGTACCCCCGCCATCGGCGCCAACTCAAAGACGATTGCGCAACGCCTTCCGCAACCGCGAGATGGCAAAGCCACGCCAACTGATTATCATTGTTACTGGGATGAAAACGTTTGCGACGAAGCCCTGAACTGCACGGTGCCCCCTATCGGGACCTTTGGTCTTGCGTCAAGTGACGCGTAGACATTGCGACTACGCCGCTTTAGCGGGAAGAGTGATCTGTTTTCCTGCAACCCGGAGCGCTGAATGCAGGCATCCAGCGACTTTGATGCGATTGCGCAGTATTCCAAACCTGGGACGAAGGGCAAAACTCGATACAGCAAATGAAGTACCCTGGAGCGCAAGAACACAAAGCTGAAGCTGCTGCTTCAGGACGCAATAATCGAAGAAGACCAACAGAACGCGATCAACAATCGTGGCGGGCACCAAAAGCGTTGCTCAGTTTCACCTGTTAGGAGCGACCAGTATTCGACACTTTCTGCAGATGTATAGCTATTGCCGCTTACAAGGCACTCTTGCCCGCTCATGGCGGGGTGATCGAACTCGCCCTGCCGATGCAAATTCGTCAACATGTTCAAAAGCCGCCACGGGGCAGCGATAACGGCCTCTGGCCCCGCGCTGCCTTTTGCCCACTATTCGAAGTAGACCCAGAACCGCGTCTCGATGCTCTCGCGTGGCGTAGCGTTTGGGAAGGCGCGCCGATTGTCGAATGACGTATGGGCACACTTGGTGTTGCGAGACTCGTCAGAATCGTATCCCTTAAATATGATAAATTCGTCCTGCTTCATATTCGAGAAGTAATACCAAACCTGCGTTGGGCTGTGCCGGAGAACCCAACCCGGCGATACAGATTTCCGATTGGGATGATCCCCCCAGTCCTCAATCAAATCCGTGTCTGCGACGGTTCTTCCATCCGCGATCGCCAAGGGAAGATCCTGAGGTGGTGGAGAGAGGGCGCACCAAGCTTGTATAAGCATCATTCGAGAATAGGCGCGCCGCGAGATTCCATGAGCTCGGTTCGCTAAGGCGGCGACTGCAGGCGCGTACTTGGACGAAAAGTCGATGTGAGCGAGCGGAGCGGGTGTGTGCTTAGAGCCGGCGGCGGCAGAACGAAGGGTTGCCGCAGATAGCAAGACGTTAGCTTCCCCGAGTTCGCCAGCGCGAACCCAAGGCACGACCCACGAGGCGCCGAGATAAGCCTTGATGAAGGCCGCCATCTCCTCGATATATTTTGAAACGAAGGGAGGGGACTCACGCTCGGTCAATGCAGCAATTTCATGTTGAACGAGGACAAAGCCCTCGCGATCGAGGGAAAGCTCACCGCTGATCGGGCGCGCATCATGGATGTTCACTTGGCGTGGTACGCCTGAAGTACGAAAAAGTGTCCAATGAATGCGTTGCGTGTCGTCGCTATCTTCTTCCGGAGCAAACCCAATCTGCCCAACCACCCGCTCAACCTGATCGAACGTTATTTTTCCCGTCGTTTCCGTCACCATTCAGTAGCTCCGCTTCGGCTTGGTCAGCTGACCACTGTTCTGAGACAACTCGGGCCAAGCGACCCAATTACTTACCTCAACGATGCATCTTAGCTGGAGGAGCGTTCTTTTATTCTCGCAACCCGAGGCGCTGCATGCAGAGATTCACCGACTTTGACGCTATTACGCACTATTCTGAATATCTGGACCGGGGCAAGAAGGCCGTGTTCTGGTGGTGGCCTAACTATCGGAGCGCGGTTCACGCCGGGTAGGTCAGCTGGCGGCAGCCGGAATGTTGGCAGTACGATCATCATTCGACGTGAAGTGCGGGTCCCCAGTTCTCTGGCTGGCGGCTAGCCTTGCGTGTAGCGTGTCATATCTCTAAAACCATGCAGCTTGTTCTACCTCGCTGCGCTCGATGGTTCGTCGGGGTATGGACCGGGGGACCGAAGTCGAACAGAGCTGTTTCGACCGGTTCCATCAGGTGTGGGCGTCCGTCATCTCGTCACGTATCTGCCTATTGGCCAGTTTTCTTTAGCCCGTCGCGCGATGCGTATTTGGGAATCGAAGCTGGACGCGCGTCCGGTTTACTCGAGGTCTACCTCTGGCATGACAATCATTCGAGCGAGCGAAAGGAGCCAGCACGCGGTGGATAGCTCGTCGATCCGCCACATCAGGCAAGGTGCTTGTGTTGGCTTTGGCGGCGGCAGACACCGGAAGGCCAAATACGAATCCAGACATGCCGGTGTCTTCCATGGTCCGGCGTGCTCATGTTCCAGACCTCCGCGCTAAGAATTGGGCTCGACCGGCGAGCTGATCGATGTCAAGCTTCTCAAGCGAATCGTTCCTCGGTACCCTCGCGCTACCGGCCCTCGCGTCCAAGGCCACGCCGCCTGTTCCCGCATTTGTTTTTCCAGGCATAGATCTGTTTGGAGTTAACTTTATAGCGTTGGGTGAGATCGGTCGGCCGTGGCCTGTCCCCAGCCCTTCATTTTCGCCTTGTCACTGGTTACCGCGTAAGATGCGGCTGCCCGTCCGCGTCGCCGTCAATGTTCAGAGAGAGATGTCGCAGATGTGTTGCAACTCAGCCGCGACGCCCATCTGCAATTGTGTGTCTTGGAGTCGATAGACGAGCTCGGTCTTGGGGGTATGGCGTCGTCCGTGAAGAGTGGCTAAGCGATTGAGCTAGAATCGCATTTGTCGTTGTGGACTGTTTTGCGTTTGCAGGGGTTTGATGCTTCGGGCGTCGGAACCTTGCAATTTCATTTTCAGGATTCCGTCGAATCGCCAACCATGATTCCGTCATCGCATCGGAGGTGGCGATGCGACCGAAGAAGCACAGGACGACGGGATCGGGCGATCTGTTCCGGGCCAGGCTGGACCAAATCATCAATATGAAGCACGAGCTGGTTCAGCTCGCCGGCAAGGTCGATTGGGACTGGATCGACGGCGAGATCGCGCCGCTGCGCGGCGATCAAGGGGCTCAACCGTCTGGCGAGGAAGCACGGGGTCAAGCTGCGGCAGTCCTATCTGCGCATTGCCAAAACCGCGACAATGATGGCGGGACGCTACGGCCATGCCAAGCAATTCAAGCGGCATCAGCGGCAGTTGCGCATCCTGCGCAGCCGACTGGGCCGGATCATCCGCGATATCCGCCGCAAGATCGAAGGTCAGGCTGTGCTTGAGAACAGGTTCGCCCTCCCGCTCAGCCGGGCCTCGCAGATCCGCTCGCAGCAGCAGCGCCAGCGCGGCTTCAAGCTTTATTCCTTCCACGCCCCGGAGGTGGAGTGCATCGGCAAGGGCAAAGCAGCCGCGCCTTACGAGTTAATGGCATGGACCACGCCCGCTCTCAGCGGCAACGTGCAGCCCGGCGGGGGGCAGCAGCAGGAGCGCAAGCCATGTCGAATACGAACCTTGTCACAATCGGCATCGATCTCGGGAAGAACACATTCCACGTCGTCGGTCTCGATGCCACAGGCGCAATTACGCTACGCAAGAAGCGGTCGAGAAATCAGCTTGACCAGTCGCTGGGCAATATTCCGCGTTGTCTGATCGGAATGGAGGCGTGTGCAGGCGCACATCATCTGGCGCGCAGGCTCGAGAAATTAGGCCATCAAGTACGGCTCTTGCCGGCGCAGTACGTCAAACCATACCTCAAGGGTCACAAGAATGACTTTCGGGATGCTGAAGCGATCGCCGAGGCCGCTCAGCGGCCGACAATGCGGTTCGTTCCAGTGAAGTCAGCCGAACAACTTGATTTACAGGCACTACACAGAGTTCGCAGTCGATTGGTGACGCAGAGAACGGCGGTCATCAATCAAATCCGGGGCTTTTTGCTTGAGCGAGGGCTACCAGTGCGGCAGGGAGCGGCAGCACTCCGACTGGCACTTCCTCAGATTCTCTCAGCGCCAAACGACAACTTATCGCCTCGCGTGATCCAGCTCATTCAGGACTTGGCCGAGGACTGGCGCTATCTCGACCGACGGGTCGCGTCAATGACGAAAGAAATCGACGAACTCGCTGATCAAGATCCACACTGTCGCCGCCTAATGAGTGCGCCCGGCGTCGGGCCGATCATCTCAAGCGCGATGGTCGCCGCCATCGGAACCGGTGATGCCTTCCATAAAGGCCGAGACTTTGCAGCATGGCTTGGTCTGGTACCAAAGCAAATCTCGACCGGCGATCGAACCATTCTCGGGCGCATATCGAGGCGCGGTAATCGGTACCTGCGAACGCTATTTATTCAAGGTGCCAGAGCCGTACTTCTGCAGCGTCAGAGTTGGCCTCGGCATGGCTTCGCAGCCTGGTTAGAGGCAGCGTCGAAGCGGCTCCACTCCAATGTCTTGGTTGTTGCCCTGGCCGCAAAACTTGCGCGCATGACCTGGAGCATGCTCGCAAAGGGCCGTGACTACGACGCCAACCTCCTGGGCCGCACCGCATAAGAAACAGGGCCGGAAAGGAAAATCCAAAGTCGGGATCAGAAGGCACAATAACCCGCCGAGGTTTGCGAGACGGAAAGGACGAATGGAGAAACGGTTCCACCGACACTTCTGAAGCCTGGTTCGACTCCATGGCCCTTCTTGAGGCCGACGAGTTATTGAGGACAGAAGTGAGCGGATATCCATGATGGCTCGGGGCAACAGCCCCAAATTGAAGCCGGATAGATTGGCGCAAACCGCTTCATCCCTTGTCGATTCCTCTTGCAACGCGGGCGTGGTCCATAGATCGGCGTCAAAGCCTCCATCGTCACCAACAACCGCCGTTCTCCCGGGGGCCTGTTCGTGCTGCACGCCAGGGCGCTACCCGATAACCCGTACGACGGTCACACCTTGCGGGACGTCATCGACCGCACCGAGACACTCACCGGCTGCGCGATCGAGCGGGCCTATGTCGACAAGGGATACCGCGGCCACGACGCACAAAATCCCCGACGGATCTTCATCTCCGGCCAGAAGCGCGGCGTCTTCGGTGTCATCAAGCGCGAGCTGCGCCGCCGCTCCGCCATCGAACCCATCATCGGACACCTGAAGGCCGATGGTCACCTCGGCCGCTGCTACCTCAAAGGCCGCGCCGGCGATGCGGCTAACGTCATCCTCTCAGCCGTGGGCCACAACTTCCGCCGCATCCTCGCCTGGCTCAGAGAACTCTTGTGCCTCATCCTGCTCCAGCTATGGCGCACGTTCGGCCGTCCCGCCCCGCTCAATTCGCCTTCTTAACGGACGACTATGGAAGAAGCTCTCCATCGGGGCATTGTCGTAGCAGTCAGCCTTGCGGTTCATTGCTGCGGCGGGCATGGACCCGCGAACTGCCATAGCGTCCGCCGCTCTCACGGTAAATTGCCGGATCTCGGTGAGCAGCACGGAATTAGGGACTCTCCGGGCGCTCGCGCCAGGCGTAATAGCCGGCCGGCGAGACCTCGAGTACGGCGCACATCAGCCGTACCGGATAGCTGTCGCGATGGTCCTCGATGAAGCGAAGCTCTGTCCCGGGTTCGGGCGAAGATAGCTATCGACTGGCTGTTTCGAAGTCGCACGGGCGCGCCGCTGCGCCAGGCGGTTCTTAAAATGTCGCGCCCCATGCGCAGCCGCTCGTGCTCCCGGCGCAGCCGGGCGACCTCGGAACCCTGGTCCCGCTGACATCGGCGGCGCCTGCGTGGCGGGGCGCCACGCCGCCGCTGTCGGCTCCTGCCGGAGTTTATCCACCCAGCGTCGCAGCACCGAGTCGCGCAGACCGTGCTCCCTGGCGACCGACCCCATTCGATCGGCCACTCGATACCGCCAGTTCAACGGCCTGGCGCTGGTAGTCTTCCGTGAACGACCGACGTTGACGTCCTTGCATTCGACACCTCCGGACTCTCCGAGCCTACTATAGGTGTCGACTCATTCGGAGGAGGTTCACACTTGTAGCGCGAGAAACACTCTATTGCCTAAAGCTGACTTCCTGAAAGGCTCGCCACAATCCGGGAAACGGCCAAGGCCGGAAGTCGATATTCTCCCGCCACGCGAGCGTGACGATCGGGCGATAAGTGGTCACGCCGCCGAGCACGTTATCATGCTTGTAGCGGGCAATCTGCTTAATCAGCTCGACCCGCTTCTCCGGATTCATGGTCGCCTTCAATTCCTCGATCATTGCGTCCAATTTGGGATCGCTGGTATGGGAAAAGGCGCCATAGCCCTTCCCTGGGACGAAGCTGTGCCAGCCCAATGCTCAGCCGGATCACCCGACAGGCCATGCCCCCACGCCCACGGCGCGACACCGTCCATCTCGGGGCCACTGCGACCGCGGCGGCCGAGATTGAGCCAAGCGGAATATTCAAGTCCCGGCACTTTGCAGCGAATGCCGACCGCACCGAGGTAGGCAAACACCGCCTCGCCCATTTCCTTCCAATGCGGCTCGCGCGGCGTGATGAGGTTGTAGCACGGCGTCTCGAAGCCATTCGGATAACCCGCCTCGGTCAGCAGCTGCTTGGCCTCTTTCAGGTCGTAGGGATATGGCTTCAGGTCCGGATCGTAGCCGGCCTCACCCTTGCCGACCTCGACATAGCGCTCGCCCTGACCGAACAGCACGCTTTTGATGATAGCATCGACATCCACGGCGCGTGCAACGGCCTGCCGCACCTTCAGCTTACTGAAAGGCGATTCCGGATTGTCGGCCGGGAAATCAATGTAGAGGTTGTTCGTCGAAGTCGCCTTGAAGGTCTTCACGCCCGACATCTTCTTGATCTCGCTGACCGCGGACAGCGGTACCGCATCGATCCAGTCAACCGTGCCCGATTTTAACGCCGCAACGCGGGTAAGGTCTTCTGGAATGATCTTCAGGACCAGGTTCTTGACCTTGGGCGCGCATCCTTATTCCAGTAGCCCCCGAACGCCTCGAGCTTCAGGTCCTCCTTGATCGAGCGGGACACGAATTTCCACGGACCGGTACCAACTGGCGCCTTGGCAAAACCTTCCTCACCTACCTCCTTGAAGTACTTCTTCGGAATTGCCCAAAGCTGCAGCGTATTGGGGGTGTAGTTACCATCCGGCGCCTTGAAATGCAACTTGAAGTGGTTGTCGTCGATGATCTCAAACTTCTCGACGTTCGCCTGTGTGTAAGAATAGGGCGAAATCTTTGGATCCCTCAGCCGCTCATAAGAAAACTCGAAATCGGCCGAGGTTAATGGATCCGCCGTTGTGGAACTTCACACCTTTACGGATGTGCACGTCGATAATCGGCTTGTCCTTCGATGGACCAGGTTTCGGCCAGCTAGTTGACCATCTTCATGTCCGGGTCGAAGCGGACCAGCTGCTCGAACATCTGTGCAATGAAGTAGTAATGATCGCCTCCGCCAACCATCCTTGTGGGATCGAGTGTTGATGGTTCGGTCGCGAGGGCGCAACGACCGTAGACTTGCTTTGTGCCGACACTGGTGCATTGAGCGCGAGCAGGAGACACGCGACCGCAAGAACACGCACGATGATCACACTTTTTTGGAGCATGGTCTCCTCCTCAATTTGTGATGCAATCGTAAAGGCGTCTGGAGAATAAAAACCCCGAAAATCGACCTCGAATTTGCGAAATTCTGCGAAGTGAGCCACTCTTGAGGAATCAAACGCCGAGTAGCGGCTGCCAATTCGAATCCGAAGGCGGGTAGAGTTCTCAAATGGGTGGCTTGTCGGCGTTGCAATGCCGCGCCGCTCTCGAAGGAGATCGCAATCAGGCCGGGCCTCAGATGAAAAGCGAGCCGAATGGTTGCTCGGGGTCGATGGTGGAAGCCTCGAACGTCATCCCGCGGACGCTCCAGGAACCTGACGTGGATAGGAGTCGTGGTTCAGTTGGCTGGGAGCCGAAGATAGTTGCGGCCGCTCGAGAATCTCTTCATTAGCGGGGTCGTCTAAGTCTGGATTGGAATTCCAAAACAGGCGAGTTCTTATCTGGATGCTAGCAGGTCGCCGGCGAACCCGATGAGGATAAGGACACGGTTCTGATCGCGCGTCGGCCCGGGCAATAAATCCCACCTAGCTTGTTCAACTCGCTCGCGGTCGCCGCCACCATTCCGCGTTTCGGCGACCTTTTGGCATGGCCATGCCCGGATCTCGGCACGACTCAAGAGCGGGTCGGTCACCTATCGAGCGTCAAGCGGCGCAGATAAGACGGCCCTAAGCCGTGAGACACGCCTCGACATAGGCCGCAGCGTTTAGCAAAGTGGTATCCTCGCCTCGACGGGCGACCAACTGCAATCCAATGGGCAGGCCTGCAGACCCGAGGCCCATCGGCAACGTTAGACAGGGCAGCCGCAACATTGACCAGGCCCCGTTGAAATTCGTGTCACCGGTACCGGTGTTGCCAATGCCCTCTGGCGCTTCTCCTGCCGCGGCAGGGACGAGCAACACGTCACAATCACGGAACAGATTGGCGCATTCCAATCGCGCTTCATGTGCGTGCGCGAGTGCGCTTCCGTACGCCTCGGGCTGAGAATACCTCTGCTCGAATTGTTCGAACATGTGTTGCGTCTTCGGATCCGCATCTTTGCGCCGGAAGATGCGTTCCCAGGCGAGCGCCTGCAGCAATTCCCAGCCGAAAATGGAATCCTGGATATGGCTCCACGACGCCATGGAGGATCGCGAAGGGATAGGTGGACGCGCGCGCCGACCTCACAGAGGCGACGCACAGTCCCTTCGAGAAGAGTCCGTCTCGCGGTTGTGGGGTACGCATCCGACAGG
>NZ_LBKA01000167.1:0-17374 GCF_028128955.1 Bradyrhizobium sp. CCBAU 11386
CTCATCCGGCCGCCTAAATCGAGCCGCCAGCCGATGCCGGACTTTCGACCTGCCCCAAAAGAGGTTCTCACACAGCCTGGGCCCATCGCTTCCGTTGATGTGGTGCAGCTACATGTCAGTTCATAGGAGCAGACCGGAAGTTCGCAGCCGAGCACCAAACCGACGCTTTTGACCCTAATGTATGGTCCGGCCGTGCGTTGCAAGAAGATTTCGTCGGATTGGTGGTGAGTGGTCTTGCATCAATGTATCCGGCCTTTGATTGGAGCATTTTCTCCGGGCCATCATGGATATCAGCGCGCGTGCGTTCTCATTAGCCGACAGGCCTCGATTGGGCCATTTGGGTCACCAGTGTTCGCATGCGCCGGGAAGACCGAACCTCCATCTCGTCTCATCCTCTCGCAGACCTCGGCTGGAACCTGTTGATGGGGTTACCTCATCGCTTGCTCCTCCTACCTCGCAGTTCCTGTGTTCGAGCCAGGGGCCGTTCCTTCGTCCCGGCCCGCAGGACATGCGTCGCGTCGCGCGCACGGGCGGTCAGGGCCGGCCGTTGCGCTTGGCTTGCGGCTGGCTCCGGCGTTGCCAGGCCGCGCCTTGACCGCGCCGAGCACGACGCGAGGATCAAGCGGGTCGGACGCCTGCATCATTGGTCCTTGTCAGCTCGAAGGCGCGTCCTTTAGCCAGCACCGCCCAGGCGATGCGAGCAAGCTTGTTGGCGAGCGCGATCGCCAGCACGTTGTGGTGCAATCGCTTCTTGGCGGCTTCGATCCAGGATCTGAGTCCGTAACGTTCCCAGTTCTTGATCCTGACCAGCACAACCCATGCCGCCTGCACGAACAGAACGCGCAGGTAGCGATTGCCGCGCCTTGAGATTTTGCCGAGGATCGTGCGGTCTCCCGTCGAGATCTGCTTGGGCACCAGTCCGAGCCAGGCGCCGAAGTCACGGCCTTTGGAGAAGACGTCTCCAGTGCCGATCGCGGCCACCATGGCGCTCGAAATGATCGGCCCGATGCCAGGCACCGTCATCAGGCGCGAACATGCCTGATCTTGACGGGCCAGTGCTTCGATCTCGCCGGAGAGGCTATCGATGCGCTGATCCAGCCGACGCCAGTCGCCTGCCAACTCCTCGATGACACGCAACATGCGTGGCGACAGGGCATCGGTGCGCGTCGCAAGGATGGTGGGCAGTTCTGTGCGCAGGAAGCCGATACCCTGGCGCACCGCGATCCCGCGTTCCAGCATGAAGGCGCGAATCTGGTTGATGATGCCGGTGCGTTGCGACACCAGCCGCTCGCGCACCCGATGCAGCGCCTGCAGATCCAGTTGCTCCGCGGTCTTGGTCGCCACGAACTTCATCGTCGGGCGCTGCACGGCTTCGGCAATCGCTTCGGCGTCATTGAAGTCGTTCTTCGGTCCCTTGCTATAAGGGCGGACATATTTGGCCGGCATCAACCTGGCATCGTGACCTAACGATGCGAGTTTGCGGCTCAAATGATGTGCGCCGACGCAGGCTTCCATGCCGATCAGGCAAGGCGGCATATTGGCAAGCCGCGCCTCCACCTGGCCACGCGACCACTTTTGCCGCAGCACGATGGCGCCGCGCGCATCGTGGCCCACGACGTGGAATGAGTTTTAGCCGATATCGATGCCGATCACGGCGATCGCAGTACTGGGTGTCTGGGACATGGCGTGCTCCTTGTCTTGGCGCCCCTGGCCAGCTTATCGCTGGCGGGGCAGGAGCACGGCCGGACCATCCCATTAGCCGACAAGGCAGGACTTTGACCTAGGTCGGCGAGTGACCCATAGTGAGGCATTCGGGAAGTCTGCATGGTCTGGGGGCCGACAACTTGTCATTCGAACATTGCCAAGGCTTGCTCGCGATCTGGAATGATGTTGCTCCGGGAAGAGAGAGCGATTTTGAGCACTGGTATCAAGCCGAACATCTTCCGGAGCGCCTGGCTGTTCCGGGATTCCGTCTCGGACGACGCTGGGAAGCTCTAACTGGCCAACCTCAGCATTTCTGCTGCTATCTCGTCGATGAACCGGACGTTCTCTCCTCTGCTGCCTATATGGACCGCCTCAACAATCCAACGCCGTGGACACGACGCATCATGTCCGAAGCCTTTCAAAACATGACCCGTTCAGCGTGTTCTCTCGTTGCGTCAGGAGGTTCGGCGCGCGGTGCAATGTGCGTAGTTGCTCGTTTTTCAGAGGCCATGAACGAAGCCGTCTTAACGGCTTCAATTGGCAAGTGGGGAATGGTACCGGGGATCGCTCGATGGGAGATGTGGAGAGCCGTACCGACCGATATCGCGGAAGAAGAGCGACTACGTGGTGGCGATGTGAGAATCGCCGGCTGTGTCCTTGTTGAAACACTTCGACTTCGGGAAGCCGAACTTGCCTGCGGCGAGCTCGCTGGTGCTGCGGGCATCGACCGGCAGCCGGGAATATATCAGTTACTTTGCGCGCGAGTCCGCGCCGGAACGTGAAACTTCAAGTCCCTCATTTCTTCTTCTGGCCCGTCGCGCCAGTTAGTGCGTTTAGCGATATGTCCGGAGTCGGCGATAGACCGGAAGTCACTGGCTCGTAGCAAACCGACGCGATTGACCAACTCGGACACTCTCTATTGGTTGTTTTATCGCTGTTGCTTTTTCGCTTTAATTGTCCGCCTCGGCGACAGCCGAACGGTGCTTCCATAGCGATAATGGGCTTTGTCGCGGTCGTCATTACGGGCAATGGATCGTGGTACCCGACGACTAGGCTATCACCGAGCCGCGCTGGATCGGGCGCGCGATAGTCTGGCGGCAATGCCTCAAGATCGTCCGCTGAATTTATGCCAGTGACCATGACCTAAGGGTGCTTACTGGTTGCCGACGTATCTCTTATCGGCAGCGCACGCTTGTGTGCAGCTGCGTCCTTCTGAAATGCATGCGGCGCTGCCGCACTCGCGTAGCCGAATCGCAGGATTTGGGTGCTGCAACGCGCGCTGATTTCGCGGCCGCGAACGCCGAAGGCTTGAGCGCGCACGCCTACGGCTTTTTGCTTGTCAAACAGGTTTCGCAAGATCAGAATTCAAGAGCAGACGTACATGAGCGCCTGTTCCGATAATTCGAATAATTACGGGGCTGAGCCATGAAAAGATATTCTGTTGCATACGCCACGTTGTTCGGCCTGGGCTGCACGCTCGCAGCATCAAGTCATGCGCAAGAAGTCAAGCTGCAGGATGAATGGTCGCCTCCGCGCGAGGCGAAGGTTTCTCCGGTCACTCAAGACCAGCTCAATGCAGCGGACAAGAATGCAACGAACTTTCTGCTGACCAATGGCAACTACGCTCAAACGCGCTTTCATCCCGCAAAGCAGATCAACCGCGGCAATGTGAAAAACCTGCACGTCGCCTGGATCTTCCAGGCCGAGGTCAAGGAATCCATGGAAACGTCGCCCATCGTGATCGATGGCGTGATGTACGTGACGACATCGTTCAGCCACGTCTATGCGATCGACGCCAAGACGGGCGAACAGCTCTGGCACTATAGCCACAAGATGGGGCCCATAACGACCTACTGCTGCGGTCCCAATAATCGCGGCGTCCAGGTTCTCGGTGACAAGGTTTTTCTGGCCACGCTGGACTCCAAGCTGGTGGCATTGAATGCGAAGACTGGCGATGTCGTCTGGAGCAGCGATATCGCCGATCCCGAGCTCGGCTACAGCGAGACGATGGCTCCGACGGTCGTCAAGGACAAGGTCTTGATCGGCACCAACGGCGGCGAATACGGCGTCCGCGGCTTTGTCAGGGCCTATGATGCGAAGACCGGCAAACTGGTCTGGAATTTCGACACCATCCCCGAAAATTCCGTCGGCGTCTGGGCAACCAAGGACGCTACGGGGCGCGACATGCATCGCGATATCCAGGCTGAAAAGGACCAACTCGCCAAGATCGGCGACCCCTACAAGAAGCTGGGCGGCGGCGTCTGGCAAAATCCCGCTGTCGATCTCGCCACCAACCGGATCTATTTCGTGGTCGGCAATCCGTCTCCCGACCTCGACGGCGCGCCGCGCCCCGGCGACAATCTCTACACCAACTCGCTGGTATCGCTTGACCTGGATACCGGAAACTTCGTCTGCCACCTTCAGTATATTGCCCACGACGTCTGGGATCTCGATGCCGCGAGCCCGCCGGTGCTGGTGGATGTGAAGGGCAAGGACGGCAAGACCATTCCGGGCGTGATCCATGCCGGCAAAACCGGTCACATCTATGTTCACGACCGGAAAGACTGCAGCCTGATCCGGTTCTCCGAGGCGATGGTGCCGCAGGAGAATATGTGGACCTTGCCGACCAAAGAAGGCGCGCGCATGCTTCCGGGGGCAAACGGCGGCGTCGAATGGTCGCCGATCGCTACCGACCCGGGACAGGGACTCGCCTACGCCATCAATCTGCATCAGCCCATGCACTACCGGGTCGAGAACTCGCCCTATCCGAACGGCAAGCTCTGGCTTGGTGGCGCCTTCACGGCCATTCCAGGTGAGAGGCAGGCGGGAAATATCACCGCCGTCGACTACAACACGGGCAAGATCAGATGGCAGGTGAACACGCCAGAGCCGATGATCGGCGGCATTCTCGCCACCGCGGGCGGTCTGGTCTTTGCTGGTGAAGGCAACGGCAAGTTCGCCGCCTACGACTCGTCCACCGGCAAGGAATTGTGGAGCTTCCGCGCCGGTGCGGGCGTCAATGCGCCGCCGTCCAGCTATTCGGTGGGCGGTAAGCAATATATCGTGGTCGGCGCGGGCGGCAACACTCAGGTGAACTTCAGGCGTGGCAACAACATCATCGCCTTTACGCTCGATTGAACGAACGTCGCCATCACCCAAGCGGGGCCAGAGTCGGCCCCGCTTCTGCAAACCCCACCGGAACTCGACGGTCTGCAGTTTGGGCTGGATGATTTCGATCGGGATGATCCTCGGGGCATTATTGACCGCAGCCCCCGCCTTTGCACAAAGCATCGCGGAGAAAGTCGAGGTCTGCGCCGGCTGCCACGGCCAGGACGGCAGGCCGAGCGACAAGTCGATTCCCGTCATCTGGGGACAGCAAGCAGGCTACATTTACATCCAACTGCGCGACTTCAAACGGGGAGATCGCAAGAACGAGATGATGCAGCCGACCGTGTCGTCCTTCGAGAAGGACGACATGCTGGCGATCGCGGAGTATTTCGCGCAAAAGCCGTGGCCTGATCTGGGCCAACCCCGCGCGCCGAAGCAAATAGCCCGGCAGGCGATCAGCGCCGAGCACTCGGTAGGCTGCACCGGCTGTCATCTCGATCAGTTTCAAGGTAGTGGCACGACACCGCGCCTGGCCGGCCAGAGCCGGGAATACCTTGCCAAGACAATCGCCGATTTCCGCACCCGTACGCGCGGCAACAACCCCGGCATGACCGATCTGATGCTCGCCACGCCTGTCGACGATCTTGCAGCGCTCGCGCAATATCTCGCTGGTCTTTAGACTAAAGCGCGATGAGATTGGGAAGAGTCATCATCGCGCTTCACACTTTTCCGGATGTTTTAAGACGCGCCCTCGCTACGGCGTAGCCAGTCGATCACGCAACAACGATAGTGAGGTGAGATCCGCGGCGCGTTTGCCAGCGTTGTCCTTGAGCGAGGGGTCGGCGCCTCGCACGAGCAGGAGGCTGGCGATCTCAGCGTGCCCACCTTCGGCGGCGATCATGAGAGCGGTCCGGCCGCGGGCATCGCGATCATCGATGTGCGCGCCTGAATCCAGTAGATACCTCACAACCTCGACGGCGTCCGTCTCCGGAATTTTTTCATCCGGACCCGCAGCCCACATCAGCAGCGTCAGATCATTCGGATAGCGGGCATTGATGTCGATGTTTCGCGAAAGCAGGCGCTTCACAATGTCAAGCCGGGCGCGGGCCGCCGCGTAGACAATTGGCGGTTTTCCGGTGTCGTCGGGCGCGCCTTGGTCGGCGCCATGCGCCAGCAGCGTTTCGACGATTGCGTCGCTGCCTGTATAAGCGGCGGCCGCGACCGGAGATACTCCACTGCGTCCGGTGAGTTTGACATCGGCGCCGCGTTCAACAAGTCGCCGGGCGACCGCGACATGGCCGCGTTCAGCCGCGAAGTATAGCGCCGTTGCGCCCGCGAGATTGCGCGCATCAATTGGAGCGCGACGCGCAAGCAAAAGATCGACCATTTCCAGATGGCCAGATCGCGCGGCGTGGCTGAGCGGGCGGGCTCCAAACCGGTCGCGCGCGTCCACTGACGCGCCATAGTCCAGCAGCCAGGTCGCCAGCTCGGTACAATTCTCGTCCGCTGCAGAGAATAGAAGTAAGGAGACCTCCATTGCAGTGATCTGAGATTGCGCGGGTTGAAACCGACGGTCGATTTCCTGACATCTTTCCGAGGCGACGGCGAGGGCCGCCGACGAAGTGCCAAGTACGAGCAATGCGCCCGAGCATAGAGCTGCAACGTGCCGGGACAAGAGACAACCCTCCCTCGCCATTTCTTCATGCAACATGACACAGCGCGTGGTCGATGCCAAGTTGGCCGACATCACCAAAGCTGCCGCCTCAAAGTGCACCAGACTACGGAAGCGCGAACTTCTGTTTTTGGCCCAAATGCGAAGTACCGACCGCATCGGGCAATGTCTGGGTTTGGGGGCGAAGCGGAATATATCTGCTCGCGCGGAGTATTTCGCATCTTGACCCTAAGCGGTCCTAAGCGGCCCCCTAGACAGGCCGTCTCGCCGGGGGGATCATGCAGCCCTAGCCGAACCAGAGGGCGCCGTCATGGACGTCGGAGGTTGGCTGCGGAAGCTTGGCCTCGAACAGTATGAGGCGGCATTCCGCGACAATCAGATTGATGAGACAGTCCTGCCGAGCTTGACGGCGGAGGACTTGAAGGACCTTGGGGTAGGACTTGTAGGGCATCGCCGTAAGCTGCTTAGCGCTATCGCGGGGTTGCGCGCAGAGGCGGGAGCGCCAACACTAATATTCGACACTCCACCGGCGAAGGAAAAAGCTGCCAACGATACGGCCGAGCGCCGCCAGGTCACCGTCATGTTTTCGGACCTTGTCGGTTCGACGTCGCTCTCTGCATGTATGGACCCGGAGGATCTGCGTGAGATCATTTCGGCCTATCAGACTTGCGTTGCCGGCGCTGTGCGCCGGTTCGAGGGGTTCGTCGCGAAGTACATGGGCGACGGCGTGCTCATTTATTTCGGTTATCCGCAAGCACACGAGGACGACGCCGAGCGAGCCGTGCGCGCAGCATTGGAAGCGATTGCTGCAGTGGGCGCACTCAAATTGTCCGTTCGGCTGCAGACCCGCGTCGGCATCGCGACCGGGCTAGTGGTTGTTGGCGATCTGATCGGATCGGGGGAAGCACAGGAGCGCGGCATCGTCGGCGAAACCCCCAATCTTGGCGCGCGCCTGCAAAGCTTGGCTGAGCCGAACACCGTTGTCATTGCCGAGAGCACGCGAAGGCTTTTGGGAGATCTGTTTGAACTCAAGGACCTCGGACGGCAGGAACTTAAAGGTATCCCAGGCCGCATCAGGGCTTGGGCGGCGCTGCGCCCTTCCGCAGTCGAGGGCCGCTTCGAAGCCCTACACGCGGGCGGACTGACAGAACTCATAGGGCGCCAAGAGGAACTCGACGTGCTGCTGCGGCGCTGGTCGAAGGCAACGACCGGCCACGGCCAAGTCGTGTTGCTTTCTGGTGAACCGGGAATTGGCAAATCACGGCTCACCGCGGCTGTGGTCGAACGACTAGCTTCCGAGCCGTACACCCGCTTGCGCTATTTCTGCTCACCGCAGCATACAGACAGCGCGCTTTACCCGATCATTAGCCAGATGGAGCGTGCGGCTGGGTTCGTGCATGACGACCCAATACAAGCAAAGCTCGACAAAACAGACACCCTGCTGGCGCAGACTTTGACGCCACGCCAAGACGCTGCGCTGCTCGCTGAAATGCTTTCCCTGCCGAACAACGGACGATACCCCAGTCTAGAGCTAACTGCGGCGCAGCGCCGACAAAAGACGTTTGAAGCGCTCACCGCACAACTTGAGGCTCTATCCAAGTCCAGTCCCGTCCTGATGATCTTCGAGGACGTGCATTGGATCGATCCGACGAGCCTTGAAGCACTCAGTCGTACGGTCGATCTCCTAGAAAATCTCCGGGTGCTGCTGATTATCACGTACCGACCCGAGTTCAACCCGCCGTGGATCGGAAAGCCACATATCACCGAGGTCCATCTAAACCGCCTCGGCGAGGACGAGAGCAAGGCCATAATCTACCGGGTGTCCGGAAACACGCTGCTTCCTGCGGGCATCAGACAGGACATTATTGAGCGCACTGATGGCATACCCCTGTTCGTCGAGGAAATGACCAAAGCCGTGATGGAGGCAGGCGAGGAAGGTGCTGAGAGATCAGCTGCGAGTTTTCCCTCGCCGTCTGTCGCCGTCCCTCCAAGCCTCCATGCCTCGCTGATGGCCCGACTTGATCGGCTCGGCTCACTCGCCAAAGAGGTGGCTCAGGTTGGCGCGGCTATCGGCCGGGCGTTCTCCTACGAGCTGCTGAAGTCCGTAGCGCAGCGAAGCTCGGCTGAGCTGAATGGAGCACTCGATCAGCTAGGATCCGCCGAACTGATCTTCCGGCGCGGAATGCCGCCAGACGCGGAATACACCTTTAAGCACGCCTTGGTGCAAGATGCCGCCTACAGCACGCTGCTACGGGCACCCCGTCAGAAGCTGCATGCACGAATTGCCAAAGTGCTCGAACAGCTCTTTCCCGAGCGTGCCAACATCGAACCCGAGTTGTTGGCGCGCCATTTCACAAACGCCGGACAGGCAGCGAGCGCTATTTCATACTGGTTGAAGGCCGGACGGCGTGCGGCGGAGCGCTCCGCCGACGAGGAGGCTGTGCGTCATCTCAGACGCGGCCTGGAGATGTTGATGACGCTGCCGGACTCGACTCAGAAAGACCGGCAGGAACTCGACTTCCAGCTCGCTTTGGGCACGCCTTTGGCCGCTCAGCACGGGTATGGCAACCCCCTCGTCGGAGCTGCACGCGATCGTGCCATCGCCTTGTGTGAAAAATTAGGCGACACGCAGCACCTATTGCCGAGCCTCTACGGCCAGTATGCCTATTGCATAGCGAGCGGGAAGATCCCCAAGGCACTGGAGTATTCGGAACGCTGCCAATCCCTGGCCGCGCGCACCGGCGACCGTCTGGCGCGACTGATCGCGCACCGCGCCATGGGCGCTTCGCTGCTTGAAATGGGCGAGTTCGAGGCGGCGAGAGCACAGTTGGAACAGATCCTTGCAATCGACAAGGCCGAAACGGACCAATCTCTTTCGGTGCTTTACGTTGCAGATCCGCGCGCGTCAGGTCTCGCCTATCTGGCACTGAGTCTGTGGGCCTTGGGATACCCCGACCAGGCAGTCGCAGCGCGCCAAAATGCAATCAAGCATGCCCGGGACGCAAACCATGCGAATACAAGCGGCATCGTTGGCATCTACGCTGGCGCACAGTTATCCCTGTTGCTCGGCGACACAAAAGACGTCAAGAGCTACGTTGAGAACTTGAACGCACTACTTGAAGCGCGGCTGCCACTTTGGGCCAAAAGCTGCGGTCAAATACTGAGCGGTTGGGCGATCGGGTGCGCAGAGCAGCTGGAAGACGGCATTGCGCTGATGAAACACGGAATACATGCGGCCGAACAACAAGTTCGATTTCATTCCCCGCACTACCATTCTCTGCTTGCGATCCTACAAGCACGCGCTGGAGATATGCAGGATAGCCTGAGCGCGATCAGAAAAGCCAAGGAGCTGATAGCCGAAACGGGCGAATCTCTCTGGCACGCCGACGTGCTCAGAATTGAGGGTGAACTCCGATTGCTTTTCGGAGCATCCACAAAGGAAGCTGAAGCAAGCTTTGTTCAATCTCTCGAAGTCGCCAGCAAGCAGCGGGCAAAATCGTTCGAGCTGCGCGCCGCGATGAGCATGGCGCGGCTGTGGCGCCATCAAGGGAAACGGGATGAGGCCAGCGAACTTCTCGCCCCGGTCTACGGCTGGTTCACCGAGGGTTTTGACACATGGGATTTGAAGCAGGCCAAAACGTTACTCGCCGAGCTGGCCTAATGAGTGGCAGGTCAGCTTTTGGCACGAACCGGACCAACCAGGCCGGTCTCTCGATGTCTGTTGATCGGAGTAGACCGGAAGTGGCTGCCCGGTGGCCAAACGACGCGATTGACCCAGAGCGGCCCTCACGGTTGACCACCTCTCTCGCTGCGACCTTGTTTCGCGGGTCACGGGTGGGGACAAGCGTGTATCGTGCCGTTGCACAGGCGTAACGCACCTTCAGGAGGAGCGTCGCATGATCGATAGACGAGGCCTCGTTGCAAGCGGGATTATTATCACTGTGCTTGCGCCGCGATCGGTTAAGGCGCAGAGACCAGGAAAAGTATGGCGAGTGGTTTTCTTTTCGGTTGCGGCGGGTCCGAACCCTCTTGCTGATTCCTTCAGGCGAGGATTGAAGGAGTTAGGTTATAGTGAGGGGCGCGACATCTCGATCCAGTACCGTTGGATGGCTGGTCATGAGAGCCAATATGACGATGTGGCGCGGGAGTTGGTCCAGAGTGAGCCGGACGTGATTGTCACGGCTGGCCATCCGCCAGCGGTTGCTATCAAGAAGGCTACAGCACAGATACCAATCGTCGCGCTTGCCGTCGTTAATCCCGTAGGAGGTGGCCTCGCTGCCAGCATCTCTCATCCCGGTGGCAACTTGACTGGATTTTCTTTGGAGGTCACGCCGGAAACAAACGCCAAAATGCTCGAGCTTCTGCACGAAGCAGCCCCTAAACTCACTCGAATTGGTGCACTTTGGAATTCTGCGAATCCTGGCAGCCGTTTCTACCTTGATGCGGTGAAGCAGGCAGCACAATCGCAAAAGCTTACTCTCAACGCTTACGATGTGCGGCGAGCCGAGGACATCGACACTGTGTTCCGTTCACTTCGCGGAAACGTCGAGGGGCTCATTGTTTTTCCAGAGGGGCTCCTATGGACGTATCGGCGTAATATCGTTGATGCTGCGCGGGAGGCACAACTAGCGACGATTTTTGGTTATCGCGATGCGGCCGAAATGGGAGCACTGATGAGCTACGGCCCCGATCTCGTCGATCTCTTCAAGAGAGGCGCAGCATACGTCGGCAAGATCATCAAAGGCGTCAAACCTGCCGAGCTTCCGATTCAACAGCCGGCAAAGTTCGAGTTGGTGATTAATGTCAAGACATTGTAGGCGAGCACATTCAGCGCCATCTCGGTCGCGACCTTGTGCTGTCTTTGCATCAGGAAGTGCGTCGCACCCATCCAGGGTGATGCGGCCGAAATGGGAGCACTGATGAGCTACGGCCCCGATCTCGTCGATCTCTTCAGGAGAGGCGCAGCATACGTCGGCAAGATCATCAATGGCGTCAAACCTGCCGAGCTTCCGATTCAACAGCCGGCAAAGTTCGAGTTGGTGATTAATGTCAAGACGGCCAATGCCTTGAACATCGGGATACCGCCAACGTTGCTCGCCCGCGCGGATCAGGTGATTGAATAAACGTATTAGTCGTCCCGGCGCACTAGTCCGCTTGTGGCCCGTTTGAGACATGCCTGCCCAGTCTGGCGATGTCTGCTTATGCGGTTAGAACGGAAGTGCCCGGCTCAGGGGCACACCGACGCAATTGACCCCAAACGGACGCGCAAGAATCCTCTGCTTTGAATTGCTCCGCGCTCAAGATTTTGTTTTAATCTTGACGGCAATAGCTGCAGCCGCCTGCCAGACTCTAGTGTAACGAGGCACTGAAGGGGGAGGTGAAGGGAATTGGGCCGCGCAACGCTTCGACGAAAGTTGGCTGCCATCGTTGCAGCCGACGTAGCAGGTTATTCTCGTTTAATAAGCCATGACGAGACTGCCACCCTTCAAACACTTTCCGCCTATCGGCAAATTGTCGATGGGCTTATCTCTGATTTCGGCGGCCGGATAGCAAACACCGCGGGCGATAGTATTCTCGCCGAGTTTCCCAGCGCAACGGACGCGGTTGAATGTTGCGTGGCCGTTCAGCTTCAGCTGTTTGAGGCTGAGGGTGGTCAGCCGGAAGACCTAGCGCTCCGGTTTCGGATAGGTATTCATTTGGGCGACGTTGTCGTTCAGGGGGATGATCTCCTCGGTGACGGAGTTAATATCGCAGCACGATTAGAAGGCATAGCTGACCCCGGAGGTATTTGCATATCCGGAGCCGTCTTCGACCAGATCGATGGAAAGATCGGTCACCCTATCGAACCTCTTGGGCTTCAGACTCTTAAGAACATCGCGCGCCCGATCGAAGCCTACGCAATTCAGTTGCGAAGCCGCTTGGCCTCTTCAGAGACGGCAAATCCCTCCTCATCGAAGTTTCAGCAAGAGATCCGATATTGCCGATCTGAGGACGGCGTCCGACTGGCTTATTCAGTTGTTGGCAATGGTCCCTTCTTGTTGAAGTCAGCGAATTGGATCAATCATTTGGAGCTCGACTGGGAGCTTCCTCTGTATCGTCACCTGTTTGTAGGTTTGACGAAGCGGCACAAACTCGTTCGGTATGACGCACGCGGCAACGGCTTGTCTGATTGGGACCAAAGTGAACTATCGCTGGACGCCTGGGTAAATGACATGGAGGCCGTCGCAGATGCAGTCGGCCTCGAACGCTTTCCTATCTTTGGTTTTTCGCAGGGATGCGCGGTGTCGATCGCGTATGCGGTCCGCCACCCCGAAAGAGTATCCAAGCTCATCTTGTTCGGTGGCTTTGTGACAGGCAGATTCAAGAGGCCTTCGAACACGGCCGCGGACTTGGAGCGATACAAGGCTACGGCAACTCTCATCAGACTGGGATGGAGCTCTGAAGATCCAACGTTCCGGCAGATGTTGGCCTCGCAACTAATACCGGGCGCTACCAAGGAACAAGCGCTTGCGTTCAATGAAATGCAACGACGGAGTTTGTCGGCGGAAAGCGCTGCCAGATACTACGAAACGGTAAGTAACTTCGACGTTCGCGACCTTCTTCCGCAGGTAACTGTCCCGACACTCGTGCTGCATTTCCGAGATGATGCGATGGTTCCGCTTGAGCAAGGTCGGCTGATGGGCGCCGGAATAAAGGGCGCAAAATTCGTTTCCTTACCCGGTAAGAACCATCTGCCTTTGGAAAACGACCCTGGCATGCCGCAGTTTTTCGACGAACTGGAATCATTCCTTCGAGTAGACTAGGCGGTTTCGATCGATGTCTTGCGATTGTCAGCTAGTGGCCCATCGCGTCAGTTGGTCCGATGCAGCGGCTTGTCTGGAGTTGGGGGCAAAGCTGACCTGCCGGCTGAGCGCCCGGACTTCTCAGTTTGACCCAAAGCGGCCGTCGCCCGTGCCGTAGTCCATAGTGCAACCGCAGATGTCGCACCCACGAGCATCATGAAATTCGCAAAACTGCATCAAAAATTTAAGTCAGAGCCAAAAATTTGCACGCCGAATGACTCACAAATCTTGCAACAACGCCTTTGCGTCAGCAAGATCTGGCGTATCAAATCCCTCTTTGAACCAGTCGTAGATCGGCGCCAACAGGTCTTTGGCTTCGGTAGGATGCCCTTGATCACGCCGCAATCGCGCCAAGCTGATCGCGGCTCGAAGCTCGAATGATTTGGCTTTCTGATCTCGCGCAATCGCGAGAGCGTTCTGAAAGAGCCTCTCGACCTCGACTGGGGCGGCTCCTTGGATGCGCCGTAGCTCGCCTTCGATCCGGTTGAGTTCGGCCGCCCACATATGTTCCTCAGTGAGCGCACGGATGTCCTTGGCTTCCGCGATGGCGACCAGACCCTCCTCGGCGCGCCCATGTCGCAGATAACTCTGCGCCAACATGCACAGATACCGGATCTGGTACCAGCTGACTCCCATGGCTAGCCGCTCTGTGGCGCTGCGACGTATCAGCGCTAGGCCGTCTTTTCCATCTCCCTCTTGGGCCATAGTCCAACCCCTAAGGATCAGGCCGCTCAGCCGGAAGTATCGCAGGTTATGTTGATCAGCGAGGTCTACGATTGCATCAGCATAGCTGCGCGTGGAGGCCACGTTGAGGATCAGTTCGTCGAGGCCAGCGCCTCCGTAAATTCTTACGTGAGTGTTGAGAACGGCCTGATTCAATTCGGCCGCATAGTCCAGCGCCGCTCGCTGCCAGCTCCGTGCCCGATCGGGAAACCCCAGAATCCAATAAATGACCTGAAGATACGCGATCGCATAGAACTTCGGGTCATGAACGTAGTGCACCGGTGGCGGGCGATGTCGGCTAGTGTCATAGACACGAAGAATGGTCTCAAAATCGGACCTGGCCTGCTCGAATTCCCCGAAGTAAAGAGCATTGAGCCCTGAAACACGGTACCCCGCGAGCTCCAGCGCTTCATCGTGCATTTCCTGGGCTCTACGCTGTGCCTCGGCGGCCAGCTCGCGTATGTTCTCGTGATCGCCGCGCACAAAGTGAAAGGCCCATTGTCCACTGAGGGTCGAAAACAAGGCGTCAGCATCTCCAAGGCGTGCTCCGAGTTCGCGCGCCCGGCTGAATGCTATCCCGGTCTCCGGACCGGCATAGCCGTGAACCGCAATCAGGGGTGTTCCGATTGCACTTTGAACGATCAGTTCCTGTCGATCCCGCTCGGGACTCTCCGGCAGCATCTTTAGTGACTCGAGCGCTCTGGAGAGATGCCTGATGGCTTCCAAATTGGCGGACCGCTCTGCCGCTTGCCTTCCCGCTTTGAGCCAATAGCCGGCGGCGCGGTCTGGGCACTGGGCTTCGGAGAAATGGCGTCCCAAAACTTCCGGCTCTCGCTTCGCCTGATCGGGAAATTGCGTTTCGAGCGCCTCGGCAATTCGGGCATGTAGTTGTTGCCGCGTTCGGCGCAAGAGCGTGCCATAGGCGGCATCCTGCACGAGCGCATGCTTGAACAGGTATGACGAGTCGGGCGGCGTGCCACGGCAAAGGACCAGACCGGAAGCAACGATCTTTTTTACGCCGGCGCGCAATGCTGCCTCTGAATGCGAGGAGACCGCCGCGAGCAGCTCGTATGAGAACTCTCGCCCGATGGCCGCGCCGATCTGAGCGAGTTCTTTGCCCGGACCGAGCCGATCGAGCCGGGCCATCAGCGACGCATGCAGACTAGCGGGCACGCTACGCGACGGAACCATCGATAATGTGCTCGCCGCGGCGGCTCCATCGATACCGGCTTCCAACACCGCCTTCGTCAACTCCTCGACGAATAGAGGCACGCCGTCGGTACGCTCGACTATCTCACCGACCATTTCGGGAGGCATCCGGCCTCCAGCGACCCCCTCAATCAGTGCTGCGCCCTCGCGCTGACCGAGCCGACCCAAAGTCATGACCGTGACATGAGGCTCGCCGACCCACGGCGGATTGAACTCAGGCCGGAATGTTATAAGAAGCAGCACCGGCACCTTCCGGATCAACTCGACATTGCGGTCGAGTAAGTCGAGGCTCGTCGGATCGGCCCAATGTACGTCTTCGAAAATCTGCAGGACGGGTTGGTGGTGGGCGAGACCTTCGAGTTGTCGCATGAGCGCATCGATCGTCCGCTGCCGGCGCTACTGTGGGCTGAGCTGAAGCGCCGGGTATCGTCCTACGTCGGGCAGGGATAGCAGGTCCGCGATAAGCCGATAGTCGTCTGGCCGAGCCGATCCTTGTGAGAGCAGAGCACCGAGCTTGTTGACCTTGGCATGCGCATCGTCATCGCGCTGCAAGCGGGCAGCTCGCTCGAGCTGGCTAATAATGGGGTGAAAGGCGCTGTCCGTGTGGTGGGGTGAACAAAAGAAACGTAAGCGGGTGTGCGGTTCTCGGCCGATCCGCTCGACAATCGTCGCTGCGAGACGCGACTTGCCGATTCCTGGCTCGCCGGAAATCAGAACTGCTTGGCCGTCACCGGCTTTCGCCTTGGCCCAACGGCGCAGCAGCAGCTCGATCTCCTCGTCGCGGCCAACGAGCGGCGCGAGGCCCGTCGCGTGAAGCGCCTCGAAGCGACTCTCGACAGCGCTCGTCCCGATGACCTCATAGGCACGAACTGGTTCCGAAAATCCCTTGAGCGGAACATCTCCAAGGTCTTGGTAGTCGAACAATTTACCGACCAGAAGGCGCGTGCTTGGCTCGATAACGACAGCGCCGGGTTCCGCCAGGGCTTGTAGTCGCGCTGCCAGATTGGGCGTTTCTCCGACAATTCCACGCTCCTGAGACTCATTCTCGCCAACCAGGTCTCCAACAACCACAAGCCCCGTGGCTATGCCAACCCGTACCTCAAGTCGGTCAGGCGCTGCGACCTCTTTGATCGCCCTGATTATGGCCAAAGCGGTCTGGACTGCCCGCTCTGCATCATCTTCATGCGCCTGCGGATATCCGAAATAGATGAGCACGCCATCGCCCATATACTTTGCGACGAAACCGTCCCAGGAGGCGACCTTACTCGCGACGCAACGATGATAGGCTGCGATCACATCTCGCAAATCTTCAGGGTCGAGCCGAGTGGCGAGCGCGGTCGAACCGACAAGATCGCAAAACATCACCGTGACCTGCCGACGCTCCGCGGAGAGTGTCGTCAGTCCAGATATCGGCGGCGTGGCCGACAGCGGCTCCGTGCGATTGATCGTGGCGTCAATGACCAGCCGGCCCCCGCACTTCCGGCAGAACTTGGCTTGCGGTGGATTAATGTTTTGACAAGTCGGGCACGCGACCGAGACCACTGCCCCGCATTCAATGCAGAACTTGCTGCCCTCTGGAATGGTGGCCTTACAGCTTGAGCACTCCATACGACACTTGGCTTTCGGAGTCGTCGGTCGTCAGGCTATAGGAGGGGCCGGACAGAATGTTTTGTTGCTCTGCCCGCGGCCCAGTTAGTCCAGCGATCAAGACGTTTAATTGAACGTGTGCAGCTTGATCCTCAGGCTGCCATCACTCTGCCGCTCAAAGATATGCGTCGCAAGGCCGCCCCACGGCTGATCTTTTCCACTGGCGTCCTTGCCTTTGGCCGACCACTTCGCTGCACCGAAAAGCAGCGTGCCGTTGCCATGCGCCTCAACAACTTCGAGCTTATGGCCCGTCGCGCCTCCCGCGAAAATGCCGCTGAAGAATTTTTCCACGCCGGCCGGCCCTTTGATAACTTCATGGCTGGCCGGAAGAAAGATCGCGTCGTCGGCATAGAATGCGGCGATAGCCTTTGCGTCTCCTTTACCGAAGGCAGCGTCCCAGGCCCGCTGCTGACCTCAGCTTAGGGTGCCGCGAGGTCCGCTTCCTGAAGGTGACCCGAACAGCGCCATG
>NZ_LBKA01000168.1:0-17645 GCF_028128955.1 Bradyrhizobium sp. CCBAU 11386
CAGCAGAATCGGCGACCTTATGCCGTGGCGCTTCCGTAAGGCGTCAAGCCAGCTTCAATAGGGCCCCGGCTGAGCGCTTACAGTGGGTTGTGCTCCAGGGGTATTTAAATTCGGGGGATTCTCATTTCTGAAATTGCTGAGCGAGGTCTGGCCGTCGACGTCGAGCGGATGGTTTCGGACGCTGACCTATTTCCACGCCGCGTTTACCTGGGGGTGCAAGTTTTGCGGGGATTCGCCGCCTTGCTTGTCGTCGTAGCCCATAATTCGCAAGTGCTCGCGCAACGCACGGGCTTTCACCAGGAGTTTTTGGCTGGTGAGAGCGGGGTCGACATTTTCTTTGCAATCAGCGGCTTTGTCATGGTGCTGGTAACCAGCAATTCCTGGGGCAAGCCGAACATTGCCGGCTCGTTTTTTGCGAGGAGAGTTATCAGGATCGTGCCACTGTACTGGGGCGTGACGTTCCTGAATGTCTTCTCATGCTCATTTTTCCGTTTCTTATCGTCAACACCGAACTCAGCTCGCTCCATCTCGCCATTTCATTGCTGTTCATTCCTGGCGTCTACCAGTTCCCGATCTTGCAGGTCGGGTGGACGCTTAATTTCGAGATGCTGTTCTATGTCTTGTTTGCGCTCACGCTACTACTGACCTCGAAGCCTGTGTTGTGGCTTTCTTCAGCACTCGCCTCACTGGTACTCGTTGGAGTGCTCGTCGGCAGGAATTGGGGAGTATTCTCTATTTTGGCTAGTCCAATGTTGTTGGAGTTTGTCTTTGGGATGATTGTTGGCCTGGCATCGGTCCGCGGAAAGTTCCTGCCGAAGGGCGCAGCGGTTGTGATCGGGCTAGTGTCTGTGACCGCACTATTTCTCAGCAACTTCAACGACAGCGCAGCGTCCTACCGGGTTTGGTTTTGGGGCGTGCCCGGGTGCGCCCTGCTTGCCTCGGTGGTGTCTCTCGAGGAGGACCTGCGTTTGCGGCAAATTGGCATGTTTGTTAAGCTCGGCGACGCCTCCTTCAGCCTGTATCTGATCCATGCCCTTGTAATCGGGGGCATCTGGGCAGCGGCCGCGAAGATCGTTTCGATGAATCTTCTCGTTACCGCAGCAATTTATGTGCTCGCGATTCTGGCTTGCGTGTGCATCGCGTGGGGCGTCCATAGGATGATCGAACTGCCAATTACCTCCTACGGATCAAAGCGACTTGCTGCGCGTCGGTGACCCTAAGTCCCGCACGCCGATACTTCGCTGCTAGGTTCAGCTAGGGACCTCCCGACGTCTGACAGATAGGTTCATGGCAATCTTCGAGCGGAGCGCTAGCGCGGGAGCCTCAATGGTATGCCATGACGCGGCGCTCACAGCTATTGTGAGCGGCGTAGCAATCGCAATTATCCCTAGCGGCGATATGCCTTCGAAGAGGCGGGCCACGAGTTGCTCGATCGGGAAGGCATAGATGTAAATGCCGTAGGAATAGTCGCCCAGACTGTTGAACGGATAGAGCACCTGCAAGGATCGAAAGCCGATGTTGAAGGTACAAAATGCGACCGAAAATAGCAGCAGTTCACGGTGGAATGGCGTATTGGCCGAAAGAACGGTGCAGAGCACGAGCATCGCGCAGATTGCAAGGTTGAGCGGCAGTCGGTCCCGATAGACATAGAATAGCATTCCGATGACGAAGGCCGGGCTCAAATCCAAAAGGTGACTCAGGAAATTGATGGCGCCTCGATGCACCCAGGTCGGAAAGACGCCGTTCAGCAATATGAGCTTCGCGACAACATACACGACAAAGTAGGCTGCAAAAAAGCCGATGCGTGCGGTTCTATTCTGCAGGATACCGAACACGGCCAGCATCGAGACCATCACGTAGCAGAGGACTTCATAAAAGAGCGTCCACAGGGAGCCGTTCACCAGCTCCGGAAATGGGTTGCTGGTAAATGCGCCGGGTAGCTCATATTGGACCCAGAGAAGCGACAGCCCGGATGGGACGTAGGAGTGGGTTCCGTGGCTTGAAAAATATGCCGCAATGCCCAGCGTCGACACACCCACGCCAAGCAGCGCGGTCAGCGACAACGAGACGAACAATCCGGGATAGATCCTCAGAAAACGCGCCGTCCAGAAATCGAGCGGGCTCGCGCTTCTGAGCGCGCTCTGGGTGATGAAATAGCCCGAGACGATAAAAAACACTATGACGGCGAGTGTTCCCAATCCACCGTGCATCCCGAGTTCTGCCTCAAAAGGTTGCACGGTGCGTGAACCCCAGGCAATCGGGTAGGCGTGAGAGACGAGTACCGCGAGCGCGGCGACGGCGCGAATGAAATTGAAGTTGTTGTCTCGATGCATCTAGGACAGCTCATTGCTTCCGCGAGGCGTGGCCTTGCAGATCCCTGTGATGCGTCGGCAAACCTATTCAGAACCTGGAGCATTTTTAGGGCGACGGATTTGCACGTCGACGAATTTTGGACGTTGGAGCCCGCCGCGCTTCCTGCGCAGATCTTCGCTGTTGCAGGGCGGCTAATCCATCGCTGTCAGGTTCAGGTCGAAATCTCGGGACGTCTGATGGACACGCCCAAGGCAATCTTCGAGCGCAGCAATAGCGCCGGCGCTTCAATTGTATGCCAGGACGCGGCGCTCACGGCTATTGTTATCGGCGTGGCAATCGCAACGATTCCCAGCGCCGATACGCCGTTAAAGAAGTAGGCAACGAGTTGCTCGATCGGGAAGGCATAGATGTACATGCCGTAGGAATAGTCGCCCAAATTGTTGAAGGGATACAGCGCCTGCAGGGATCGAAAGCCGATGTAGAACGTGCAAAAGGCAGCTGAAAACAGCAGCATCTCACGATAGAACGGCGTGTTGGCCGAAAATATCGTGCAAAGCACGAACACGACGCAGATCGTGAAGTTTAGCGGCAGGTGGTCTCTGTAGAGATAGAACAGCACTCCGATGACAAAGGCCGGAGTCAGTTCCAGAAGATGATTCAAGAAATTAATCGCTGTAGGACTCGCCCAAGCCGGAGTATGTCCAGTGAGCACCATCGCCTTCACGGCGACATACACGATCAGGTAGGCAGCGAAGAAACCGGCACGCCTGATCTTACATTGTAGAACGCCGAGCACTGCAAGTGCGGAGACCATTGCATAGCAAAGTACTTCGTAGAAGAGCGTCCATAATGAGCCGTTCACGACTTGCGGGAAAGGATTGCTGCCAAAGGCGCCAGGAAGCGAATACTGTATCCAGAGGAGTGACAGTCCGGCTGGCAGATAAGTGTAAGTTTCGCGGCTGGAAAAATAGTCAGCAAAGCTCAGAGCAGATACGCCAACGCCAAGCAAGGCAGTCAGCGACAGTGAGACGAACAGGCCCGGATAAATCCTTAAAAACCGCGCGATCCAAAAATCGAACGGGCCCTTGCTCCTCAGAGCACTCTGCGTGATGAAATAGCCGGAGACAATGAAGAAGATTATGACTGCAAATCTTCCTAGTGGTAGTCCCAGCGCCTCCTCGAACGGCTGCACGGTGCGAGAGCCCCAGGCGAGAGGGTAGGCGTGCGAGACGAGCACAGCGAGCGCGGCAACGGCACGGATAAAGTTGAAATTGTTATCTCGGTGCATCCATACAACTCGTTGCTTCTGCGGAGGCGTAGCGGTTCCGGCCCTTGTGACGTCTGCCTTCGCTAGGCCTTGGCAAACGTATTCAAGACCTGTTGCATTCTCGGGGCCACGGCTTTGAACGTGGACGAATTTTCGACGCTTGATCTTGCGGCACTTCCCAGTTTCCTGCGCAAATCTTCATCGTTCCAGAGCCGGGCAATTGCGTTTCGCAGGCCCTCGACGTCACCGGGCTCCACCAGGATTCCGGTTTCGCCGTCCTGAATGTAGTCGACGGTGCCAGGTGCTCGCGTCACGATGACCGGCCGTCCGAACATCATGGTCTCGAGGAAGCTGACCTGGCCGGAGGCGGCCTCGACCTCCTTCAGCGGGATCACGATCACATCGGCGGCGCGGCTCAGCTTGTGGCACTCCTCGAGCGGCAGGCCGCTTCTGTGCTCCACGAAGGCCGGCAGATGCACCTGCTCCATCGCCTTGGGCCCGGCGACGATAATCGTCCGGTAGCCCAGCGGAGTGAGGGCTTTCACCAGGCCGTCGTAATCACGGTTCGCGGTTCCCAGCGCCAGCACGAACGGTTCTGCGGTGCGGGCTGCGGGGGGCAGCGGCTTCAGCTGCACGGAAAGCGGAACATAGATGAATTTATCTCGCGGAAGGCGGAGCCATTTCGAGTAGATCTCGATTTCGGCGGTCGAATGCACGACGAAAACGTCGATAGCCTTCGCGGCGAAGCGGGCGAGGGCGCCTTTGAGCCCGCCATAGGTCGACCCGAGATTGAAGCACCATGCCACGATCGGCACGTTCGAGAACGTGAGACGCTTGATCAACCCGAGGCAAATCGGCAGTTGAGGAAAGCTGGTGAGGTAGCCGATCGAGGCATCGGTATTCGATGGCTTCTCGAACCACGCGCGGATGGCGTGCCTTGCGTAGTCGATCCACTCGCTCAAACCGGAGAGGCGGCGAGATCGATCGTGATCGTAGTCGCACGGGATGGCTTCAAAGATCAGGTTCGGATCGCGGATATGGGCGGGTATCCAGCCAACCTCCGTGCCGGGACTAAAGGGCGTCAGAACTTTCCAATGCATTGTCGGCTCAGGCTGGAATTGATGGGTTGCAACGAAGGATTGCGCTTCCTGGGAGAAGCGTTCCTGGATTTACGAAAAGTAGTCTTCCTTGGGCCATGCGCAGACGCGCAACAAGTACTGTCCGTAAGAGCTCTTGGCGATCGGCTCAGCGAGGCGTTCGAGCTGATTGACCGCGATCCAGCCCGAGCGATATGCGATCTCCTCAGGACAGCAGATCTTGTAGCCCTGTCGCTTTTCCAGCACGCGCACGAACTCGGCGGCTTCCAGCATGTTGTCGGGCGTGCCGGTATCGAGCCAGGCGAAGCCGCGCCCCATCCGTTCTACCCGCAAACGCTTCCGCTCGAGGTAGGCGCGGTTGACGTCGGTGATTTCCAGCTCACCGCGTTTCGATGGCTTTAGGTTGGCCGCGATGTCAACGACTTCGCGATCGTAGAAATAGAGCCCGGTGACCGCCCAGTTCGATCGCGGCTCGCGGGGTTTCTCCTCGATCGACACGGCGACGTTCCGCTGGTCAAATTCCACCACGCCGTAGGCCTGGGGATCGCTGACATGATAGGCGAATATGGTCGCGCCATCGACTTGCCGGTTGGCCCGCCGCAGCACCGGAACGAGGTCGTGGCCGTAGAAGAGATTGTCGCCGAGAACAAGCGCGGATGATTGGCCGGCGACGAAATCGGCTCCGATGATGTAGGCCTGCGCAAGCCCGTCGGGGCTCGGCTGCTCGGCATAGCTGAACGACATCCCCCATTTCGCGCCGTCGCCCAACAGTTGCTGGAACCTCGGCAGGTCGGACGGGGTAGAGATGATCAGAACGTCACGAATGCCGGCGAGCATCAAGACCGACAGCGGGTAATAGATCAACGGCTTGTCGTAGATCGGCAGCAGCTGTTTCGAAGCCGAAATGGTCATCGGGTGGAGGCGCGTGCCGCTGCCGCCGGCCAAAATGATTCCTTTGGTGATCGAAGTCATCTCACGACCCTTCCGCCTAGCGTCCGCTTGGTGCTGCGCCAAGAGCAGCGCTCAGTTTGGTCACGTCTCCCCAGACCGCCGGAGAGTCGTAGGGGCGCATCGGGAACTTGCCCCATTGCAGTTCAATGTCGAGGTTGTTCTCAGCGACGAACTTGGTGACCTTCGTCCGCAGCGAGGTCGGAGTACCCGAGCAACAATTGATCACGCCTGTGATCGCCGTTTGCGACGACACTTTGGCAATTTGCTCGGCGAGTTCGTCGATATCGATAAAGTCGCAGAGCAGCTCGCCGCTGTTGAGCGGGAACGTTTTCTGTCCTTCGTCAGCTGCCTTCAGAAGCTTGGCAAAGATCGAGTTGCTACGGCGATCGTCGCCGGTGATGTAGTAGCATCGCAGCCACTGGCTCACAGCGCCATGTTGGGCGCACAACCAGTCCTGCAGCTGGCGAAGATAGTTCTTGGCGATACCGTAGGGATGGCGCGGAGCAGCTGGCGTCATTTCAGTGACCGGCCCGATATGAAAGCCGATTTCGTGCACCGTTCCGGCGGTCACAAGATGTTTGAGGCCGCCGCGGAGCATCGTCTCAATGAATCGATGATGCTTGTCCACGTTGCTGAAGTGGGCGGGATTTGCGTGATCAAATCCGAATTCCCAGGCAAGGTGTATGCACACATCGGGGCTTCCGAGCCGCCGATAGAGGTCGGGATCACCCTCGAATATGTCCATCGTGATATGATTGGAAGCACTCCCGCTCGCGCCGGGAGGCCGCCATTCCACGGACAGGACCTCGTGTCCAGCTTTCTGCAACGCCGGCACAACGTGCGATCCGACGTATCCACCGCCGCCGGTAACTGCAAACTTCATCGCGTGCTTGCCTCCTGAAAATGAAAGCTTGGTCGAGCCAGACGCCGTTACTCAAGATCGCACCGCAGGTTGCGGTTAAATCGCTGCAACCCTAATCGAAAAAGGGGGGCAGAGCGCTCAATTTCGACCAGCGCGTGTCCTTTTCGGCGAGCAATGCTTTCTCACGCGGCACCGGCCAGTCGATCGCGAGATCGGGGTCGTCCCAGGCAAGTCCGCGCTCGTCCTTAGGCGACCAATAGTCGGTCACCTTGTAAAGGACAACCGTATCAGGCTCCAGCGTGCAATAGCCGTGGGCAAAACCGGCCGGCACCAGGATCTGCTTGCCATTCTCGGCCGAGAGCGTTTCGGCCACCCATTTCCCGAATGTCGGCGACGAGCGCCGGAGATCAACCGCGACGTCGAGCACGCTTCCACTCAACACACGGAGCAATTTAGCCTGTGCGGTGGGCGGGATCTGGAAGTGCAGGCCACGAATCGTGCCGGCCTCTTTCGAAGAAGCCTGATTGTCTTGAACGAAGTTCAGCGCGACGCCGTTCTCGAAAAAGCGGTTCTGGTTGTATGTCTCGGAGAAAACCCCGCGCGAATCGCCGAACGATTTGGGCGTGATGATCTTGACGGCTTCGATCGCGGTAGGGACGACGTTGAGCATGGCAGTTCCTGGACGCTAATTAGGCTTGGGCGGCGAGGCCAAGTCGCTCGCCTCGATAAGTTCCCGCCCTTACGCGTTCCCACCAGCTTTTGTTTTCGAGATACCATTGCACAGTTTGACGTAATCCGCTTTCAAAACTGTGCTTGGGCTTCCAGCCCAATTCGCGCGCTATCTTGGTAGCGTCGATGGCATAACGTGCGTCATGGCCCGGCCGATCCGCAACAAAAGTGATCAGCCGCTCACGAGGACCGATCGACGGATTGGGGGCCAATTCGTCGATCAATGCGCAAATCGCCTTGACGACCGCGATATTCGTGGCCTCATTGTGGCCGCCGATGTTGTAGCAATTGCCTGTGATGCCCTTTTGAGCAACGAGCAGAAGTGCCTCGGCGTGGTCATCCACATGCAGCCAGTCGCGGATGTTCTCGCCCTTTCCATAGACGGGAAGCGGCTTGCCTTCCAGCGCATTGATGATCGTCAACGGGATCAGCTTTTCGGGGAAATGATAGGGACCGTAGTTGTTCGAGCAGTTGGTGATCAGGACCGGCAGGCCATACGTGTGATGCCAGGCGCGAACAAGATGATCGGACGCCGCCTTGGAGGCGGAATAGGGTGAATTGGGCTGATAGGGCGTTTCCTCATGAAAATACCCGGTCGGCCCCAGCGATCCAAAGACTTCGTCGGTCGAGATGTGATGAAAACGAAAGCCGTCCTTGCGTTGTGGCGGGAGCTTCCGCCAATGGTCGAGTGCGGCCTGAAGCAGCGAGAACGTCCCAACCACGTTGGTCTGGATAAATTCGCCGGGCCCGTCGATTGATCGGTCGACGTGGCTCTCGGCGGCAAGGTGCATGACGACGTCGGGCGAGAACTCGGCGAGAATGCGCCGCATGGCCGTTAGGTCTGCAATATCGGCGCGCTCGAAGCGATATCTCGAGCTGGCGGAGACCGGTCGAAGCGAATCCAGATTGCCGGCGTAGGTTAGCTTGTCCACGACCAGGACTTCATTCGTCGTGGTTTCGACAAGCCGACGGACAACCGCGGATCCGATAAACCCCGCACCACCTGTGACAAGAAATCTCTTCACTGCTCTATGCGCATCCGACGGTGAATCCAGAGCTACGGATAGTTCCATTTTGATCTCGGTCAAACAACTCGCAGTCCTTACCGGGCAAATCTGTGGCGCGTGCCCAAGAAAAATCCCGCGTGCTCAAATTTCGACCGCAAACAGTCCAAGCTAAGGGCAGATGCAAAGGCAGATTATGCGCCCGAGTTCAGACTGTATTGTCTTCGCAAAATCCGAGCAAGGCGTTTTTACCCGCATAGCTAATATGACAATTTCATCTCGGTTGCCGCGCCCTCCTCGGAGCCCAGAATTATTGGTTACCGCAAGTGCTACGCGAAGCCTCTCTTCTGCAGGATGCCGGCCGATCAGTGACTGGGGTTCTCCTGCAGAAGAGAGGCTTCGCCAGTTTCGCTGGGAGGTGATGATGTGTGACAGATGGATTGAGAGTAGAACGTTCTAGGCGACAGTCCTGGGCGTGCCGATGCCTGCAACAACATCAACGCTTGACAACGTGGTTGGCAGTTTTCGACATCATGGCCCACCGTGAAGAACATCGCATACCCAGTCCATTGCCGCTACGAGGTGAAATTTGATGCGAACCCTGCTCAGAACAGCCGCGTTTTTCCTAATGTCATCGCCCGCGGCGACAATCGCAGGCGGAACCTGCCTGCTGCATCCGGAACCATTCAAGCTGCAATCGGACACGGTCCACTGGTCGATGAAAATCGCGTCGGGCGGTGAGTGTATCCAGGGCCTGCGCTGGTCGACGATCATGATCGACAATATCACGATCACGGAACAGCCCAAAGCAGGGCGGCTGATGATTCAAGGTCCTTCGTTCCGATACTTTTCCAATCCTGGCGGCACGGCAGCGATTCGTTCAAGCTGTCCATCACAGGAATTTCGATGCATGTCGCGGGGAGTTCGTCGATCGAGGTCGAGGTGATCTCACAATGAATTTCTAATGGAGAAGATTTTGCCCGAGTGATTGTGAACGGTCCCCTCAACCTTCACCAAACAATCGTCGTATTAGCGGCCCAAGGTCGCGCGAAGATCGAACGTCTATTCGCGCCGATTTGCGGGGAGCTGCCGTGTCACTTGATCAGTCCGTGCAAGCGGTGCCCGATGCCGCAGATGCCCAAGCGCACCCAGCGCGCGTCGAACAGGCTGTCGCGATCGGATTTCTTGCTACTGTGTCAGTCGTGATGATCGGCTGGCTTTATGTCTTGGCTGTCGCCACATGCAACAGCATTAGCTGGAGCATCAGCTGGCTTTTTTCCTAGTTGGACGATTCACTCACGATCTACTCGCAATAGTTGTATTTCCGCTGCGTCAGGCAGGAGGGTTCGTTTAGCTATTAGCTGGCGGGTTGATACGATTGTGATTGGGTTGGCAAACCGGGACCGATGGAACCTAGGAACAGCACGTCCCTGACCATCCAGCGAGATAGGTCGAGTTTCAGGATTGAGAAACGAGGTCGTAGAGCCTTTCAAGCTCGCGAGTGCGCTTTGATAGATCAAAATTCTCCTTCACGTACTCAACAGCTCGAGCGGACATCTGGTCAACGATGTCATCACGCGTGAGCAGCTCGATCAATCGGTGACCGAGTCCTGCAACGTTGCGTTCGGGGAAACAGTAGCCCGTGACACCGTCGAGCATCCCTTCCTCAGCTCCGCCTCGTGCCGACGTGATCACGGGTACCCCGGCGGCTTGTGCTTCCAGCAGGACCAGTCCGAATCCCTCCGCGTCCCCGTTGCGAGCGGTCACGCTTGGAAGACAGAATACGCGAGCCGCATCGATCGCTCGCTTGACATAAGACGAATCTTGGGCGCCACAGAATTCCGCTGTCACGTTTAGCGTGGTCGCGAGCGCTTCAAGCTCTTTCCGGAGAGGGCCATCTCCTATGATGATGGCTCTTGATCCTGGCACCTGCGCGCAAACCTTGGACATCGCCTGGATCAGGTATTCGCAACCCTTCTTTTCAACTAGGCGTCCGACGAAGAGAACATCCTTGCGCCGTCGGCTAATCGGAGTTGGCCCTGGCGCAAAATTGTTGGCATCAATTCCGATATATTGGACGGAGATCTTTTCTGGTGCGATTCCAAACTGGATGGCCTGTCTGCGGAGCGCTTCCGAGACGGCAATGAAATGGACCTCCTTCTGTCTTGCTAATGACAGAACGCGGCGCGGATAGAAGCGCATCTTGAACCCACCGTTTCCGCGCTCCCACCATTCGCGATCGGTATTGATGTCATATCCATGGAGGGTCACCAACATAGGTACTCGAAGGGCTTTCGCAACGGGCCAGGCATCAAGCGCATCCGTTGCAAAATGAGCATGCAGCAATCGGACATGATCCGATTGCAGGAGCGCTTTGCTCCGGCTTGGGAGATGTCCCAGGGCCGCCGCAATCTTCCACGAGACCCTCGCTCCGAAAGTCGCAGATGCAGGACCGATGGTTCGGACCTCGAGATTTTCCAATCCCAGCTGGGTGGCGAGCCGGCGTCCGACCAGTATCGGACGCCATTCCTTCAACGCGATGCTCTGGTGCTTTATGAAAGTCTCCGATAGCGGCAGGAGATCGTTCCGGTAGACCAAAACGACTTTTTGACTATCCATGCGTAAACTCATCTCGATCACGATCGAACTGGCCGTTGAACACGCGAACTCCGTTCACAATAATGTACGCGGATCAGGGTTCGTCAACCACGAGTGAGCCGCACGGCGGAAAACCGCGGTGAAATGCCATGACCGATCGATGCAGGCCGGCTGTCGGACAACGCTCGTCCTGAAGACGATCATTCTGAAGAGGAAGCGCCAAGGGAAATCACCGAGCCCAACTGCGTGGCCTGTGACGGTACTTGCGTGCGCAGTGCGGCTGTTTCGCGCTCAGCGCGACGGGTTGGTCCGGTTGCTGTTTAGATTCGGGTTGGCGGAAACAGCCGGCGGAACTCCCTGTCCGATGGGATTGCTGAACGGATTGTTGCTCGGTTGAGTGGCCACTGGCGTTCGCGGTCGGGTGGTGTAGGCCTGCGACCGGTTCCTGTTTTGTTGTGTGCCTTGCGCAAATGCCGGCCCGGCAAGCGAAATTACGGTCGCGATGATCACTAGGGGTTTGAGGCGCATCGTTTCCTCCACGAAAGTGCGGATCACGAAAGGACCCCGCTCTTGCACAGCTAGGCGCGGAACCCCCTCTTAGGAAGAGGTCATGGTTTCTTGCAGTTGGCGTAGAAGGTGCCGTTGGTGGTGACGATCCGCTCGATGCACTGACGAGGATCACTGACGTCGCCGGCCACGCTGAAATAGTAGGCCTGCGTCTTTAGGATCAGCGCGTAACGCCCTGGCGGCAGCTCCAGGGTCGGATCCTCGCTGTGGAGCTCGTACATCTCCGGATTGTCCGGAATTGGTGCGGCCCGGAACGGATAGGCGAAGTTGCGGATGATCGCGGCGTCGTCGTTGTCGCCCGGTTGCTTGCCCGTCGCCTCGGCGGAGAACTCCCTTGCGACCTTGGCGACAACGCGCACCTCGGCGCGCGCCAGGACGTTGTTGACGGCATCGCGCCGGAACACGATGAACTTTGGATGACCATCCGGCAGGGCGGCCTGATTGGGCACCTTGAAGGCCGCCGAGACCTGAACCCTGAGGTCGGGCGGTCGGCCCGGCAGCAGTTGCAGCTCGGCGAGCGATTTGTCGTCGACCACGGCATAGACGCCGTAATCGGTAGGACGGAGCGGGTTTGGTTTTGGAGGGAATGCCGCGGGCGCCACGGCGGCCGGCGCTGCGGGTGCCGTCGTGGCGACCTGCCGGTCCTGGTGCGCGAGAGGGTTGACCAGCGAGGCGGCCAGCCGTTCTCGCTGCTGGATGGCTAACCCGATGACCCCGGCAAGGAGTAGCAGCACGGCCGCGCGCCCAGTCACCGACCACTGCGGATGACGCGCTTTGGCGAAGCCGCGGTCGATATCGAGTTCGGAGTGGGATGATGCAGGTGGGAGCTCCCGGGCCCTCAGCAGATGCGGAGGGGGCGGGTTATAGACGGGGAGGGCTGCTGCTGGTGCCGGCGCGGCCGGCGGCGGCCGGTCGACCGGCTGCCGAGAGAATTCCTCGACGCCACGAATGGCGGCCTCCAGCGCCTGTTTCGACCGGTTCACGTCCTTGGCGTCGGCAAGGGTAAACTGCTCCTCGAGCTTGTAGCGGGCGAGATCATAGACGACCTGGCGCATATGCTCCGGATGGTTCTTCACGGTCTCGAGCATGCGCGTGATGACCAGCGCGAACTGGACTTCATTGGAAGCCGGCTCGGCCGTATCATCGTCACCGGGGCGCAGGTCTCTCGAATTCATCTTCGTCCAATTCGTCTCGGTCGAGCCACGGCGCCTTCGATCTCCTCGACATGCAACATTGGCCGGAAATGCACAGAATGGCAGCTTGCCGCCCCCTTTCAAAGAGGGATATTCGGAGGGTTAACTCATTCGATTCTACCATGCGAGAAGGGAGGAACAATGTTCGTCAGATTGAAGTTTGCGGCTGCCGCGCTTGGGGTGATTTGCCTTGCCGGCGCTACAGTTCCGGATCGCGCATCGGCGATCACCGCCGAACTCGCGCGAACCTGTAAGGCGCTGACCTCCAAGGAATTCCCGCCGCGCAAGCCCGGCAATCCGGCGGCAGGAAGCAGCAAAGGATCGGGACGCGACCAGCAGGCCTTTTTCGACAAGTGCATAGCCAATAACGGAAAGGTCGACGACGGCAGCAAGTAGGCGCCGCGCTGGGCCGGTCACTATGACATGTCTTGCTCGTCGCGGTTCCTTCGTGAAGGGGAGGCATGCGAGACCGCCGCTCGTTGATCAGAGCTTTTGATGCTAGCATGAACGTTGGCTGGGAAGATCCTCCATAAGGTTTGACTGATGGAAGAAATCAAGACGCGCTTCCGGGCCGACATTGAGGGGCTCAGAGCTGTTGCAGTTCTATCTGTCATAGGCTTTCACTACGGCGTCCCGCGAATGACCGGTGGCTTCGTCGGCGTGGACATATTCTTTGTCATATCCGGTTATCTGATCTCTCAATTGCTGCTTAAAGAGATTAGTGCAACCAAAACACTCGACTTTGTCAGATTCTACGGCCGGCGCGCCAAGAGGCTCCTCCCGGCCTCGCTATTCATGACAATCGCCACACTTCTCGTTGGCTATATGACCCTCGCACCCTTTGAGCAAATCGAGGTTGCGAAATCGGCGCAGGCCTCCGCTCTTTACGCGACGAACGTCTGGCTTCTTCATCGCGCGATGAACTACTTCTCGCCGGAGAGCTCTCTCAACCCTTTTCTCCACTCATGGTCGCTTTCCGTAGAAGAGCAATTCTACCTTGTGTGGCCTGCCTTTCTTCTTGTGGCGAGCCGCTTTGGCCGAAGGGCTCTCGTCGTGGCTATGCTGCTTCTGACCGCGGGCTCGTTCCTTGGCTGCCTTTATCTGACTTATACGAAACAGGCGTGGGCCTTCTACTTTTCGCCAGCACGCGCTTGGGAATTCGGCGCAGGCGCGCTTGTAGCTATCAGTCCTGCCGCAAATTGGGCGCGAAAGTCCGGTTCGGGCGCGGTCATCGGTTGGGCCGCGTTTGCGGCCCTGATCATCTCGTGTTTTGCGATCAACGAGTTTTTCTCATTTCCGGGAGTCGTCGCAATAATCCCGGTCTTGGCAACCGCTTTGTTGCTGCTTACGGGAGAAAATGCCGCCGGCCCCTCTATGCTTCTTACGACCGCCCCGTTTCAGTTTTTCGGAACTCGTTCTTACGCCATGTACCTCTGGCATTGGCCGATTGCGGTGCTTGGATCGGTTTTTGTAAGCGTCAATGCGGCTACCTACAGTGCTTTCTTCGTGCTTACCGTGGTCCTCGCCTCGTTCAGTTATTCCTGGCTCGAGCACCCCATTCGAGCGAGCCGCTGGCTGGCCGAAGGTTCGGTACGCGCGATCGGCTTGGGTGGCGCGCTTACGGTGGTCGGAGCCGTGTCCGGGCTGCTCTCGTTGGTCATCGCACATCAGGCTGCCGACCCGGCACAAGCCAAGATCATCAGCGCGACCTCGAAATTCTCGGTCTCTAACGAAGCCGGCTGCATTGTAGGTTTCACGACGGACAAGCCGCTCCGCTGCGTGTTCGGCGCTCAAGATTATCGCAAGACAATCGTGCTCTTCGGCGATTCTCATGCAGATCAGTGGACTACGGCGCTTGCTGGCATCGCAGAGCAACACGGCTGGCGGCTTGTCACCTACCTGAAGGCGTCCTGCTCGGTCGCCGAAATCCCCGTCTATAACATGCGGCTACGGCGGTTCTCTCCAGAGTGTGCAAGGTGGCGACAGGAGGCAATCGCACAGATCGCCAACGATCATCCTGATGCGGTGCTGGTCGCACAATTCTCTGCAGGCTATGTAAAAGGCCCCTTCACGAACCTCGGCTCCAATGCCGTGGATGTCGATACATGGGAGCACGGCGTTCGAACGGCGCTCAAGGAGCTGACTACATCGAGCCCCAACGTGGTCATTCTACGCGACAACCCGACCCCCTATCATCCCGTTGGAAATTGCCTTGCTCGTGCCGAGTGGCGTGGTGTCCCGCTGAATGCATGTAACCGCGACCTCGCACAGACGACGAGCCAGCCGGTCTTGCTCGCCGAACAACGCGCGGCCGCCTCTTTCGATACAGCACGTATGGTCGATCTGACGCCGGCAATCTGCAGTGGCGCCGTCTGCCCCGCTGTTCGCGACGGCGTGATTGTCTATCGTGACGCAAATCACCTGACAGTCGACTTTACCCTCGTATTGAAGGACGAGCTGGAGAGCTCACTCACGGCAGCTTTCTGAATCGAGGCATGGACGAGCAGAGGTTTGATATTGCTTCGTCCACACATCGAATTTCTTAGGGTCGCGGACGCTTAGCCGCAGGCTGGAGGCGGAGAGAGAGCCCCAGTGCGCGGGCTTTGCGGTGAACTTCGCCTGCTGATCTTCCAAGTTCAATTGCTATCTGTGTTGCGCGCCGCTTCTGGGCTAGCGCCTTGAGACGAGCGATCTCTTCATCAGTCCAACGGCGCATTTTCGCCACCGCGTTACACATGCATCGATGCAACTCTGCTCTCGTTGGAATCGTTCCCTGCTCTCAATCGGATGCACCAGCGGCGGGATCGGTCAGCAAGCATCTATCGCCTGATGCTCTTTTCCGGTATGGGTGGACGAGTGAGTGGCAGCACGAGGCAAATGAGGAAGATCTTGTCGAAATTCCCTGCGCGAAAATTGTGCATATTCGCGAGCTGGCTGGCCCTTGCCTATATTGCCTACGCCACGTTGTCGCCGATCACCGAACGTCCGATTGTAGCCGATCCTCAGCTTGAGCACTTCGCAGCCTTCGCACTGCTGGGAGTCGCCTTTGGATTGAGCTATCAGAACCGAGTGGTGCTTGCCTTTGTCATTGTTATCGGTAGCTCGTTCAGTCTCGAAGCACTTCAATTGATGACGCCTGATCGCCACGGACGTCTTGCCGATGCCTTGGTGAAGTCTGCGGGTGGACTGTGTGGGTTAGTCATCGCCCAGTTGGCAATGCTGGTTCTGCGCAACTGGATATCTCGATCCAAGAGATCGGTGCGATCTGGGGAGGTGGCGGGTTAGCAATCGTCGGCGGAAGTCCCACGAAATCCACTCACCTCTCAAGCCAGAGTAGACCGAGATCGGTGTCACCAAGCAAGTTCACTTCACATAAGAGTTAGGATCGTCCAACAGATACGGCTTCCGGCCTCAATTTCTCCAACAGCAGAGGGGGGCCATGGCGGCCGGGTGGAAGCGGAGCTGAGGCATCGATCACTGGCACTAGCAAAACAAGAATTCGAGCGGGTATACTTGGTGCTCGGACCGCTCATTCGAGCCGGATTAGCCCGTACCCCATGAGACGTATGTGAAGGTCACAATCCATCTTGCCCTGCTGGCCTGCTTGCTTATTCCAACCAGTGTCCCAGCAGGCCCGAGCGCCGAAGTAGCTCGACGGTGCATGCGTTATTCCTACGTCGCCTATCCCTATCATCGGCCGGGTGCGGTGCGCATGAGCGGCGACCGTCAGGCTTATTTCAAAAACTGCATGGAGAAGATGGGCAACGTCCCCGTGCCGGAACAGCCTGTATCCGCTCAAGGCAAATCGTAGGGCTCGTCTGCGCCGTTAAGGCCGGTTCATTTGAAGGCCTTGCCGTCGTCAATGTTGCCGGCATGGGCGATACATTCGTTTGCGCGCACCGTGACCCTTCTGCACAGCCGGCGACCAGGTTGCGCGGTCCTAGGAAGAACTGTTTGTCATCAATGCGCTGCATTTGCGAGCGGGTGCAAAAACCGCGTGCAAATTGGCCTTTCTTTGGACATATCGGGCATCTTGGTCAACCCGGGGAGGGCGTGAGGCGGATGGGTCGGGGTTTGGCCAGCTTTGGGACTTTTCCTTAACATAGCCGCAAAGTGGTTTTGATGTACCAATCGGGGCGGTTCTGGAGTTCGCTTGGATGCCTTTCGGCATGAGCCGGCGGCGAGCCAATTCGCCGCTTCATGGGAGCCCGACAACGCCCCCACGCCCAGGATTGCAGTCCACAATCAATGCCCTCGCTGACCAATTGGAAGTCAGGACGTGGGCCAGCGGAGTGATGTCCCCGGAAAGAATCTGGGGCAACGTCATGCTCGCAGCGGCGGTGTTCGTTGCGGTCGCAGCAATCGCACAGTTTCCGGACATTTTCGACAAGCCAGTTACCGGTGCCTTCAACCAGCTTGTAGGCCGGTGGAAGACTTTCGATCGATTGGTCTTCGCGGTGTTTTCCTACCCTACCTACTCAGGCGTCATACTGACGGCGGCGATCTGGTCCTGCTGGTTCGCGACGGACACCGACGAGCCCCGCTCACGCATCTTGATCGGGTTGGCGAGCGCATACTGCGCGGGTACGATAAGCCGAATGCTGCAACATCTTTTATCGATCCATCCCCGGCCTTTCTACGATCGCACAATCAATTTTAGGATCCCTGCAGAACTCGAACAATCGCTCAATACTTGGAATTCTTTCCCAAGCGACCACGTCACGGTTTTCGCGGCGCTCGTCACTTTAGCGTACATCGTTCGATATAAGTGGACGTTTTGGTTAGCAATCTTCACGGCAATCGTCGAACTTCCGCGTATATATGTTGGTGCGCACTACCCCTCGGACTTAATCGCCGGGGCCGCCTTGGGCGCTATGGCCATATGGCTTGCCCAAAGTCTGCCAGTTCTTTCGTTTTGTAGTCCAGCATTGAACTGGGAACGCAGGTCGCCGGCGTACTTTTATCCGGTTGCCTTTTTCGTGAGCTATCAAGTGGCTACACTGTTCGCGGACATACGGTTGCGGATTCCGATGATCTCGCCCGGGTGTACCGATTTGATCTCGC
>NZ_LBKA01000169.1:0-17774 GCF_028128955.1 Bradyrhizobium sp. CCBAU 11386
CTTCAGAACCCCGGCAGAGGCCTTCTCCTCTCAACTGTTGCACTTCGAGTGTGAATCCACCTCCTGGCTTTCGCCAGGACGACCATGCGGGGGCGGCGTGGCAAGACCTACTGCACCCCCAGCTTCCCCGCCTCCCAGCCCAGCATCGCCTGCTTGCGGGTGATGCCCCAGTGATAGCCGGTGAGCGTGCCGCTCTTGCCGAGCGCGCGGTGGCAGGGCACGACGAAGGAGACCGGGTTCTTGCCGACGGCCGCGCCGACGGCGCGCGAGGCTTTCGGGCTGTTGATGTTGCAGGCGATGTCGGAATAGGACACTGCGCGTCCCATCGGGATCTTCAGCAGCGTTTCCCAGACCCGCACCTCGAAATCGGTGCCGATCATCACCACGCGCAGCGGCTGGTCCGGCCGCCACAGCTTCGTGTCGAAGATGCGCTGGGCGAGCGGGGCGGTGCCTTCGTGATCCTCGACGTAAGTTGCGTTCCGCCAGCGCCGCATCATGTCGGCAAGCGCTGCTTTTTCCTCGCCGGGATCGGCGAAGGCAAGTCCCGACAATCCGCGATCGGTCGCGATCACGATGGCGGTGCCGAACGGCGAGGGATGAAAGCCGTAGCGCAGGGTGAGGCCCGCGCCGCCGTTCTTCCATTCACCCGGCGACATCGCTTCATGGGTGACGAAGAGATCGTGCAGCCGGCCCGGCCCCGACAGGCCGGAGTCGAGCGCGGCGTCGAGCACGCTCGCGGAATCCCTGAGCAGGCCCTTGGCGTGGTCGAGCGTCAGCGCCTGCATGAAAGCCTTCGGCGTGATCGAGGCCCAGCGGCGGAACAGATGGTGCAGCTCATCGGGCGTGACGCCGGCCGCATCCGCCATCGCCTCGATGGTCGGCTGCGCGCGCCAGTTCTCCGAGATGAAGGCGATCGCCCGGCGCACCGAGTCATAGTCGCGCAACGCGGCGTTCTGGGAGCCCGGCTTGGTCAGGCGCTGATCGTGTATGGCGAGTGTCATCATGACCGGAAATGTAGGAGAGGGGGGAGCTCAAAACCACCCGATTTCCGACGTGACATCAGCGAATGGGGTTGAAGGTCGGTCCCCGCTTGGCGGCGTTCAGCGCCTCAACCAAGCCATTGTAAAAGCTTGTTTTTTCTTCAGGCCCCAAAAAGCCGGCGAGCTGGAGCCGGCGGCCACGCGAAATCAGGTAGAGGTGTTCGAGGCCAAAATCCTCGTCGACCTCCAGGTCGAGCCGGACCCAGAGCGGATTGAACGTCCATTCGGCGACCTGGCCGCGATGGCTGACGCGCCGCACCCGCAGTTCCGAGGGCGTGACCACGATCTCCTCACTGGCCCGCGCCGCGCGGAAATTGACCTTGAAGGCCCACCAGATCACCAGCACGTCAAGGCCGAAGAAACCGAGCACCGGCCACGCGCCCATCATCAGGAAGACGAGGCCGGTGACGAAGCTGACGGCGCTCAGGAACAGCATCACGGCGAGGAAGCCGGTGCGGTTCAGCGAGCGGTGCGGCGTCAGCAGCGCCGAGAAGATTTGAGCTTCGCTCTGGTCTTCACAGTCCCTGCGCTCAATTTCGTTGCCTGTGCTCATCGTCCCTCAGTATATCCCGATCATGGCGAAAATCACCCGCAAGCCGGTCCCGCGCAAAGCAGCCGTGCCGAAGAAAAAAGCAAAGGCGGCTGTGGCGAAGCCGAGGGCCCCTGCGAAGAAATCGCTCAAGGCGGTCAAACCCTGGACGCCGGCGGAGATCCATGAGGTCTTCAGCCGTTTCCGCAAGGCCAATCCGGAGCCGAAGGGGGAGCTCGAGCACGTCAACCCCTTCACGCTGCTGGTCGCCGTGGTGCTGTCGGCGCAGGCCACCGACGCCGGCGTCAACAAGGCGACGCGCGCGTTGTTCGAGGTCGCCGACACGCCGCAGAAGATGCTCGACCTCGGCGAGGAATCCTTACGCGAGTACATCAAGACCATCGGCCTCTATCGCACCAAGGCCAGGAACGTGATCGCGCTGTCGGCAAAGGTGCTCAGCGAATTCGGCGGCGAGGTGCCGCGGACGCGGGCCGAGATCGAGTCGTTGCCCGGCGCCGGGCGCAAGACCGCCAACGTGGTGCTCAACATGGCCTTTGGCGAGCACACCATGGCGGTGGACACGCATGTCTTCCGCGTCGGCAACCGCACCGGGCTCGCGCCCGGCAAGACGCCGCTGGAGGTCGAGCTTGGTCTCGAAAAGGTGATCCCGGCCGAGTTCATGTTGCATGCCCATCATTGGCTGATCCTGCACGGCCGCTATACTTGCCTCGCGCGCAAGCCGCGCTGCGAAGTGTGCCTGATCAACGATCTTTGCCGGTGGCCGGAGAAGACGGTCTGAGCAACAACTGAGTCATTCCGGGGCGCCTCGAAGAGGCGAACCCGGAATCTCGAGATTCCGGGTCTGGTCCTTCGGACCATCCCGGAATGACGGCGGTGAAAGCGAAGCGTTTGGGGTCATTCGTGAGTCAACAAGAGCAAGTCTCCTCGCCGCCAGCCGTAGCTCCAGCAGCACCAGCCCCACCGCCCAAGCCGACGCAGCGGCCGGCGAGCTCGCTGTGGAGCCGGTTCGCGATTCCGCTGTTCGCGGTCATCGTCGCCCTCGCCTTCGTCGCGCTGGCGACGCTGCGCTTCGACGAATGGGTCGGCAATGCCGTGATCCAGACCACCAATGACGCCTATGTGCGCGCCGAGCTGACGCGGCTGGCGAGCCGCGTCTCCGGCGAGGTGCTGACCGTCGCGGTGACCGACTTCCAGCGCGTCAAGGCCGGCGACCTTCTGATTCAGATCGATCCCGCGGACTATGCGGCACAGGTCGCGCAGTCCGAAGCCGCGGTCGCCGCCGCGCAAGCCGCGCTCGACAATCTGGCCAACCAGGTCGAGCTGCAATATGCGACGATCGCGCAGGCGCAAGCCGCGCGGCTGTCGGCCGAAGCCATGGAGGTCGAGGCGCGGCAGGAGCAGGAGCGTCAGCAATCGCTGTCGCAGACCGAGTCCGGCACGCGGCAGCGGCTCGAGCAGGCGGTCGCGGCTTACGCCAAGGCGCAGGCCGACGTGCGCGCGAGCCGCGCCGTGATCGCCGCCCAGCAGCACCAGCTCGAGGTCCTGCAAGGCACCAGGAAGCAGCGCGCCGCCGATCTCGAAGCCACCAAGGCGACGCTGGCGAGCGCCAAGCTCAAGCTCGGCTACACGAAGATCACGGCACCGTTCGACGGCGTCGTCGGCGAGCGCCAGGTGCAGCCCGGCGACTACGTCAATATCGGCACCAACCTCATCAATGTGGTGCCGCTGCCGAAGGTCTATGTGATCGCGAACTACAAGGAGACCCAGCTCACGCACGTCGCACCGGGCCAGCCGGTCGAGATCACCGTCGACAGTTTTCCGCGCGAGAAGCTGCGCGGCCGGGTCGAGCGCATCGCACCGGCGACCGGCGCGCAGGTCGCGCTGCTGCCGCCGGACAATGCGACCGGCAATTTCACCAAGGTGGTGCAACGCATTCCGGTGCGGATTCAGCTCGACGACAACCAGCCGCTAACGGCGCGGCTCGTGCCCGGCATGTCGGTGGTCACCAGCATCAACACCGCGGGCATGAATGGCGGAAAATGACGATTCCGATCGCGGGCCGGTCTCGCGCGGCGGCGTCGCGCCACAGCCCCTGTTCGCCGTGGCGGCGGTGCTGCTTGGCTCGTTTCTCGCCAATTTCGACAGCCGTCTCACCACGGTCGGACTGCCCGACCTGCGCGGCGCGTTTTCGCTGACGTTTGACGAAGGCGCCTGGCTCTCCACCGCCGGCATCGGGTCGCAGATCTTCATCGCGCCCGCGGTGGCGTGGCTCGCGACGGTGTTCGGGCTCAGGCGCGTGCTCGGTATTCCCAGCCTCGTCTACGCCGCGGTCTCGCTGATCATCCCCTTCGTGCACGACTATCCGACGCTGCTCGGGCTCAGCGTCGTGCACGGTCTGCTGCTCGGCACCTTCGTGCCGGCGACGCTGATGATCGTGTTACGCAATCTGCCGATCCGCTGGTGGGTGCCGGCGATCTCGATCTATTCGATCCGCGTCGGCTTTGCGCTGGACACCTCGAGCTCGCTGGTCGGCTTCTATGTCGACCATCTCGGCTGGCAATGGCTGTACTGGCAGGGTGTCATGATCGCGCCGCTGATGGGCCTGATGGTCTATCTGGGGACGCCGAACGAGCCGGTGAACCGCGCGCTGCTGCGCGAGGCCGACTGGGGCGGCATGCTGCTGCTCGGCGCCGCGGTCTCGATGATCTATGCCGGGCTCGACCAGGGCAACCGGCTGGACTGGCTGGGCTCCGGCACGGTGATGGCGCTGCTCGCCGCCGGCGCGGCGCTGTTCGTAGGCTTCCTCATCAACGAGTCGCTGGTGCGCCAGCCCTGGGCGCATGTGAACGTGCTGTTCTCGCGCAATATCGGATTGGGGCTGGTCCTGATCCTGCTCTACACGCTGACCAGCCTGTCCAACGCTTCGCTGGTGCCGAATTTCCTCGCCGCCATCGGCCTGCTCAGGCCCGAGCAGAGTGGCCTCTTGCTGCTCACCTATGGCGCGTTGCCGATGCTCGTGCTGGTGCCGATCTCGATCTGGCTGCTGCGGCATTTCGATACGCGGACGGTGCTGGTCGTGGGATTTGCCTGCTTTGCCGCGGCCAATCTCTGGGGCACCCAGCTCACGCACGACTGGGCCCGCGAGGATTTTGTCGGCATCGTGCTGCTCCAGGCGATCGGCCAGTCGCTGACCTTGCTGCCGCTGATCATCACGCTGCTGTCGAACTCCGATCCGAGCCGCGCCACGTCCTTCGCCGCCTATATCCAGATCATGCGGCTTGGCGGCGCCGAAATCGGCGTGGCGCTGATGGGGACCTGGCTGCGGGTTCGCGAGCAGGTCCATTCCTTCTATCTCGGTCAGAACCTCGGCGTCGGCGATGCCGACGTGGTGCGGATGCTGAAGCAGCTCGCCGACCATTTCGCCGCTCATGGCACAGGATCGGCGCAGGCGCGCGCAGTGGGAACGCTCGCAAGCTTCGTCCAGCGCGAGGCCAATGTGCTCGCCTATATCGACGGCTTCTGGCTCTGCTTCTGGCTGGCGATGGCCGCGCTTGGCGTCGTCGCGCTGATCACCCGCGCGCCGCCGGGCCCGTTCACGCCGGCGCCGTTCGGCTTCGCAAGGATGCTGCTACGCAAATGCGGAGTGCCGGTGACGTAGAGCGTGGTGGTCGTTGGGTCGATCAGTTGGGCCACGGCCTCGCTCCACCTCTCCCGTAGGGAGAGGTCGGATCGCATCCATGCGATCCGGGTGAGGGATTACGGTTTCACTGTACGCTGCGGCCCCTCACCCGGATTGCTGCGCAATCCGACCTCTCCCCGCCGGGGAGAGGTGAAGACCGTCACCGCATCTGCCGCGCTGGCTCGATCAGCTCGGGGCGCGGGCCTGATAGCCGCTTGTGCATGTGGACCATGAAGGCCATGCCGAAGATCGGCGTCGCCAGGTTGACGATCGGGATCGAGACGAAGGCCGCGATGATCAGGCCGGCGGCGAAGACGGTCGCGGCATTGTCGCGCCGCATCGCCTTGGCTTCCTCCGGCGAACGGAAGCGCATCGCAGCGAGTTCGAAATATTCGCGTCCCAGCAGCCAGGCCGTGGCGAGGAAGAAGATCAGGAAACCGGCGCCCGCCAGCAACACGAAGGGCAGCGCGATCAGATAGACCAGGATGGTCAGCAACGCGGTCTTGACGCCCTCGTAGATCGCCTGGCTGAAAGGCAGCGCCACGCCCGGCCGTTCGGCGGGATAGTGTTCGCGCTCGACATGGTCGGCGACGTCGTCGACGAACAGGCTCGCCACCAGCGAAGTGATCGCCGGCATCAGGAACACCGCTCCGAACACGACGCCCAGGCCCGCCGCGATCGAGACGATCCAGGCCAGGACTTCGAGCGAAGTGTGCCAGCCGGGACCGAGCAGGCCTTCAAGCCAGACTTCGCCATAGGTCGCGAACCAGCTGAGCAGCCGCTGCAAGCCGATCGCGAGCACGGTGATCAGCACGAGCGCAAGCCCGATCGATCGCCACAGGATCGAGCGCATCGGCGGTGAGATCATTTGCGACAGCGCCTTCACGGCGGCATCCAGCATGGGGGACCCTCTCACGAAACCACCCGCGAGAGGTAGACATGCCGGATCGCTTCGGCAAGGGTTGTTGACCTGCTACCGTGCCGCGGCCCAGGGCTTCGCCGGCGATGCCGGCCCAGCAGGTGATAGCGCTGCAGACGGTGCTCCAGCGGCCGAACCCCAGCGCGGCGGCGCCGCTGATGGCCGGATTGGTCGCAGCGGGGTGAGGGCCACTCACATCGCATCCAGCGGCTTGCCGCGCACGTTCGGACCGAACAGCGCCATCGCGATCACCACGATCAGCATGGCCGCGGTGATCAGGCCGAACACGCCGGTGACGCCGCCTTCCTTCAGCATGTAGGCGACGATGAAGCCCGAGAACGTCGCGCTCAGCCGGCTCATCGAATAGACGAGGCCGGAAGCACGTGCCCGGATCTGGGTCGGAAACACCTCGGTCTGATAGGCGTGGTAGGCATAGGACATCGTGGTGTTGCAGGCCGTCAGCAGCACGCCGCAGACGATCAGCAGAGCGGGCTCGGTCAATTGCGCGAACGCCATGCCGAAGACGATGATGGCGACGCAGGCGCCGGCGATGATCCAGCGCCGCTCGAATTTGTCGGCGAAGCTCGAAGCGAGCAGCGGCGCGATCGGATAGGCGAAGGCGACGATGAAGGAATATTGCAGGCTCTTGGTGACGTTGATGCCCTTCTCGACCAGCAGCGTCGGCACCCAATTGGCAAAGCCGTAGAAGCCGAAGGCCTGGCAGAGGTTGAACACCATGAACAGGACCACGAGCGAGAGATAGGGCGGGCGGAACAAATCGGCGAAGCCGACATTCGTGGTCGATCGCACCGCCTGGCGCGCAGGCGACGTCGCGGGCCGTGAGCCGGCACCGCCGCTGGCAGCCTCCAGCGTCGTCAGGATGCGAAGCGCCTCCTCGTTGCGGCCGTGCCGCGCCAGCCAGAGCGGGCTTTCGGGCAGGAACAGCCTAAGCACCCAGATGATCATGCTGGCGGCCGCGCCGATCAGGACCACCCAGCGCCAGCCCTCGACACCGTAAGGCGCGAGCGGCACCAGCCACCAGGCGAGGAAGGCGACGACGGGGACGGCGACGAACATGATCGACTGGTTCACCGCGAAGGCGCGCCCGCGCATTCGGCTCGGCACCAGCTCGGTGATGTAGGCGTCGATGGTAATGACCTCGACGCCGATGCCGATGCCGGCGAGGAAGCGCCAGAACAGCAGTCCTTCCGGAGAGGTCTGGCAGGCCATGATCACGGAGGCCGCGGTGTAGCCGAGCAGCGCATAGGTGAAGATCGCGCGCCTGCCGAAGCGGTCGGCGAGGAAGCCGAGGAAGAAGGTGCCGACGAACAGGCCGGCAAAGGTCGCGGCGACGAAAGCGCCGATGCCGGCGAAGCCGAAGAACGCCTGCGTCGTCGTGCTCAAAAGTCCGCTGCGGCTCAGGCCCGGCGCGATATAGCCGGTGAGGAACAGATCGTAGATCTCGAAGCAGCCGCCGAGCGAGAGCAGGATGACGAGGCGCCAGACATAGGACGTCCCCGGCATTGCCTCGAGTCGCCGCGAGATCTCGTCCGGCACGGACGGCGCAGCGCCGAGCTCAAAGCCTGCGTCGATGCCGACAACGCTCATGATGTCCTCCCCCTGGCGTGCGGATCGCACGCGGTTCCCGGCGGCTCATCTCTGTTGTGTGTCGTGAACTCTGCCGGATCGCGCCATGTTGGCCGGTCAAGGGCGGAAATCCAGAAGAACATATCGATGGAAGCGTTCGAGAATTTCGAACTCGTGGTTTCTTCGCCTCGCCCCGCGCTCGCGTTAGCGCAACCGCAGATCGGCATTTCGAGAGGTCGTCATGCCCGGGCTTGTCCCGGGCATCCACGTTCCTGGTGCGGTGTGGCGAGGCGTGGATGGCCGGGTCGAGCCCGGCCATGACGCCGGATGTATTGGTCGCCCCTTACCCCGCCAGCTCCGCCTGCCAGCCGCCGCTGCGCACCTGCTCGGCGATCAATGCGAGCATCAGACGGCGCATCTCTTCCATGGCGTAGGTCATCGGGCGGTTGCGCAGGCGGCAGAGATAGAGCGTGCGGGTCAGCTTCGGCTCGATCACCTTGCGTGCGATCAGCCGGCCGGCCGCGAGCTCCTCGCGCGCGAACAGCTTTGTCGCGATGGTGCAGCCGAGCCCTTCCACCAGCGCGCCGGTCATGCCGGTGATCGAGTTGGCGTGCAGGATGGCGCCGCCTTCCAGCCGCTTGAGCAGGACCGGATCGTCCAGCAGCGCGCGCGAGGACAGGCCGAGACCGTAACGAAGCAGGATCAGCGGCATCCGGCTCAGCTCCTCGAACCGGATCGGCGCCTTGCCCTTGCCGACCAGTTTCGGAATGCCGACCAGGAACATCTCTTCCTCGAGCACGGCCTCCGTAATCAGCTCCTTCTCCGACGGCGGATTGTAGACCAGTGCGAGGTCGACGTTGGAGACCATCAGGTGCATCAGCGTCGCGCCGGACAGGCTTTCGGTCAGCGACAATTTGAGCTTGGGATATTTGGTCAGCACCGTGCGCATCAGCTCGACGCCGATCGCCTTGACGCCGGAATTGGCCATGCCGATCGAGATCTCGCCGGCGATGACGCGGGCGCCCTCGCGCACCTCGGTCTCGGCCTCCGCCATCGCGCGCAGGATGATGCGCGCGTGCTCATAGAGCCGCTCGCCAGCCGCCGTCGGTTCCATGCCGCGCGACTTGCGCTCGAACAGCGGCGTTGCGAACTCGGCCTCCAGGTTCGAGATATGATGGCTGAGCGCGGATTGCGCGACGTTCACCTGGTCAGCCGCGCGCGACAGGTTCCGCTGCTCGTAGACGGCGATGAAATAGCGGAGCTGGCGTGAATCCATGGGCGATCAAGCGTTCTAGAACTGCGAAGGCAATCTTCGACAGATTATATTTTTCAGAAGGCTTGTGAAGGCCTAGTCTCCTGGGTGGACGAACAGGGAGTGATGCATGACTGAGGCCGGATTGCCGCTCGAAGGCGTGCGGGTCGTCGAGATGACCCACATGGTCATGGGTCCGACCTGCGGCATGATCCTCGCGCAGCTCGGCGCCGAGGTGATCAAGGTCGAGCCGCCCTCCGGCGACAAGACCCGTTCCCTCGGCGGCATGGGGACGGCGTTCTTTCCGCTGTTCAACCGCGGCAAGCGCAGCGTCGTGCTGGACTTTGAGAAGCCCGAGGATCGCGACACCATGCACCGTCTGCTCGCGACGGCGGATGTGTTCCTGGAGAATTTTCGCGATGGCCTGCTGGAGAAGCAGGGGTTAGGTGCCGAGGAATTACGCCGCCGGCATCCGCATCTGATCATCGCTGGCCACAAGGGCTTTCTGTCCGGCCCCTATGAGCATCGCCCCGCGCTCGACGAGGTCGTGCAGATGATGTCGGGCCTCGCTGCCATGACCGGCACCAGGGAGAAGCCGCAGCGCGTCGGCTCCTCCGCCAACGACATCATGGGCGGCATGTTCGGCGTGATCGCGATCCTCGCCGCGCTCTACCAGAAGCGCGGGGGAAAACGCGACGGTGCCGACATCCGCATCGGCCTGTTCGAGAACTGCCTGTTCCTGGTCGCCCAGCACATGGTCGAATACGAGATGACCGGCAACAAGCCGCGTTCGATGCCCGAGCGCGAGCACGCCTGGCCGATCTACGATATCTTTGATGCCGCGGACGGCGAGCGCATCTTCATCGGCGTCGTGACCGAGGGGCATTGGCAGAGCTTCTGCCGGGAGTTCGGCCTGACCGAGCTTCTCGAAGATCCCGCCTTGCGCACCACGACCGACCGTATCCTGGCGCGGCCGCGGATCATTCCGCGCGTCGCCGGGATCATCCGGCAGCAGAACGTGGCAGAGCTGTCGCAAAAGCTCGACGCGCTCAACATCTGCTTTTCGCCGATCAACCGGCCCGAGGATCTCCTCACCGATCCCCATGTGTTGCGCCCGGGCGGGCTCGTCAGCAATTTCACCGCCGACGGCAAGCCGTTCCATGTGCCGGCTCTGCCGGTCGAGTGGAACGGCAGCCATCTCGGCGAAGGCCTGAAGGTCGCGCCGCTCGGCGCCGACACATCCGCCGTTCGTGCCGAGATCGACGCCGACATCACATCCAAAGTCCAAGGGAGGCGCGCATGAGCCGGATCGAGACGATTTACCCCTCAGATCGCGTCAGCCTGCGCGAGGTCGGCCTGCGCGACGGGCTCCAGCTCGTGAAGAAATTTCCATCGACCGAGGCCAAAAAGCGCTGGGTACGCGAGGAGTATGTTGCGGGCGTGCGGCATTTCGAGGTCGGCTCGTTCCTGCCGGCGAAGACCTTCCCGCAATTCGTCGATGTTCGCGATGTCATCGGGGCGGTCGCAAGCCTGCCTGGGGCTCACGGCGTCGCGCTTGCGCTCAACGAGCGCGGCGTCAATGAGGCGCTGGAATCCGGCGTCGGCGAGATCGCCTCGGTGGTCTCGGCCACGGAGGAGCACAGCCAGGCCAACGCCCACCGCTCGCGCGAATCCGCGATTGCCAATGTCAGGCGGCTCTGCGAGATGCGCGACGCCAGCTCGCACAAGCCGCTCGTGAACGCCGCGATCTCGATGGCGCTGGGCTGCTCGATCGCCGGCGCGGTCGATCCTGCCGAGGTGCTGCGGCTGGTCGACAAATGCCTCGAGGCCGGCGTTGATTTCGTCGCGATCGCCGACACCGTCGGCTATGCCGGCCCGAAGCAGGTCGCCGAATTGTCGCGCGCCGCGGTGAAGCTCGCAGGGCGAAAGCCGATCTGCATCCACCTCCACGACACCCGCGGCATGGGGATCGCGAACGCCGCGGCGGCACTAGACGAGGGCGTCCGCATCCTCGACGGATCGCTCGGCGGCCTCGGCGGCTGCCCCTTCGCGCCCGGCGCGACCGGCAATGTCGTGTTCGAGGATCTCGTATTCCTGTGCGAGAGCAAGGGCTTTGCCACGGGCATCGACCTGGAGAAGCTGATCGGAGTGCGCAGGATCTTGCGCGAGGAGATGCCGAACGAAGCGCTGTATGGCGGCGTCGCGCGCGCGGGCCTGCCGTGCGGGAGCGCGGCGAGGGCGGCGTGAGGCTGGGTGCCTAATTTGCGCTCGTGTCCCGGACGCGGCGCGGCATGCAATGACTCGACGCAGAGCCGGGATCCATCTCGCTCCAGGTTGTGGGCCCCGGCTCTGCAGCGCACCGCTAAAGAAGCGCTGCGCTGCGTCCGGGGCACGAGAGCTTGAACCTACTCGTGCCGGTGCGCATGCTTGCGCACCTTCGCCTGCTTCCCTTCCCCCGTCGGGATCATCACCACACGCCCGTAGCGCACGCCGCGTTCGGCGATGATGTGGTCGGCGAAATGCCTGACCTCATCCGCGGCGCCGCGCAGCGCCGTCATCTCCATGCAATTGTTGTCGTCGAGATGGACATGCAGTGTCGCCAGCGCGAGGTCGTGATGGCCGTGGAATTCCTGCACCAGGCGTTTCGAGAGATCGCGGGCGGCGTGGTCGTAGACATAGACGAGACCGGCGACGCAGGGGCCGGTCTGCGCCGTATCCTCTGACGTCTGTTGCAGTCCGGCGCGTGCGAGGTCGCGGATGATCTCGGAGCGGTTCTGGTAGCCGCGCGCCTCTGCCGCGGCGTCGATCTCCGCCAGCAGATCGTCCTCGATCGTGATCGTAATTCGCTGCATCAAATGCTCCCTCGTGCGGCGCCGCTCTCCTTACCTCGCCCCGCTTGCGGGGAGAGGTCGGAATTCAAGCCTAGCTTGAATTCCGGGTGAGGGGGACTCTCCGCGAGTCTCACTTGTCGTGAATTCGCGGAAGCAGCCCCTCACCCCAGCCCTCTCCCCGTAAGAACGGGGAGAGGGAGAGGACCTTTACCTCACAGCCGGGTCGTACGAAGCCGCAGCGCATTGCCGACCACGCTCACCGAGGACAGCGCCATCGCCGCCGCAGCGATGATCGGCGACAGCAGGACGCCGAAGGTCGGATAGAGGATGCCGGCCGCGATCGGAATGCCGGCGGCGTTGTAGATGAAGGCGAAGAACAGGTTCTGGCGGATGTTGCTCATCGTCGCCTGAGACAGCTTTCGCGCGCGCACGATGCCGACAAGATCGCCCCTCAACAGGGTGACGCCGGCGCTCTCCATCGCCACGTCAGTGCCGGTGCCCATGGCGATGCCGACTTCGGCGGCGGCCAGTGCCGGGGCGTCGTTGACGCCGTCGCCGGCCATCGCGACGCTGCGGCCGGCCTTTTGCAGCTTCGTCACCACCGCGCTCTTCTGGTCCGGCAGCACCTCGGCCTCGACCTCGGCGATGCCGAGCCGGCGCGCCACCGCTTGCGCCGTGGTGCGGTTGTCACCGGTCAGCATGATCACCTTGATGCCCTCGGCGGCGAGGGCCTTCAGCGCCTCGGGCGTCGAGGCCTTGACCGGATCGGCGATCGCGAACAGGCCGGCGAGCCGGCCATCGACGGCCATGTTGATGACCGTTGCGCCATCGCCACGCAGGCGTTCGGCCTCGGTGTCGAGTGTTTTGGTGTCGATCCCGATCGACGACAGATATCTCGCGTTGCCGAGCACGATGGTCTTGCCGTCGACCTTGCCGGTCGCGCCCTTGCCCGTCGGCGAATCGAACTGCTCGACCTGGCCGAGTGTGAGCTGCTTCTCCTTGGCCGCGCGCATGATGGCGTCGGCCAGCGGATGTTCGCTGGCGCGCTCGACGCTGGCCGCCCAGCGGAGAATGTCGTCGTTCGCAAAGCCCGAAGCCGGCACGATCGCGACCACCTTGGGCTTGCCTTCGGTCAGCGTGCCGGTCTTGTCGACCACCAGCGTGTCGATCTTCTCCATCCGCTCCAGCGATTCCGCGTTCTTGATCAGGACGCCCGCCTGCGCGCCGCGGCCGACGCCGACCATGATCGACATCGGGGTCGCGAGCCCCAGCGCACAGGGGCAGGCGATGATCAGCACGCTGACGGCGGCGACCAGGCCGAAGGCCAGCCGCGGCTCCGGCCCGAACCAGGCCCAGGCCGCGAAGGCGGCGAGGGCGACGACGATGACGGCGGGCACGAACCAGCCGGCGACCTGATCGGCCAGGCGCTGGATCGGCGCGCGCGAGCGCTGCGCATCGGCGACCATCTGCACGATCTGCGACAGCAGCGTCTCCCGCCCGACCTTGTCGGCACGCATGATGAAGCTGCCGGACTGGTTGAGCGTGCCGGCGATGACCTTTGCGCCGGTTTCCTTCGTCACCGGCATGGATTCGCCCGTCACGAGCGACTCGTCGAGCGAGGAGCGCCCCTCCAGGATGACGCCGTCGACCGGCACCTTCTCGCCGGGGCGGACACGAAGACGATCGCCGGCATGGAGCGTATCGATCTCGACCTCATGCTCGCTGCCATCAAGCTCGACGCGGCGTGCGGTCTTTGGCGCGAGCTGCAACAGCGCCTTGATCGCGCCCGACGTCGCATCGCGGGCGCGCAGCTCCAGCACCTGGCCAAGCAGCACCAGCACGGTGATGACCGCGGCTGCCTCGAAATAGACGGCAACCGCGCCCTCATGGCCGCGGAAGGTGGCGGGGAAGATCTGCGGCGCGACGGTGCCGGCGATGCTGTAGACGTAAGCGACGCCGGTGCCCATCGCGATCAACGTGAACATGTTGAGGTTACGCGTCACCAGCGACTGCCAGCCGCGGACGAAGAACGGCCAGCCGGCCCACAGCACCACGGGGGTGGCGAAGACGAGCTGGATCCAGTTCGACAGCGTCGCATCGATCCAGCTGTGCGGGCCCGCGAGATGGCCGCCCATCTCCAGCACCACCGGTGGCAGCGCCAGCGCGCCGCCGATCCAGAACCGCCGTGTCATGTCGGCGAGCTCGGGATTGGGGCCGGTCTCCAGGCTTGCGACCTCCGGCTCCAGCGCCATGCCGCAGATCGGGCAGGTGCCGGGTCCGACCTGGCGGATCTGCGGATGCATCGGGCAGGTGTAGATCGTGCCCGCGGGCATCTCCGGCTCGCTCGCCTTCTCCCTGGCGAGGTATTTTGCGGGATCGGCGGCGAACTTGGTGCGGCAGCCGGCCGAGCAGAAATGGAAGGTCTCGCCGTGATGCTCGAACCGGTGCTTGGACGTCGCGGGGTCGACCGTCATGCCGCAGACGGGGTCGCGGACCGTCGTCGCGGCATCGCCATGGTCATGGGTGTGATGATGGGCGTGGCCGGCGTGATCGCCGTGCCCGCCGCAGCATGAGGCCGCCGCGGGTTTCTCGTTCGGCGTCGTCGCGGCCTTGCTCGAACAGCCACATCCGGTGTGACCGTCCGCGTCGTGATGATGCCTGTGTTCGGCGTCGTTCATTCCCATGCTCCGGCCTTGTGCTCGGTCTTGCAACCCATACCCGGTAGGGGTATATAGACGGCATGCGCAAGGACATCAAGGCATCTGTCGGAAAACGCCTCGGCCGGATCGAGGGGCAGGTTCGCGGCCTGTCGAAAATGGTAGAGGAAGACCGCTACTGCATCGACATCGTGACGCAGATCTCGGCGGTGCGCGCCGCGCTGCGCCGGGTCGAGGAGGAGGTCCTGAAGGACCACGTCGCCCATTGCGTCGAGCACGCCATCACGAGCGGCGACAAGGCCGACCAGCGCGCCAAGATCGCGGAGCTGATGGCAGTGATCGGACGGGCGGAAAGGTAGTTTCGTATTCTTCGGTCGTTGGGGAAGCGCACGATATCTCCCCAACGTCGTCCTGGCGAAGGACCCATACCGCGGTATCTATCGATTGCGTTCGGTAGCGGTACCGAACGACGAGTCCTCGCCAAACGTCTCCCTGGGGGAATAGGTCTCCTGGCTTTCGCCAGGACGACGGCGGAGTTAAGCCGCGCTCTCGCGCGCCCGTCCGCGGCGCCGTGGGCGGTACATCGCCAGCTTCTTCAGCAGCGAGACATGCTCAGCGGCGGCGCGTTCGACCATCTCCGCGGGCTGCGCGTCTACTTGCTCAGCCGGAATCTTATCCGGCGCCTCTTCGTCAGCCGCTTCAGGAACGAGCGGCGGCGCACTGATCGTTTCTGGAAACACACTGAATGTGCCCGCTACCTCCTCGAGCGGCTTTTGCTTGTCGGCCCAGTGCAGGGCCGTGTAGTCGAACCCGTGCACGATGGTTGGTTTGACGACTTCGAAATAGGGCGAGATGTCGAAGTCGCGGGGCATGTAGAGCGAGGAATCGCGGATGTGCAGGATCTCGCGGCGCGCGGCGCGGCTGCCGGCCTTGGTGATCTTGGGCAGGATCGGATAGCGCACGGCGTCGAAGGCCTGCGCGATCAGCGCCGAGCAGATGATCTTGGTCGGATCGCCCGAGCCGATCGCGATCATGCGGCGCCGCCAGCGCTGCGGTATCGGTAGCGGAAACAGGAAGCGCATCAGGTCGACGATGTTCTTGGTGTCGTAGCCGAAGCCGATGCGGTTGATCGCATAGCGGCAGACCGTGGTGCGGTCCTCATGGGACAGCCCGACCGGGCGGCAGACCCGGGTGTGATAGGGGAAGTATTTCGACAGCGGCGCCGAGGTGACGCCTTCGCCGATATTGGCCTCGATCAGCACATGCGGCTCGCCGTTGGGCTCTTCCGCACCCTCGATCGGGCCGACATAGAGCGCGGCATGCGACCAGGTCGACTGCGTCAGGTATTTGATGATGCCGGAGATGCGGTTGTTGCCCTCGACCAGCAGCACGTCGCCGGGCTCGATGATGCCGCGCAGGTGCTCGGGATCGCTCGGCGTGAACGGCTCATAGCCCGGCACCTCCTTCGAGAGGTACGCGGCAATCAGCTTGCCGAATGAATCTAGGACCGTCCCCATGTCGAACTCCCCCGCGGCCTTTTCCGGCCACCTTTTTTCCTTCTCTATCATGGTCGAAACGTGTTGCAATTCGGTTCATCACTCTGTGAGATCAAGCACGATTGATTCACCATGATGGTTGCCGTGCAACATGAGATACGGCAAGGTTCGCTGGCTGTTCCCGTTCGCCGCAAGTCTCCGGAAACCATGCCATGACAATCACGCGCCGCGGCTTCCTTTCGGCGTCGGCGGCCTTTGCGGCGATGCCGGTCCTGCGCGCAACCGCCGCCCCCCTGCCGCGCGAGGCTGACATCGTCGTGATCGGCGCGGGGGCAGCCGGAATTGCCGCAGCGCGGCGCATCATGGCGGCCAATCGCAAGGTCGTGGTGGTCGAGGCGGCATCGCAAGTCGGCGGCCGCTGCATCACGGATACGACGACCTTCGACGTGCCGTTCGACCGCGGCGCGCGCTGGATGCACAATCCCGAGACCAATCCGATGATCGGGCTGGCGCGCAGCGCCGGGCTCGACGTTCTGCCCGCGCCGTCGGGCCAGAAGATGCGCATCGGCCGCCGCAACGCGCGTGCCGGCGAGACCGAGGAATTCTTGGCGGCGCTGGTGCGCGCCAACCGCGCCATCGACGAGGCCGCGCGCGGCAAGCTCGATACCTCCTGCGCCTCCGTGCTGCCGAAGGATCTCGGCGACTGGGCGGGCGCGGCCGAGTTCATGCTGGGCGCGAGCTTTGCCGGCAAGGACCTGAAGGAGCTGTCGGCGATCGACAAGGCGCGCGCACAGGACCGCAATGCCGCGATCGCCTGCCGTCAGGGTCTGGGTACGCTCATCACCAAGCTCGGCGAGCAGGCGCCGGTCGCGCTGTCGACGCCGGCGAGCCGCATCACCTGGAGCAACCGCGACGTCAGCGTCGAGACGCAAGGAGGCAAGATCGCCGCGCGCGCCGCCATCATCACGGTCTCGACCAACGTACTGATCGCAGGCGCGATCAAGTTCGCGCCCGATATTCCCAAGCGCACGTTAGACGCGGCGTCAAAGCTCACCCTCGGCAGCTACGACCACATCGTGCTGCAACTGCCGGGCAATCCGCTCGGGCTCGCGCGCGACGACATTCTCATCGAGCAGAGCAATTCGACGCGCACGGCGCTGATGTTCGCCAATATCGGCGGCTCCTCGCTGTGCTCGATCGATGTCGGCGGCTCGTTCGGCCGCGATCTGTCGGAGCAGGGCGAGAAGGCGATGGCGGCCTTCGCGAAGGAATGGATCGCAAAACTGTTCGGCAGCGAGGCCGCGGCCACCGTGCAGAAGACCAGCGCGACGCGCTGGAATGCCTCGCCCTTCGTGATGGGCGCGATGTCGGCGTCCTCGCCCGGCGGTCAGCTCTCGCGAAAAATCCTGACCGAGCCGATCGGCAATGTGTTCCTTGCCGGCGAGGCCACCCACGAGACGCTGTGGGGCACCGTCGACGGCGCCTGGGACAGCGGCGAGCGCGCCGCGGACGCAGCGCTGCGCAAGATCGGCGCGTTGAAGGACGAGCCGGCCGATGTGCCGACGCAGTCGACCAAGCGGCGCAAGGCGACGCGGCCGCTGGGGAATTGATTCAGCCGTCGGCCCGACGCGCGCCTCAAACTCAACTCGTCGTCCCGGCCTAGTGCGCAATTGCGCACGGGGGGCCGGGACCCATAACCACAGGGAGTGGTTTGGCGAAGACTCGGAGTTACCTGTTTCGCGCTACAAAAGCTGACCGGGGTA
>NZ_LBKA01000170.1:0-17854 GCF_028128955.1 Bradyrhizobium sp. CCBAU 11386
GCTTCATCAGATGCCCCGCAAAATCGTCGGGAATCTTAGCGCGCGAATCACTTCAAACAGAGCCTTTTCACACAGCCTGGGCCACAACCGGACTCATGCAACGCAGCAAAGTGGGCGCTCATTCGATCACCTCGTCGGCTCGGCCGAGCAAGGCGACCGGAACTGTAAGGCCAAGTGAGTTTGCTGCTTTCGCGTTGATGACGAGCTCTATCTTTGTAACCTGCTGCACAGGCAAGTCTTCGGGTTTTTCGCCCTTCAGCGCGCGACCAACAATGTCACCAACTTGACGAAAAGCATCGGTATAGTTTGGTCCGTAGCTTATCAAGCCACCTTCTGCGGCATATTGGCGGATGAAATAAATTGTGGGCAATCTGTGGCGATCCGCCAGCGCGATTATTTTTTCACGGTTGTTCAGGAATATAGGATCGCTGTGCACAATTAGCGCAGCAGCGCCTTCGCCTTCCGCCCTTGCGAAACTCTGATCGAGATCAGTGGCGCCAGCTACGTTAAGAAAGAGCAATTTCACGCCGATCGCTTCGGCCGTTTGTTGCAAGTTCTTGAGAGGGACATCTCCCGATTTGATGGCGGTTTGAGTGTAGAGGAAGGCGATGGTCTTTGCTGCCGGTACTAAGTCGTGAATGAGCTCCAGTCGCTTGAAAATCAATTCTGGACCAAAAATGAAGACGCCGGTGACGTTGCCGCCCGGTCGGTTCAAGCTCTTTACAAAGCCGCTCGCGACGGGGTCAAAGCCGGTAAAGAAAATGATTGGGATTGACGAGGTCGCGGCCTTGGCCGCAGAAGTTGCCGGTCCGGTCAATGCAACAATGGCGGCCACGCGGCGCTGAACGAGATCGGCGACTAGCAAAGGCAGCCGATCCAATTGATCGTCTGCGCCGTGGTACTCAATGGTCAGATTGCGCCCTTCGACATAGCCCATCTCTGCCAACCGAGCTTTTGCCGGCGCAAAATTCATTCGAACAGCTTGTTGCGATGCACTTCCAAGAACGCCCACAACCCGTGAAGCCTGTTGCGCTTGCGCCGTCTTTGACAAAGAGACCGCAGCGCCAACGGCCGCCAGAATGAAATCGCGTCGCTTCATATGCATCCGTCCGAAGGCTCCGGCGGATAGTATCCCTCCAAATCCGTCTAGCAAGCGGGTCAGAGAGCTGCGGCATGTTCGCGTTGGGTCAATCGCGCCATTTTTGCAGTTGGCCCGCTACTTCCGATCTACCCCCAACTTCAGACATGTCGCTGCACTGCGCCAACCGAAGTGATGGGCTAGACTTCAAAACGTGCGGCTCTAAAGAGCCGGTCAGCCGAGGCCCTCCACACTGACCAAACGCGCGGAGCTGCAAGCGTCTCTTACGCTTTTCAGTCCTTGGTACGTTGCGCCGTTATAAAACGACTCCCAAGCCGCAACTGATGGGAATTCCAATAAGACAATCCTTCGAGGTTCCCAATCTCCTTCGTAAACCTTGTGAGCTCCGCCCCGCGCTAGATATTTTGCTCCGGCCATTTCCAAGGCAGGCTTTACGCCTGACATGAATTCTTGGTATCGCTTTGGGTCACGAATATCGACATCAAAAATCACATAAGCCGCCATTGCGGTCCTCGATCCATTTGTGTTGAAAGCCACTCCCGTCGGGAAGAGGCAACATCGAGGACTGTACTCACTTATGTCAAGTCGGATATCGGCTGAGGGTCAATCGCGTCGTTTTTGCAGTCGGCCAGTTACTTCCGGTCTGCCGTCAACTTCAGACATCGCGCGGCACTACGCCAACTGAAGCGATGGGCCACGAGCCGACATCACGCCTGTGGTTCGGAATGACGAAACAGGCCGCCAACTGAAACGGGCTCTCTTTTTAAATCAGTTACGCTTCCGCCGGTGGTGTCTTTTTACTTCTTGCGCGGATCGTCGGCTGGGTCGATGAAGTCGATGCCCCCCGGGCCGGTGAACACAATTTGGACGACCGTCTCCTCGTTTGTCGTCCAAACATAATGGGCGTGCTTCACCGGCAGCGCGAAGACGGAACCCGGCTTCAATATCTCGCCTTTCGAGGAGTCGAACTTCTCCCCCATGCCACTCCCGAAGCTGCCACTCATCACGGTGACGACCTCGGCATAGGGATGAGTGTGCGGGGCAACTTTATAGTTCGGAGGGAATTTCACGCGCTGAACGATCGTCTCGGCCTTCGTTGGGTCACCGATCAGGATGGCGGTTTGCGCTCCCTTGAAGATCGGATGCTCTTTCCATGTCAACCCATCGGGCTTGACCACCTTCATCGCGTCTTGCGCCATCGCAGAACTTGCAAACGCGATCAACGCGGCGGCGACAAAAAGCTTTTTCATCCTAACCTCCTCCAAAATGTGGCTTTCTATTTCCAGTTTAGCCCAGTCATTCTTTCCTCCTCGCCTCGAATGCGCCCTTGCGCACGCGCGCGATTGCGAATGCTGCTAACACCGGCGACAAAAAGAACGTCGGTTGATTTGAAGGTGCGGTGCCTGCCGACGGCATGATCGCTGCCCGTTCGTCCAAACGGGAACTTCGGCCCGTCCCGTTTCCAAGAGCAGCTCTTTCTTTTCAGGCTACCCCCCCTCAGGTGCCTACGAAAGGGAGTAAGATTCCCGAGACCCGTCGAGTTTTTAATGCCAACGCAATGACCGGTTCGGGTCAAAGGCGGCAGTCGAGGGCTACGCCGCCGATTTCCGGTCTGCCCCTAGCTGCGGACTTATGCAGTTTTCCGAATCTCTTCGCCTTCGGGCCAATCGCGTTGGTACGAACCCGCGGCCGTGACTTCCGGCAAGCCTTGATGAGCGGACGTGTTCCGCGCCGATCGCACGGTCCCAAATGGGCCAGCACAAAAGCGGCTTTGTTGCGTCTCTCGTCGGCAGCGGAACCATCCGCATGCTGGTGGTTACTGCGAGGATGTGGAAACCTCGCTCCAGAGAGCAGCGAGAAGCGCTGCGCGACGTCCCACCAAAAACTCAATCTCGTCCAGCGAGAGCCGTGGGCGCAAGCGTCGTGCTTCGTTCAGCGCTGCTACGGCCTCCTCCTTCCTGCCAAGTCCTGCCGCTACGACCGCCAGGACCACACGAGCGACATAGAACTGCGGATCGCGACGGCAGGCTGCCCGGACTTCCTCGTGGGCTTCGGTGATCTGACGATTCCTCGCCAAAGCCAGTGCATAGAACGTTCCCCAGAACCCCAACCGATGATCGCGGGGGCTGAGCCGCATCCCGTGCTGCAATTTTTCCAGGCCCGAAGGATCCATCTTCTCGAGAAAGCATTGCGCGGTCCCCAGCGCGACCCAAGCCTGCGCATTGCTGGGGTCGTTCTCGATCGCCCGTTCCAGTAGCTCGGTGCCGCGTTGCGAATCGCCCAGCTCTGCCAAGGCGCAGCCGGCATAGCCGAGGATTTCGGAAGCATCGTGCTCGATCGCCACCGCCCGTTCGGCTTCCCTGCGCGCTTCCGTCACGGCCGCGGTGCCATCTGCGACAAGGCCAAGCCGCGCGCCCAACGATAAAAAGAGGGCGAGCTGGGCGCGCGCGAGCGCAAAATCAGGGTCGAGAGCCGCAGCTTGACGCAACAGAGCGGCGGCCTGGGTCAGCGTTTCTTCGCTCCAACCTTTGAGGCTGATCATCCCCGCCCCCTGGCGGAAGCATGACCAGGCGCTCGGATTGGCGTCGCGCCGACGCCGGATCAGGGCAACTTCAGCGCGGACGAGTTCCGGTTCGATCCGGCTGGCGATCGCGCGCACGATTTGGTCCTGCAGTTCAAGGATGTCTTCGGCTTGTCCGTCGAACCGGTCGGCCCAGAGCTGTCCGCCGGTCGTCGCTTCGATCAACTGCGTGCCGACACGAAGCTGCCGGCCGACGGGCCTCACACTTCCCTCGATGATATAGCGGACCCCGAGTTCGCGCCCGATCTGGCGGCTATCGACCGAGCGGCCCTGATAAGCAAAGGCGGATTGCCGGGCGATGACGACAAAGCCGGGAATCCGTGCCAACATCGTGATCAAATCCTCGCTCATGGCCTCCGTCAGAAACTTGAACTCGCGCTCCTCCGAAAAACAGGTGAAGGGCAGCACGGCAATGGAGGGCCTGTCGGTGATCGCGAGAGGCTGGGCCGTCTCGGGGGACGACTTTATCGGCTGCGCCGGAGATGCGTTCGCATTGATTTGACAACGCCATGCGCGCATCGGTTCAGTGATGTTCTTCAAGACCTGCGGTCCCACATCGTCGAAAACGATATTGACCTTGCCGCGAATTTGCCGATGGGCGTCGTCGGAGATGCAAACGCCTCCGGGCTCCGCAATCCCTTCGAGACGAGCCGCGATGTTGACCCCATCGCCGAAAATGTCGTTCTCATCAAAAATGATGTCACCGACGTGGATGCCGATGCGGAATTCGATCGCGGCGCCCTTTGAAGCGTCCGCGTTTTGCGCGGCCATCTTGCGCTGGATCTCGAGCGCGCTTCGCGCTGCATCTACAGCACTGGCAAACTCGACGAGTACGCCGTCGCCCGTTGTCTTGACGATCCGGCCGCGATACGCGGTGATGGTAGGATCGACAAGAACGCTTCTGATCGTCTTCAGCCGGGCCAGAGTTCCTTCCTCGTCGGCACCCATGAGGCGGCTATACCCCGCAACATCCGCCGCCAATATCGCTGCCAGTCGCCGGTCTACGCGGTCGTCGGTCAAAGAATTCTCCAGATTTGCAACTTCAGCCTAGCGCACACCAAAGCACAACAAGCCGCGCTGGACTATGCCGATGTCTGCATCGGGGTCATAGGCCAACTACGAGCAGCCGGCTGTGAAGCATCCGCTGAGGGGGCCATTTGCGGACGTGGCCTGCTATTCGATTACATCGTCGGCGCGAGCGAGCAGCACCACTGGAATTTCGAGCCCGAGCGCCTTCGAGGTCTTGAGATTTATGATCAGCTCAAACTTTACAGGTTGTTCAACTGGGATGTCGGCAGGTCTCGCGCCCCCTATAATTTTTGCTACGTAACCGGCCGACCGGCGGTACATATCCGGAAAACTCGGACCATACGATAGCAGCCCTCCCTCTCTGACGAAGGCGGCACCATACCAAATCGATGGCAATCGATAGCGTCCCGCCAATTCGATCAGTCGCTTGCGATTATAATTCAGGAACGGAGATGCCATGGTTAGAAGAGCATCCGCTCCCTGTTCCTTCGCCTGCGCGAATGCACCGTCAAATTCACTGGGATCAGCGGCCTGAACAATCAATGGTTCAACCTTGAGCGCATGCGCAGTCGCCCGTACTTCAGCTACTCCGGCCGGCCCTACCTTCGGGTCATGCAGGACCATGATCCTTGTCGTTGCCGGTACAGCCTCCTTCAGCACTTCCACGCGTTTGGCCTCCAAATCCGTACCAGACATCGCCAAACCGGTGACATTACCGCCGGGCCGACTGAGGCTCTTGACGACTCCCGTTCCAATCGGATCACTGATGATCGCAAATACAATGGGCGTTTTGGTTGCAGTGGCTATAAGCGCAAGTGTCGTCTCGGAGCCGGCAGTGACGATGACATCGAGATCGCGCTGTCCGAGATCTGCTGCCAGTTGTTTGATGCGATTTGGATCACCTTCGCCCCACAGGTAATCAACCTCGATCGTTCTGCCCTCTACAAGGCCATTCTCAAGCAGACCTTGTTTGAACCCTTCGATCTGCCGAGGATCGAAGGCGCCCGGGCTCCCAACACCCAAGTAGGCGACGTGGGCGATATGATCGTTCTTTGATTGAGCGCACGCCGGCAAAGGCAACGCTGCGGCGCCAAGGCCGGCCATGAAATCGCGTCGTCTCATCATAACCCCGCTGAAAAAAGGCCGCGCGAAATGCCTATCGCAGCCCAGCTGCTGGGGCAACTATCCATGGCTCTCAGGTCAGGCGCTGACGCGCGCGCCGAAAGCGGCCAAGTCGCTACCGCGCCGCTAAGAGCTGCGATGAATTCGCGCCGCTTTATGTTGTGCATAGGCTTTCTTCCTGTTGCTGTTGGTGCCGCCACGGCGCAGTTGGAACGTCGTTGTGGCGGGCCTGAAGTCGGTCTATTTATTCGAGGACGGCCATCGCGTTGCTCAGCTCCGGGCCAACAACGGACTCCGCGCTGCAAAAAGTTTGCCTCTCTATTCGATAACCTCGTCGGCGGCTGCGAGGAGCGTTGGCGGCACTGTGAGGCCGAGCGTCTTGGCGGTTTTGACGTTGATGACAAGCGAAAATTTCGTCGGTTGCTGTACCGGCAGGTCGGCGGGCTTTTCGCCTCTGAGAATGCGATCAATGTAGCTCGTCGCGTCCAGGAACTGACCGGTCACGTCGATACCATACGACAGTAGGCCACCCGCCGCAGCGAAGAATTTGAAGCCGTAGACGGAAGGTATTCGGTGGGCAGCCGCTAACTGGACGATAAGTTGCCTGTTGGACGAGGTGACAGTGTCTCCGGGAACGATCAGGCCGCTATTCGGGGCGTTCCCCAAGGCCGTCAGAGCCGGCTCGATGATCGAGGCGTCACGCACCACGACTTTGGTGGTCTCGACAGGAAACTTCGACGCCGCCTTCTCTGCCGAAAGAGAAATTGCATCGCTCGACGACGAGTTTCCGACCATCACCGACACGCGCTTGACGCCGGGCGCAATTTGCATAAGCAGATCCACGAACTTCGCCCCTTCGACCGGCTGGTTAGCGAAGCCGGTGATATTTCCGCCGGGACCCGCAAGACTTTCGACGAAGCCCGACCCCACCGGGTCCGTGACGGTCGTAAACACAACGGGGACGTCGCGGGTAAGCTCCTGTAAAACTCGCACGGCCGGGTTCGCATTCGCAAACATCACGTCCGGCGACAATTTGAGCAACTCCGCTGCGGCAGTCCGCGCACGTTCGGTTTGTCCCTGATACCACTGATAATCGGTCCTGATATTGCGGCCGCCGCTCCAGCCAAGCTTGCTGAGGCCCTTCTCGAAGGCGACGATCCGGGCCTAAGACTCCGGATCGTCCTCCGAAGTAACCAGAAGTACGCCGATCCGGCGCATCTGCTGCGCGCGGGCGGAGATGGGCCATATCGCAGCCGCGGCGCCAATAGCTGCGATGAATTCTCGCCGTTTCATTCCCGCTTCCAATTCAATCTTAACCTCGTCACCGGTGTACTCATATAGCGACCGCAACCCGCAAGCGAGCTAAAGCGCAAATTTGCCAACCAACGCGATGGGTCAGAAACAGAACTTGACCCCTTGTGTCCAGACGAACCGGGATCAGCGGAGTGAAGGCTTGGCCGGCTGATCTTCATCCTGCAGCGATATCGGACTTCAGGAACGATTTTATTTCCTCGAGGAAGCGCGGGAAGGCAGGTTCGTCTTCCAGGATCAGGTGATTGCGGCTTTCGAGCGGAACGAAGCGTGCTCCGGGAATGCCCGCGGCCAGCCGCCGTCCCATTTCAAAGGGCACCCGCGTCTCATGACGCGAATGCATCACCAGCGTCGGCACGCTGACCTTGGCAAGCAGCGCCGTCACGTCGGTTTCGCCATTCGCCATGAGATTGCGAGCAGCGTCCTCGGGCGACGCCGAGATCCGCTGTAACTCGTTGAACCAGTCTGCCTGCTCCTTCGTGCCGCCCGGAATGAATTGCGAGGTGAAGAGCTGGCGGAATGCCGGATTTTCCTGGCCCCATCCGACGCGCACCAGCGTGAGCATCGCTTCGCCGGTCTCCTTGTCGGCCTGCGTCCTTGCCCGTTTCCTCCAGCCCACGGCGTAGCCGCCAAAAAGCACGAGACGGGAGACGCGCTCTGGATGGCGCACCGCATAAGCGATCGCTACCGCGCAGCCTTGCGAGACGCCGAGCAGCGCGAAACGATCGATGCTCGCAGCATCGACGACGGTTTCGAGGTCATCGACAAAGTGATCGAAGGTGACATCGGGCACCTCGCGATCGGAAAGACCGTTTCCCCGCGCATCGTAGCGGATGAGGGCGTGCTCGCTCGACAGCTCGCGGTAGAGATGCCGCCAGATCGGGCTTTCGAGGTCAAACTCGAGATGGGTCATCCAATTGCCGGTCTTGACGATCGGCGGACCCTGGCCGGTCTTGGCATAGGCCAGCTGCACACCATCTTTCGTCTGACAGAAGTGGATCTCCTGTGCATCGGCGGCAATCGGCCGCGCTGGCTCCTCCGCTCCTAAAGCCGCAATGTCCGGAAGCGACATGATGTCCTTGGCGGCAAGCCCATACACACCGACAGCGCGGGCGATGTTCTTCACCGTCTGCTCGCCGAGATCGGCGAATGCGAGCGACAGCTTGTCCCTGATTTGGTCGTTCGCCGCGCGCGAGATGCAGACGCCGCCGGGTTCGCACAAACCCTCGAGCCGTGCGGCAATGTTGACGCCGTCGCCGAATATGTCATCGCCGTCGATGATGATGTCGCCGACATTGATGCCGATCCGAAAGACGATTCGTCTGTTTTCGGGGATGGCTGCGTTACGCGCGAGCATCGCACGCTGGACCTTGACGGCGAATGCCACCGCATCGACAACGCTTGCGAACTCGAGCAGCATGCCATCGCCGGTGGTTTTGACGATGCGGCCATGGTGTTCCGAGATGGCCGGATTGATCAGTTCCCGACGATGGAACTTAAGAGATGTGAGCGTGCCGACCTCATCGGCCTCCATCAGGCGGCTGTATCCGACCACATCGGCAGCCAGCACTGCAGCAAGCCGGCGTTGCATCCCTCAATCCCCTCAACCAATCCTTCCGATACTACCATCGCACGCGACGGCCAGGCGGCGCAACGGTTGAAGCGATTTAGTCGGGACCATATTTAGGAGTAACGGCCAGCCTCTCTATTCGATCACTTCATCGGCGCGTCCGAGCAGGGAGGGCGACACTGTGATGCCGAGCGCCTTTGCTGTCTTCAGGTTGACAACCAGCTGAACCTTGGTCGCCTGCTGCACCGGCAGCTCGGCAGGCTTTTCGCCTTTCAAGATGCGGCCCGCGTAGATGCCGGCAAGGCGGTTCGCCTCGGCAAAGTCACCGCCATAGTCCATCATGCCGCCGGCCGCGGCGAAGGTACCACCCTGAAAAATGGCCGGGAGCGCATGCCGTAGCGCCATCATGGCGAGTTTGTCGCTACTCCCCGTGAAGAGAATATCTCCGCCGATCACCAATCCACCGGACCGCAATTGGCCTGCACGAGTGAAGACTCCATCAAAATCGGCCTCGGTGCTCGCGTGCAACACATGGAGCTGCAGGCCGAGCGCATGCGCCGCGGCCTGCATCTCCTTCAACTGGTTTTCCGTGGTGGGACTGTTCGGATTTACCAACAGCGCAAAATCTTTCACCGCTGGCAGGAGTTCGTGCATCAACTCTAAGCGCTTCGGTCCGACCTCTACGTTCAGAGAGGTCACGCCGGTGACGTTTCCGGCCGGCCGACTGAGACTAGGCACCAGACCAATCTGCACCGGATTGCCGATAGTCGTGAAAACGATCGGGATCGCCGTGGTCGTTCTCTTTGCGGCTAATGCCGCCGGGGTTGTGAAGGCGGCGATCGCGGATAGCTGGCGTTGGACCAAATCGGCCGCCATTGCGGGCAGGCGATCATACTGGCCCTCTGCCCAGCGGTATTCGATGGCAAGGTTTTGGCCCTCGACGTAGCCCACCTCGCCGAGACCTCGGCGAAATGCGGCCGTAAGCGGCGCCCACCCCTCCGAGCTCCCACTGCCCAGAACGCCTAGCACTGGCACTGGTGCAGCCTTTTGCGCTCGCACGGGGCCCGACCAAAATGCAGCCGCACCGGCCGTCAGCATGAATTCCCGACGCTTCATATCCACCGCTCCAAGGATCGCCGCGATCGATAGTATCTGCTCAGTTCAGTCCGGCAAGTGTGCGGCCTAGGAAGCTCTGCTCATGTCCGAGTCGGGTCAAAATGCGAAAAGCTCAGCGTGAACCAATCTAGCCATCCGACCCATTAAGCTGACATGAAAGCGAAGGCTCGCCACTTCGCTGATGGGCCACTTCCGGACGCCGAGGATGCTTCCGTCCGCCGGCGCTGTTATGATGAGGCGGTTTTGGGGATGGATCGTTCAGAAGAGGTAATGATCATGTCTTCAGAAGGACTGTCGAGCAGCGACGCCGAACGACTGCGTGCCTTCGAACGCCAAGGTCATGACGCTTTGGCAAAGAGTTATCACGAATTTTTTGCAGCGGTGACTACTCTAGCGACCGAGCCGCTTCTCGATGCCGTACATTTGCATCCCGGCACAAATCTGCTGGATGTTGCGAGCGGGCCCGGTGCTCTTGCGGCGGAGGCGGCAAATCGCGGCGTGCGCGCCGTGGGCGTTGACTTGTCCCCACGGATGGTAGAGCTGGCACGCCAGCTGCATCCTGCCATAGAATATCGTGAGGCAGACGTAGAACATCTCCCATTTCTCGATCATATGTTCGACGCGGTCGTCTGCGCCTTTGGGCTTGGGCATTTTCCCCAGCCGGAACTTGCTGTCGCAGAGTGCGTCCGAACCTTAGCGCCAGGCGGACGTATTGCGTTCGCTTGGTGGGATGATCCGGCGCGCCAGCGAATCCAAGGCGTCTTCCGTGAAGCCATCGCCGAGATCGGAGTAACGGTACCGAAGGACGTCCCACAGGGCCACAATGTGTTTCGTTTCTCCAACTCGGGCGAATTTCTTCGGTTACTAAACGGAGCTGGGCTCACGGCGGTGGCGGTCACCGAGCACACAGCCTCCTTTTTCGTTCCCGACACGGAAACTCTTTGGCGAGGTGGGTTGGGCAGCCTCGTTCTAACCGGCGCTGTCATCAAGCACCAAGACCAGGCAACTCAAGACTTGATCCGAACCGCGTTCGAACGTTGCGCTAAGGTCTACAAATCGGCCCATGGGCTGACGCTGCCGATCGCGTTCAAAATTGGCTCCGGCCAAAGACGGCTTGATGGGTGCTCGAGCGAAAGGTCGGCTATGGATCAAAATGCCAAGAACTCAGATCGCGTGAATCTAGTCCGTTCAGCCGCAATGAGCGGACCGTCGCCAGACGACGCTCAACTTCGCTGAGGGGCCAGATTCGGACTAGCTTTCGCGCGCAGCCATTTTATGATTGGTGCTTTCTATGTTGGTACTTGATCAATTCTCCTGGGGTCAACCATGCCTGCCAAACACATTCCGACTATAGGGATCATGATTGCTGGGACTGAGCGTCCCATTGAGGGTTTCAAGACAGGTCTCAAGGAACTTGGGCTTGTTGAAGGACAGACTGTCAGGTTCGAGCAGCGCGTTGCTAATGGCGAGCTCGGGAAGCTTCCCGCCTTTGCGGCGGAGTTGGCTAGCGCCAATGTCGATGTCATAGCATTGATTGGAGCCGTCACCGCTCGCGCTGCGCAAAAGGTGACGACGACTATTCCGATCATCTACTCGGTTGTGGTCGACCCGGTCAGCGACGGCCTCACCACAAGCATGGAAAGACCCGGCAGCAACAGACTGGGGTGACGAGTTTCGACCCGAACCAAGCGAGGACGCACGTTGATCTGCTGCGGTCAGTTTCTCCTAAGCTCTCGCGCGTGGCAATTCTTAGCGACAAGGGCGTATCCGAGTGCATGTCCAACAGCAACGATCAAGCCATTAGAGAACGCGGGCTCTCCTCGCAAATTTTGCGTGTTCTCGGACCCGAACCCGATCTTGATGGAGCCTTTGCGGCGATTAAGCGAGAACAGGCGGATGGTTTGATTGTCGTCGAAGAGCCGATTATTGGTCCGAACCGCATACGAATTGCACAGACGGCCATGGCCCTGCGGCTCCCGACAATTTTCCCGAGGGAGATGGCTGACGCGGGCGGCCTCTTCAGCTACGGCACGAGCCTCCGTACGGCCAGCCGGCATATGGCACAGTACGTAAAGAACGTTCTCGATGGCGAGAAGCCGGGCGAGATGCCCATCCGTACATTGTCCGCACACGAATTGGTGGTGAACTTGCAGACCGCTGCAACACTTGGACTCACTATACCGACAGACGTGCTCGACAGAGCCGTCGAGGTGATTCAGTGAAGCCTGAGTCCGCTTCGGGTCAACAACGGCAATGCTCTGATCGAGCGGAACATTTCCGCTTAGCCTCCAAGCTCGGACTTCTGCGCATTTATGAGTGCGCGCCCTAGCCGGCCGGCTCCGGAGAGCGGGGACCATGATGCGGCCGAGCGAGCTCGAGCCAGGCCTGCGCGACGCGGATCCAGCGCTGCCGTTCGAAACCATCGGCGTTGATGGCCTCCTTCATCGCCGCCTCAGCCTGTTTTTGAGGATCGAAGTCGCTGGCGGCGGGGGCCGTACGAATCCGGAGGACCGCGCTCGGACGTTTGAGGCCCGGCCTTGATCCCTAATCCCGAGGAAGCGCGACGCCGGTCAGCTCGCCCAGCTTCGCGACGAGCAGGTCCTGGAATTCACGATCGGCGGCTTCGCGCGCCGGCTGCTCCTGCTGGAGGTGATGCCAGTACCGGCCGCTCACCCTGGCCGCGGGATCGTCGCTTACGGCCAGCCATGCCTGGGTTCGCTGCCCGGTCTCGATGTCGACCGGCGCGCTGGGCCCGCCCATCTTCGTGCGCACCCAGCCGGGATCGACGGCATTGCTCAGGACATTTGGCCAGCGGCGCGTCAGTGCGAAAGCCAACGCCACAGCGTGAAGCTTGCTCTCGGCATAGGCCTTCGCGGGATCCCAGGTGCGCTTCGTCCAGTCGAGGTCGGCGAGGGAGCCCTCGCCGCCGCGATGCAGGCCGCTGCTGAGATAGATCATCCGACGGGGGCGCTCCATCAGCGCCGTCAGCATGTAGGGTGCCAGCGTGTTGATCGCGAGGACACCGGCGTGCCCCTCAGGTGTAGAGCCGCGATTTTGTTGCGCGTAGACGCCCGCGTTGTGGATGATCGCATCCATGCGGCCGATGGCGTTGACCTGATCCGCGATGCCCCTGGTCTCAACGACGCTGCGGAGATCGCCGACCACCACTCCTGTGGCCCGCGACGCGAGATCGCCGATGCTCGCCGCGCGATCCGCCGATCGGGCGTGCAGCACCACTTTGTGGCCCCCGCCGAGAAGCGACTCGGCCGCCGCGCGGCCGAGTCCGTCCGTGCTGCCCGTGATGAAGACGGTCGCCATCAGGCCGATTTCCGCTGCGGCTTTGCGGCCGGCTTCTTCGCAGCCGCTTCCTTCGGCTTCTTGCCCTCGATCGGCATCAGCATTTCCTTCTGCCCTGCCGATGCCTTGCGCCCCATCTTGGCGGGCTTGCCGGCCTTCGCCGGCGCGGCCTCCTTCCCGACGGACCGGCGCAACGCCTCCATCAGGTCGACGACGTTGCCCGTGGCCGGCCGCTCCTTCGGCGTGATCGGCTTGCCGCTCCGCTTCTGGTTGATGAGCTCGATCAGCGCGGTTTCGTAGTGGTTCTCGAGCTTCTCGGGCTCGAAGCGCCCGGCCTTCTGGTTCACGATGTGCTTGGCAAGATCGAGCATGTCCTTCGTCAGCTTCACCTGCTGGATGTCCTCGAAATACTCCTGCTCCGATCGCACTTCGTATGGATAGCGCAGCAAGGTGCCGACGAGCCCCTTGTCGAGAGGCTCGAGCGCGATGATGTGCTCGCGGTTGGTCAGCACCACGCGGCCGATCGCGACCTTATTCATTTCACGGATGGTCTCCCGGATCACGGCGAAGGCGTCGTGGCCGACCTTGCCGTCGGGGCGGATGTAGTATGGGCGGATCAGGTAGCGCGGGTCGATGTCGGTCTTGTCGACGAACTCGTCGATCTCGATGGTGCGCGTGGATTCGAGCGCGATCTCCTCGAGCTCCTCCTTCGTCACCTCGATGAACTGGTCCTTCTCCAGCTGGTAGCCCTTGACGATGTCCTCGTTCGGCACCTCGTCGCCGGTGTCGGCGTCGACCTTCAGGTACTTGATGCGGTGCCCGGTCTGCCGGTTGAGCTGGTTGAACGAGATCTTCTCGCTCTCGGAGGTGGCCGGGTAGAGCGCGACCGGGCAGGTCACCAGGGACAGTCTCAGGAAGCCTTTCCAGTTGGCGCGGGGGGCCATGTACGCAGAACTCCGATTGGGGATGGCTTGGATTCAAGACGAACGGGCGAGGCCGGTTCCGACAGGCCGCTTGTCACCGAGGAAGATTCATCCGCTCGGCCGGCTGGTGCCAGCGGAATCCGATGGAGAAGGATTGACTCCGTCGGAACAAATGAAGAACATAGGCCATGCCCGCCGCTGCACCCGAACCTGCCGCGCCCGCCGAGGGCGATCTCGACCTCGCCGCCGACCAGGCGATCGCAGCCTGCGGCGGGGACGCCCGGGAGGCCGTGAAGGCTCTGCTCGCGGCCAACGACTTTCTTGAGGCCCAGCTGGACGGGCTCCGAAAGAAGGTCTCGGCAGGTTACGCCCGGGGACGGTTTCCAGGCGCATAGGAGTGAGCCAGATGACTGACGTGACCTACTACGTCGCTCTGCCGTTCGTTTTCTCCGACGACGGCGTGGCTGCCAGCGAGGCGGCCGAGTGCCTCAGCGCCAACGCCGCCGTCATGCGGGCCGAGGCGCTGTCCCGCAAGCCGGGCCATGCCGGCGCCATCGTTCTCACGGACCGGGGATCCTTCCAGCGGCGACTTCAGCGACGCCAAGCTGATCCGCAAGTTCGGCGACGTGCCGGACGACCTGAGCGCGTTGTGAGGCGCCATGAAGGTTGCCGAGAGCTGATCGAGCTGCTGCGCGCTCACCCGCCCGAACGGAGGGTCGTGCTGCGCGGGTACGAGCAGGGCTACGCCGACGTCAGCGGCGTGCGAGAGCGGCCGCTCAAGCTGGACGTCGACGGCCGATGGTGGAACGGGTCGCACCAAACCGCCGAGGCGGAAGCGGAGGAAATGGCGTCGAGATCGTCAGGATCGATCGGGATCCGGACTAACTGATGTCGAAGCCAAGCGACTCCTCGCAGCGAAGACTCGACTGGCTCCGCAATGAGATCGAGCGCATGCGCGGTCAGCTCCGCGCGCAGGAGCGCGAAATCCGAATGCTACAGCGAGCCGGCGTCCCGACGGCATCGGCCGAGCTCCTGCTGGCGCGCATGCGGGCGAAGCTCGAAGACCTCTGCCGCCAACGTGACGCGCTGCGGAACGGCGCCATCGCCGCAGCCACGCTAAGTTGAGATGGCTCAAAGCGAACGGTCGCGGTCGGAGTAGAGTTGAGTCCGTACCGAGCGGCAAGAGCGCGCTCCGGTGCTGTTACGGTTGCGGAGACCCGGACTCCTAGGCACTCCGGGCTCCGCTCTATCTTTGCGACCGCAGTTACGGCGTCGGCTCCGAGAGCGACCCGTGGGCACGTTCGAGGGAACGAAACCCGGGACTGCGGGTTGACCGCGAAAGCATTTGGACAGTTTGAGAGCAAGGTCGGCCTCGGCAGCAATACGGTTGCCGAGGCCGATTCAGTCATGGCTACTTTGCCGGCGGCCGCGGCGGACATTGGATGATGAAGCCCTTCACCCGCTCCGGGTGTGTGTAGCGGCTCCGAACTTTGCCCCTATCGGCGCCCAACCGTGACCCCAGGCCGATGCCGATTTCCTTTGCAGCAGCAAGAGCTTCAAACGCTATGGATGGGGTCAATGTTGGAAGCCGCTTGGGGTCAAATGCTACGCCGATTCACATACTGGGCACTGTTCGTGACTACCGCCCTTGAGCTTCGCCCAGGCGGGCATACTCCCGCACCCCGTGGCTGCGCCGGCCTCGAGGGCCCGGTTAATTGCCCGGCCGGCAGGTAGTCCGGTATCCAGGGAAAATCGGCCTTAGCCAGCTCGGTTCAGCATTAGTTTTAAAGCATACTTCAGGGATATTAGTTAAATCTCATGTAAACGAGATATTGCGTATAACTCATATCCCGTCTATATGTGCTAAAACTCATAAAGAGGCGGCCCAATGATTTTGAAAACGATCGCCGATCTTGGCCTAGCCATGAGACAGGCCCGCAATCGGCGGAACCTGACCCAGAAGCAGCTCGCTGTGAAGCTTGGCACAAATCAGGAGTGGATTTCCCTGTTCGAGACCGGGCGAGTCGAGAATCCAAGCCTCGGAACGGTGCTCAAGGCGTTCGCCATCCTGGGCGTCGATCTGAGCATCGACAGCCTTCCCGGAGCCGATCGGGATGAGCCCTTCAACACGGGTGATCTCGCGCTCGACGAGCCGAGCTTCCTCAAAGGACCGGGCCGATGAGCAAAATCCTGAATGTCCTGATGGGCGGCGTCCCGATCGGCCGCCTCGAGCAGATGGATACCGGCGTACTTGGTCTCGAGTATGCCGACCGCTGGCTCGCGGCGGACAGGATCCAGATTCCGCTTTCCATGTCCCTGCCACTGGCCGCCAAGAAGCACTCTGGCGCCAAAGTGGCAAACTATCTTTGGAATCTGCTTCCCGACAACGATCAGACCCTGCAGAAGTGGGGGCAGATCCATGGCGTGTCGCCGAACAGCGCGTTCGCTCTGCTGTCGAAAGTCGGCGAGGATTGCGCGGGCGCGATTCAGATCGTCACCGACGAATGGATGGCCGCCAACGCCAACTCGGCCGGTGAGGTCCAGTGGATCGACGAAGCGGAGATCGCAAATCGCCTCAAGCGCCTTCGCGAAGAAAGGACGTGGACGGGACGCCGCGACGGCGACCGGGGGCACTTCAGTCTCGCCGGCGCGCAGCCGAAGATGGCCTTGCTGTTCGACGGAAAGAGGTGGGGTGTACCGAGCGGGCGCCGCGCGACCACGCACATTCTCAAGCCGCCCATGCCTCATCTCCGAGGCACGCCCGAGAACGAGTATGCCTGCTTGCGTCTGGCGAGCCACATAGGAATCACGTCGGCCGAAGTGAAGGTTGGAAAGTTCGGTGAAGAGGTCGCGATCGTCGTCACCAGATACGACCGACAGATCGGTGCCGACGGAGTGGTCCGACGCTTTCACCAGGAGGACATGTGCCAGGCGCTTGGTGTGCATCCCGCCATTAAGTACCAGAGCGAAGGCGGCCCCTCGATCGAGCAGATCTCCAACCAAGTGTTGCGCTACGCCACCGACCCCGAAGCGGACAAGGCGAAGTTCGCCGAAATGATCGCGTTCAATTTCCTGGTGCTCGGTACCGACGCCCACGCGAAGAACTTCTCTGTCGTCCACCTTCCGGGGCGAAGGATGTATCTCGCACCGATGTACGACGTCCTGAGCTTCGTGCCCTACGACGACGACGAACATGAGCGGCGCAGGCTTCGAATGGCGATGAAGATCGGAGGCTACTACAAGTTCTCTGAGATCCAGCCGCGGCATTGGGAGCGCCAGGCCAAGTGCATGCAGATGGATCCCGACGCGATGATCGCGCGGTTGGTCGTGCTCGGCGACAAGATACCGGACGCATTGAGCGACGTCGTGAAGGAAGCCCGGCACGCCGGGTTGAAGGAACCGGTGCTCGATACGATGCTAGACGGTATCTCGGCCCGCTGCGATGCAATCGTCAAACAATACGGAGCGACCACCGCGCCGGCGCCGTGACCTGAGTTGCCAGCTCAACCTCTGTCCTCTGCGGCATCGCTTGAGCAACGGGTGCACAGGTTAAAAAGCAAGAAGGATAGTGAGGACGGTTTACAATCCCTGCTTCTTACGTCTCGTTTGCGCTATAATTTCAGGCGAGGTTGTAAACTGCACTCATTGGAATCCCTAAATAAATTGGTGGGACCACCTTTCTTTTAATCACGGGGTCCTGGGTTCGAGCCCCAGCGCGCTCACCAAAAGATTAAATATTTTCAAAGACCTAAGTCCGCAATGTTAATGCGGTCGCATGAGCGCGATTTCCATGCAACGCCGATGCA
>NZ_LBKA01000171.1:0-18155 GCF_028128955.1 Bradyrhizobium sp. CCBAU 11386
CACAGCAGAATCGGTGACCTTATGCCGTGGCGCTTCCGTAAGGCGTCAAGCCAGCTTCAATAGGGCCCCGGCTGAGCGCTTACATTCGGCGAGCTGATTGACTCCTTATCGGCGCCGAAACGTTGGAAGCCGGTGGGGGTCAAACCTCGGCGCTTATTCACACCTGATGGCCAAAATCTGGGTAGAGCCGTCCGAGGCTCCTACGTGCCCTTCGTCAGGTCGATTGCATCGAACCCGGCTCTTTGGAGCCAGCGAGCGCCTCCTTTGCACGTTCGCAAATGGCCGCCCGGTACTTTTCTTTCAGTTGCGGGACGATACTGAGGACCTGAGGACCAGCGTGTTGTCGCGATAGGGGCCAACCTTCTCGTCGATCGCAGCCTCCATGGTACGGATGGCCGCTTCGACACTCTCAGGCTCTTCGGGGTTAAAGCGCACAGTAGCAACTTCGCCGTCGAGCGACTTGAAAGCCTTCTGCGCGTCCTCAAGCTGCTGTTGCAGTCGGTCGAGACCGGTGATTTTCAACATAGCCGGTCTCGGCGTCAGAGCGAGCATTCGTTGAGGGCGAGAAGGTTGTCCTTCCAGACGCCGTCGGCATAGGTCTGAAGAAACTTGTTACCGGCGGTGCTGACGCGCACGCCCACCCAGGCGCTCGCATTCCCCTCGCGCGTGTAGAAGCGGTGCTGCTTCGACTCGATGAACCGGATGACGTTGGCGGCAGTGTCCTTCCACCGGCCATTGCCATCGGGGTTCGGGCCACCGACATCGGTGATGTGCTCGTGCGGGCTGTTGCGATGCGGCTTTTTCACGCAGTTGATACGATAGTCCATTGGTCATTTATCCTTCACGATTTTAGACAGGGAGGCGCCGCCCATGCGCTCGCGCAGGGTGTCGAGCCTCATGTCGCTGCGAACGCCGGGTGCGAAGTCGGGGCCGTAGGTCTTGCGGAGCGTGCCCACCAGGGTGTCGCCCCGCTTGCGGCGAATCTCGCCATCCAGATCGCGGCACCGGTCGTCAAGGCCTTCATTGCAACTATGGTCTTTCTTCATCGGCAGGGTTCCTTTGGGTTCTGCTTGCGCTATGCGATTCCGCCATGGCATACTTGACGGCAACGCCATGATGACTCCGATTGGCGAAAACGTCAATACTTCCATGTCGAAAGCGCCATGAATCCAAGAGAAGCCACTGACATCTTTCAGGAAAGACTTAAATCTGCCCGCGACCTCCGGGGCCTTAGCCAGACCCAGCTCGCCACCGACGCCGGCTTGCCGCCCAGTTCGGTGTCCCACTTCGAATCCGGCGCCCGGAAGCCATCGTTCGACAATCTCAAGCGCCTGGCGACCGCGCTGAGCGTTACGACGGACTATTTGCTGGGTCGCTCCGATGTGCCTGATGCGTCCGGCGCAGTCGGCCGGCTGCATCGTGACCAGCACAAGCTCAGTTCAGAGGACCTGAAGCTCACCGAGCAGTTTGTCGACATGCTGCTGAAGCGTGATGCGGAAAAGAAGGGTGGCAAATGACAGCGAAACCCCGACTCGCGAGGAAGTCGCTGGCGGAAGGGGCCGCCAGTCTCGTGTTGCGCGAGATGAAGATCGAGGGGCTGCGTGTCGATCCCGAGGACATCGCGACACGCAAAGACATTCTCGTAAAGGCTAAGCCCGACACGGTTGATGGCGTCTCGGGAATGTTAGTGAAGGCCGGCGACCAATTCGGGATCATGTACGCCACGAATATTCCGAGCAAAGGCTTCCAGAAATTTTCCATTGCCCATGAAATTGGTCATTACTGCATAGAAGGCCATTGTGACGCGCTGCTTTCCAAGGGCGTCCATTATTCCCATGCAGGATTTCACTCGTCTGATCCCTTTGAGCAGGAGGCTGATTACTTTGCTGCTGCCCTGCTCATGCCGGAGTTGGCCTTCCGGAAGGAAATGAACCGTCACGATCCGGGCCTGACGTGTATCGAAGCACTCAGAAAGGCGTGTGAGACCTCGCTGACTGCCACCGCAATTCGCTACGCCTGTCTTACGCGTGATGGCGCCGCGGTCATCCTGAGTTCGGGCGAGACCATTGAGTACTGCTTCATGTCCGAAGGCCTGAAGGAAGCGAAGGGCATTAGCTGGATACGAAAGGGTACAGCCGTTCCCGATGGAACGGTGACCGCTGAATTCAATGCCCGGCCCGAAAATGTTCGTGTAGGCGCGCGTGACAGCGGTGATGGTCGACTGAACGACTGGATGGGAGGAGAACGCGTCTACCGGGTGCAGGAAGAGGTGGTTGGGCTCGGGCAGTATGGTCGCACCCTTACCGTACTCACCTGCGAGGGCCTCAGTTCGGAAAAAGAATCTGAGTATGACGACGAGGAAGCTGAACTTATAGAAAGCTGGACACCAAAGTTTCAGCGCTAGCATGCATTCTACGAATGCAGGTCTTCGTCTTGAATTCCGTTGATGCCTTGTATGTCAATCGGCCGGCCGACTGAGCACTACTCCCTGGGCATCAGTCCACCTCTTAGCGGACTTTGGCTCGACGAAGGCTTTCTGAGAGCTATTGCCCCTCAGGCGGAATCCGATCGCCACAGATGCCGCAGTCTTTGTGGGCCTCCGCACGCGGGATCATCCTGGTCTGTCCGCACTTCGGACAGATCGAGGCCTCCGCTTGGCGGTCCTGATGTCCTTGTTCTGGGGTCCGCTTGTCGTCGCCGCAAAGCAGGATCACCACGGTATTGCCCTGCTGAATGAAATAAATGCGGTACCCCGGCCCGTAGTCGATCCGCAGCTCGCTGACGCCTTCGCCAACCGGTTTCACATCGCCCAGGTTGCCCTGTTCAAGGCGGCGGATGCGGGCGGCAATCCGGCCGGCGCGGCGCGCAGCTGTATCCCGCGTTCAACATCCTTTGCGGCCGCCAAGCCCGCCCTCGTAAGCTCTCCGGCCGGCGAGACATGGGTGGCATGCAGCATCATGCCGGCGTCGGCTTTGGCCGTCAGATCGCGCAGCAGGGCCAATGCGGCGTCAGATGGAATGTCCTAGCGGTAAAAGGCGCAGGTAGCGTGGGCTCTGCAACTGAGCGGTGACGAAACGGCCGAGGGACGACGCCAATCCCCCAATCTAGTCGTCAAAGCTCTTGTTCTGTCGAACAAATTGTCCATCGCGATCACCGCGATCGCTACCCCAGTTATATTGGGAAGCGCGTTCAGCATAGTCTCTTTTGGCTGGGGACCAGTTTTCCATGCTTTTTACAGCTTCTTGAGCGGCTTGCATCACCGACGAAACTTTAGAGGTCATAGTGTTCCCCATACTCAGTTCTTTTGACGTCCAATTTCGTCCAATCTTGTTGGGCGATTGACTCAAGGTAGGTCGATTCCGTTCCGTCGGATAGTGCCCCACTGATCACACCCCTAGGCAATTTGCGAGGCGCCGAATCAGGCAAGGCGTATCCGTTTGTATCTTTCCTCGGAACCATTTCAAAAAGGTCAAGAAAGCGGGTTGGAGCGATTCCAACGAAAGCGTCGAACTTGACGGCGTCTTCGTCGGCTTCCCTGTCCTGATCGACTTGTATCGCTCGCTTGTACAGCTTTTTGGCTCGACTCTTAGGATAGGGCTCGATGTAGACGACTCGCTTTATGCCAGATGCAACGATGTGTCGAGCGCACATATGACAAGGAAATGTCGTGCAGAAAAGGGTACCCTCCTTGACGGAAATGCCCCGCATCGCGGCGTCACATATAGCGGCCATTTCAGCATGAACGATGCGACCAAACTCCAAAAGGCTGGCAACCATTGTTCCAGCGAGCGGCTTCTTTTCGCCCTGCAGCGCCTCCTGGGCGCGCTGTTCTCGGGGCAGCGCCTTCTTTTCTTTCACCAGCCAGTCGGCATTTGCGAGAGCATCAAGAAGTTCGCCGACGATCTCTTTCCGGGTGCCTGCTGCGGCATCCTGGCCGACTTTATAGTCTCGGTAATCCTTCTCGGTACCAGCCACGTCGTCCCAAATGACGCCGCCGCCAGCCCGCGGGACCTCGTTGCAGCCCGTCGCTAGAATTTCTCCTGTTTTCGTAGCAATTACGGCGCCGACCTGCCGCGACAAGTCTGCCGATCGCTGCGCGGCTGCGCGCGCTTGGAACATCAAAATTTCATCGACTGTCGGCGTAATAAAGGGAGCCTGGAAGAGAAGTTGAACGAAGCGGCGAGCGTCGTGGCGAAGAGAAATCCCAGCCTTTAGAAAGACATCGGCGAGGGGAAATACGTCCTCTAGGAGCTGTCCATGCGGTATGCTCCGCTCCTTTTGGTCGGTCTCGATCAGCCTTTCAGCAGTTGCTTTATGAGACTCGGGGTCCGAGGAATTCTTGCTGTTGGCTATTCGTCTGCAAAGATTCTCGATCCTCTGATCCTTATGTTCGTAGACAGAAATTAGGATAGCGCGCTGCCCAAACAGCTTCCGAAACATCTCGAGCTCTTCGGGCCGTTTCAGGGATGAAATAATAAATGCGTGCCGTTCGGCTGGAACCGAGGGGTCGCCACTTACCTTTTCTCTTGTCTTGCGGATCTGGGTTAAAGCCAGCCTGGCGACGGCATCCGCCTTTCCGACAACTCGTCGGATTTCATTTCCAGCGATCATGCTTTGACGGATTCGCTCATCCTCTGCAGTGAGTTCACTGAGATGTTCGAGGCCGGGAATCTGGGCCATTAGCTTGCTCAGCTTGATCGGGACGGGAATGTAATCGACCCCCGCCAACTCGGCCGCTAGCGCATCGCTCACGCTTCCCGAATCAGTACCGGCAGCCGCGCTAATGCAGAAAACGAGCTCTGGGAAGTACGTCTTGCTGTCTACTTCCGTCATCTTTTCCTCAGGTGCTCAAAGGCTCGAACGGACTGGCGTGTGCTCATTTCACATCGTTTATTGTAGGCGAGTTCCCGGCGCGGCGGCTTCAAGATGGTCGCAGGAATGCGATCTAAGATATTGAAACAAAAACAGAAAATCAGATCGCACTGTGTTTCGCCTGCATAATGCCTGTACGATACGAAGGCGCGCCGATCGGCCCCAATGAGGACTGGCTGCGGCAGTTGCCCTCTGAGGCTTCGGTGCTCTCCTTGTCACGGACAAACATTTTGAAGACGAAAGCCCACCGCTGGCGGTGGGCTCTCGCCTACTTGGAAATTTCGGAATGGACATCCGAAACTGGCCACAGTGGACACAAAAGTATGCGGGGTGGACAACCATCGCCGACCCCACACGCGATCTACCGCCTCACGAACACCCCGTCGTGCTGCCGCAAGTATCGCACTTCATGCACGTGCCATTCCGCACCAGCGTGAAGTTGCCGCACTCGCTGCACATCTCGCCTTCGTAGCCCTTGGCCTTGGCTTCCGCGCGGCGCTCGGCCTTGGAGGGCACCAGGGTCTGTGCGGTGCCGGACTTGCTCCACTGGAGGGCTTCCAGCTTCTCCGTCGGAGAGAGGTCGTGGCTCACTTCCTGCTTCAGCGCGACCGCGCCTTCCAGGACATCGCCGACCCGTGCGCTCGCGCCGTGGGAGGCCAGCGCCGTGACCTTGCTGCCGCCGGTCGGGGCGCTGTCGTTGCCTTGCGAGACCGCGGCGGAGCCGCCGCGCATCACGACGAGGTTGTCGGTGCGGGAGCGGGTGAGGCCGCGCGACACCAGCTTGTTGGCGTGGTGGGTCTCGTCCGGCTCCTTGCCTTCCTCGACGCCCTTGCCGAGCGCGTCGAAGTTCGACTCGGTCGGATCGACATGGGCGAGATCGAAGCGCGACATGTAGCTCACCGCGAGCTCGCGGAAGACGTAGTCGAGGATCGAGGTCGCGTACTTGATGCTGTCGTTGCCCTGCACGGGGCCCGCCGGCTCGAAGCGGGTGAAGGTGAAGGCATCGACATATTCGTCAAGCGGCACGCCGTACTGGAGGCCGAGCGACACCGCGATGGCGAAGTTGTTGATGAAGGAGCGGAGCGCTGCGCCTTCCTTGTGCATGTCGATGAAGATCTCGCCGAGACGGCCGTCGTCATACTCGCCGGTGCGGAGATAAACTTTATGTCCGCCGACGACCGCCTTCTGGGTGTAGCCCTTGCGGCGGTCCGGCATCTTCTCGCGCTCGCGCATCACGATGATGCGCTCGACCAGCTTCTCGACGATCTTTTCCGAGACCTGGGCGGTACGCGCCGCCATCGGCTTCTCGTAGAGCGTCTCCACCGCATCGTCCTCGTCCTCATCGTCGGCGATGAGCTGCGAGTTGAGCGGCTGGCTCAGCTTGGAGCCGTCGCGATAGAGCGCGTTGGCTTTCAGAGCGAGCTTCCACGACAGCATGTAGGCGGACTTGCAGTCCTCCACCGTGGCGTCGTTCGGCATGTTGATGGTCTTGGAGATCGCGCCCGAGATGAAGGGCTGCGCCGCCGCCATCATGCGGATGTGGCTCTCGACCGACAGATAGCGCTTGCCGATCTTGCCGCAGGGGTTGGCGCAGTCGAACACCGGATAGTGCTCGGCCTTGAGGTGCGGGGCACCTTCCACCGTCATCGCGCCGCAGATGTGGACGTTGGCCGCCTCGATCTCGCGCTTGGTGAAGCCCACGGCCTGGAGCAGGTCGAAGCCCGGAGCCGCAATGGCTTCCGCGCCGACGCCGAGCTGGTCGCGGATGAAGTCTTCGCCAAAGGTCCACTTGTTGAAGGCGAACTTGATGTCGAAGGCGGTCGGCAGGGCCTTCTCGACCTTGGCGATGGCTTCATCGGTGAAGCCCTTGGCCTTCAGCGTCGAGGCGTTGATGCCGGGGGCGTTGGACAGCGAGCCGTGGCCGACGGCGTAGGCTTCGATCTCCGCGATCTCGCTCTCGCGATAACCGAGCGCGCGCAGCGCGGCGGGAACCGCGCGGTTGATGATCTTGAAGTAGCCGCCGCCGGCGAGCTTCTTGAATTTGACCAGCGCGAAGTCGGGCTCGATGCCGGTGGTGTCGCAATCCATGACGAGGCCGATCGTGCCGGTCGGCGCGATCACCGTGGTCTGGGCGTTGCGATAGCCGTGCTTCTCGCCGAGCTCGAGCGCCGCATCCCAGGCCGCCTGCGCGTGGCTGACGAGGTCTCCTTGCGGACAGGAGACGAGGTCGAGCGGCACCGGGTTGACGCTGAGCGCCTCGTAGCCGTTGGACTGGCCGTGGGCGGCGCGGCGGTGGTTGCGGATCACGCGCAGCATGTGCGCGGCGTTCTTCTTGTAGCCGGGGAAGGTGCCGAGCTCGGCGGCGATCTCCGCCGAGGTCTTGTAGGTGATGCCGGTCATGACAGCGGTCAGCGCGCCGCAGAGCGCACGGCCTTCCTTGCTGTCATAGGGCAGGCCCATGGTCATCAGCAGGCCGCCGATATTGGCGTAGCCGAGGCCAAGCGTGCGGAACTCGTAGGAGAGCTCGGCGATCGCCTTCGACGGGAACTGCGCCATCATAACCGAGATTTCGAGCACGATGGTCCAGAGCCGGCAGAGATGCTCGTAGCCCTCGACGTCGAAGTGCTTGGTGCTGACGTTGTAGAAGGTCAGCAGGTTGGCGGAGGCGAGGTTGCACGCCGTGTCGTCCAGGAACATGTATTCCGAGCACGGATTGGACGCGCGGATGTCGCCGGACGCCTTGCAGGTGTGCCAGTCGTTCATGGTGGTGTTGAAGTGCAGGCCCGGGTCGGCCGACGCCCAGGCGGCGTAGCCGATCTTCTCCCAGAGGTCGCGGGCCTTCAGCGTCTTCGTCACCTTCTTGGAGGTGCGGGCGTTCAGGTTCCAGTCGCCGTCGGTCTCGACCGCGCGCAGGAAGTCGTCCTTCAGCGAAACCGAGTTGTTGGAGTTCTGGCCGGAGACGGTGAGATAGGCTTCCGAATCCCAGTCGGTGTCGTAGACGTCGAACTGGATGTCCTTGTAGCCCTGCTTCGCAAACTGGATGACGCGCTTGATGTAATTGTCAGGCACGAGGCTGCGACGCGCGAGCTTGATTTCCCGGCGCAGGGCAGGGTTCTTCTCGGGATCGAAGCAGTCGTCGCCCGAACCTTCGCAGTTCACGCAGGCCTTGAGCACGGCCTTGAGGTGCTTCTGGTTGATCTTGGAGCCGGTGACGAGAGCGGCGACCTTCTGCTCCTCCTTCACCTTCCAGTCGATATAGGTCTCGATGTCGGGGTGATCGACGTCAACCACGACCATCTTGGCGGCGCGGCGCGTCGTGCCGCCCGACTTGATCGCGCCCGCGGCGCGGTCGCCGATCTTGAGGAAGCTCATCAGGCCGCTCGAGCGGCCGCCGCCGGAGAGCTTCTCGCCTTCGCCGCGCAGGCGCGAGAAGTTGGAGCCGGTGCCGGAGCCGTATTTGAACAGGCGCGCCTCGCGGACCCAGAGGTCCATGATGCCGCCCTCGTTGACGAGGTCGTCACCGACGCCCTGGATGAAGCAGGCATGCGGCTGCGGATGCTCGTAGGCCGACTTGGACTTGGTCAGCTTGCCGGTGAAGGGGTCGACGTAATAATGGCCCTGGCCGGGACCGTCGATGCCATAGGCCCAGTGCAGGCCGGTGTTGAACCATTGCGGCGAGTTCGGCGCGACCATCTGCATGGCGAGCATGTAGCGGAGCTCGTCATAGAAGGTCTGGGCGTCTTCGTCTGACGTGAAGTAGCCGCCCTTCCAGCCCCAATAGGTCCAGCAGCCGGCGAGGCGGTCGAACACCTGCTTGGCTGAGAGCTCGCTGACATAGCGCTCCTTCTCGGGGAGGAGGCTAAGCGCCTCGGTGTCGGGCACGGAGCGCCACAGGAAAGAGGGGACGGATTCCTCCTCGACCTTCTTCAGGCGCGCGGCAACGCCCGCTTTGCGGAAATATTTCTGGGCGAGGACGTCCGAGGCGACCTGCGACCACTCGGTCGGCACCTCGACGTTATCAAGCTTGAACACGACCGAGCCGTCGGGATTGCGAATCTCCGACGTGGTCAGCCGGAAATCGATCCCGGCGTAAGGTGACTGTCCCGTGGTGGTGTGGCGCCGCTCAATCCGCATGGTCTTGCCCCGTCCTTATCTTTGACCGAACCGCCTCCGTTCAGGCGCCCGGGTCGACATTTCAGTTCGCGATTCCTCCCGGGCCGTCTGGCCTTAAGGCTTCGCAGTTCAGCCGGTGGATCCGGCCCAGTTTCTCCCGGCGCGATTGCTCGATGCGTGCATCGATCACCCGCCGGCATGTCCACGCTCATCCGCCCCAACGGGATGCGCGCGACATGCGTTCAACGCCCCACAACGTCACTTCTTCAACCGATGCCATCCGAACCTGTTGCCGGCCCGTTCTGGCGCCCGAAAAGTCCGCTACCCGCGGGCAGACAAGCCCTTCTCCCGCTGCCTTCGTCTGGCCTGGCGGAGTGCAGTTTTGCGGACCCTTTGGGGGAGTGCCGGCGGGACGCAAACTCACTCGCGCCGAACGGACCGAAAGCTAGGACTCTCCGTTGCGCCCGTCAAGAACTAGTGCGAGTTCCTGAATCAAATACTAAATATGGTGGATTGTGGGGGATAACAGGGGGCAAGCCCACGCCTGTTGTGGAGGCAAGTATCAGTGAGTCCTCAGGGATTCCCAACTGAAAAAATTTGCATCCCGTGGTGATGGCGACCCTTCACCCCGCTCTTCACAGGGCAGGTATATTTTTGGGCAACGGGGTTGCGCCTGCAGGACTCACGTAGCCTTACGGAAGGTGAGGGCAGGCATGCCCGCCGGGGTGGTGGTGGCATCAGCGAATCCGCGCCAAGCTGACCCCGTTTCCGCCGGGTACCCCACATGCTTGATTCGACGCGACCGGGCTTGCGACCGCGCATCGCCCCGGCCGGCCTGATGTTCCTTGCCATCACCTCGGTGGGCTGGGGGTTCAACTGGCCGGCGACGAAATTCCTGCTCGCCGAGTTGCCGCCGTTGACCTTGCGCGGGGTGACCGGCGTGCTCGGGGCGATTCTCCTGGCCGCCCTTGCCCTGGTCCGCGGCGACAGCCTGAAGGTGGCGCGCGAGATCTGGCCGCGGCTGCTGATCGCGGGCCTGCTCAATGTCACCGGCTGGATGGTGCTGATGGGGCTGGCACTGCTCTGGCTGCCCGCGAGCGAAGCGGCGCTGATCGCCTACACCATGCCGGTCTGGGCCTCGCTGATCGCCTGGCCGGTGCTCGGCGAGCGGCCGACCGTCTTGCGCACCGTCGCACTGGTGATGGCCTTTGCCGGCCTTGCCTCGATCATGGGCGGCAACGGCTTTGCCGCCAGCGAAGCGAAACTCCCCGGCATCGTCATGGCGCTCGCGGGTGCGGCGGGCTTTGCGCTCGGAACGGTGCTCTCGAAGAAATACCCGATCCGCCTGCCGCCGATCACGGCGGCGGCCTGGCAGATCGGCGCCGGCTGCCTGCCGGTCGCCATCGCCGGGCTGCTGCTCGAGACCACGCATCTGTCGCTGGTGACACCGGTCGGCTGGCTGCTCCTGGTCTATTCGGTCGTCGGGCAGTTCTGCATCGCCTATGTCAGCTGGTTCGCGGCTCTTGCGCGCCTGCCGGCCTCGGTCGCCGCGATCGGCACCATGGCGGTGCCTGTCATCGGCGTCGTCGCCTCGGCGATCGCGCTGGGCGAGCCGCTCGGGGCAGGGCAGATCGCGGCGCTGATCTTCACGCTCGCGGGCGTGGTGCTGGCGACGCGGTAGGATCCCTAACCTCTCCCCAGCGGGGAGAGGTCGGATTGCGAAGCAATCCGGGTGAGGGGCCGTAGCATTCAGTGAGACTGTAACCCCTCACCCGGATCGCATCTTACGATGCGACCCGACCTCTCCCTACGGGAGAGGTGTATTGAGCTTCTCGGCTCGCATCGATCAATGACTAAGACGCCGCCATCCCTCCGCCGCCCAGCGCCTTCCTGATCATCTCGGCGAGCTGGTTGCGGCGATAGGGTTTTGTCAGCAGCAGCACGCCGTCGTCGAGCTTGCCGTGGTGGACGATGGCGTTGTCGGTGTAGCCGGAGGTGTAGAGCACCTTCAGGCCCGGCCGCCGCTTCGCCACTTCCTCGGCGAGCTCGCGTCCGCTCATGCCGCCGGGGATGACGACGTCGGTGAAGAGGAGATCGAAGGCCTGCCCGGCCTCGATCAATTGCAGCGCGGCGCGGCTGTCCGGGGCGGCAATGGTCTGGTAGCCGAGGCCCTGCAATTGCGCGGTGACGAAGTTGCGCACCAGCGGATCGTCCTCGACCACGAAAATGGTCTCGGCGCCGCCTTCGGCCTGCGGCGCGACGGGAGCGGCCGCTTCTGTCGTGCCTTCGCCCGGCGGCAGATAGAGCTTGATCGTGGTGCCGTGGCCTTCCTCGCTGTAGATCTTGATGTGGCCGCCGGACTGCTTGACGAAGCCGTAGACCATGGAGAGGCCGAGGCCGGATCCCTTGCCGACTTCCTTGGTGGTGAAGAAGGGCTCGAACGCCTTCTCCTGGACGTCCTGCGGCATGCCGGTGCCGGTGTCGCTGACCGCGAGCATCACATAGGGGCCGGGCGCCACGTCCGCATTGGCCTGCGCATAGGCTTCGTCGAGCACGACGCGATGGGTCTCCAGCAGCAGCTTGCCGCCGTTCGGCATGGCGTCGCGGGCGTTGATCGCCATGTTGAGCACGGCATTGGTGAGCCGGGACGGATCGATGTGCGAGGTCATCGGATCCTGTTCCAGCACGGTCTCGATCTGGATCTGCTCGCCGAGGGTGGGGCGCAGGAGCTTTGCGATGTCGGTGATCGCGGCGTTGATCTCGACGTTGCGCGGCTGGAGCGGCTGCCTGCGTGCGAAGGCGAGCAGGTGCTGGATCAGTTCGGCGCAGCGCTCGGCGGCATCGTCGATCAGGCGCGCCACGTGCTGGAGCTCGGGCTGCTCCTTCAGGCTCGCCACCAGCGTCTCGGTATTGCCCGAGATCACCGTCAGCATGTTGTTGAAGTCGTGTGCGACGCCGCCGGTCAGCTTGCCGATCGCATCCAGCTTCTGCGACTGTTGCAGTTGCCGCTCGGTCTCACGCGAGGTGGTCGCGTCGTGATAGACCAGCACCGCGCCCGAGATGTCGCCTTGTCCGTCCCGCATCGGCCGGCCGCTGATCATGAGGTGGCGGACCTGATTGCCGCTGTGCGGGCGGACGATCATCTCCAGGTCTTCGAACTCCTCGCCGCGCAGCACGCGCACCGAAGGCAGCTCCTCGGCCTTCATCGGCGTGACGCCGTCGCCGTGAAAGACGTCCGACAGCGACCGCAGATTGCCCAGGTTCATGCCGGTGCGGTGCAGCAGCATGCGCTCCGCGGCCGGATTGGACAGAAGAACGTTGCTCTCGACGTCGATGACCAGCACCGCCTCCGCCATGCTGCGAAAGGTGCTCTGGAGCACGTTGACGGACAGGCGGAGCTCGTCATGCGCGGCGACCAGATGTTCGGTGCGTTCGGCCACCGCCGCCTCGAGTTGCTCATTGGCGGCCGTGGTCTCCAGCAGCGTGCTCTTGAGCGCGCCCTCGGTGCGCCGGCTCTCGCGCATCACCATCACGACCAGCAGCAGGATCACCAGCGCGCCGGCGACATCGATGCCGAGCAGCACGATGCCGGTGCGCCGAGAATCCTGGGAGCGCGCGGAGAGCAATCGTTCTTCCTCTGCGCTCAGACGGTCGAGATTGCCCATCACCGTGTCCATCAGGCCGCGGCCCTCGGCCTTGCCCTGGAGCGCGGCAATGCCGGCATGGTCGCTTTCGGCGCGCAGGCGCATCGCCTCGGCGGCGATCTCGACCCGGCGCAGCGCCAGCGGCTCGGTGCCCTCCAGCATCGCGACCTGATCGGGGCTGTCGCGCACGCCGCGCTTGAGCTCGGCGAGTGCCGGCGCGATCTGGGCGCGCACCGCCTGGAATTCCTCGCTGAAGGCCGGGCTGCCATAGATCTCGTAGCCGCGCGCGGCGCTCTCGGCGCGGCGCATCAGAACGCGCAGATCGGAGATCTTCTTCTGGACCTCGACGGTATGGTTGACCCAGGCCGTGTCGGACCGCGACTTGACGTCGAGACCGATCGAGGCGGCGGTGATGATCAGGAGGATTGCAAGTCCAGCACCGAGAATGACGCGCTGCGTTGGAATCAAGGGGCTTCTTTCTTGTCCTTCGGCTGTGCGTTCCCGCCCGCGCCGGCGAGACATTCCCGGATCGACGTCAGCAGCGCTTCCGGCGTGAACGGCTTGCGCAGGCAACGTGTTGCCCCGAGTTCCAGCGCCATGCGGAGGAAATCGGGAGAGGGTGAGGCGGACGATGCAAAGGCGTAGCCGGACATCGCGATCAGCGGGATCGCGGGCGCGCGCTCGTGAAAGATGCGGATGGATTCGAAGCCGCGCATATGCGGCATGAAGATGTCGACCAGCATCACATCATACTTCTGCGCTTCCAGCGCAGCCAGTCCCGTTTCACCGCCGTCGGCCAGCGTGACGTCGAAGCCCTGACGTTGAAGGAGGACCTCGATGGTCGCACCGACCATCGGATCGTCATCTACCACGAGAATACGCGGCATGACATTTCCCAGTAGATCGAAGTCCCCGCCTTGGTGATATCCGCGAATCGTATGTCGGGTCAATTTTGGATTGGATCAAGGTAGATATGCACGGTGCGGTGAATAAAGGTCCATTTGCATCGACTTGTACATAACCTCGCAAGGACGGAATCGGCTGCACGCGAAACGGGTGAGAGCAGAGCACACGCGAGAACGGCGCCGCATCACTGCGACGCCGTTTCTTTCAAGCATTGTGGATGTGGCTACGGGCAGGGATGACGCAGGCCGTCATAGCCGAGATAGGTGCCCGACGCCGGGTCGTAGGACCTGTAACGCTGGGCGCAGTAGGCCGCGGAGTCGCCGCCGCTGTCGGGAACGACCGCTACTGACGGCTCGTCATAGTAGGTGTCGTCGCTGTAATAGTAGGGATCGTTGTAATACCCGCCGCCATAATAGGCGTATGAGCCGAGGCCACCGATCGCAGCACCTGCCGCAAAGCCGGGCCAGAATCCGCCGCCACGATGATGGTGGCGCCAGCCGCCGCTCCAATTGCCGCTACCGCCCTGCCACGTGCTGCCGGCGGCCGCAACGCTGCCGGTTCCCCCGCTAAAGGTACGGGTACCGCCGCTGAAGGTGGGCGAACCGCCGCTAGGACGCACCGCTGCGCCAGCCGCAAAATTGCCGCCGCCACCGCTGACCCGCGGACCAGCGCTGAAGCCGCCACCACCCATTCGGGCGCCGCCACCGCCAATGTGAGCACCGCCACCGCCGCCGATATGGGGGCCACCGCCACGGCCCTGATGGCCCTGCGCGAAGCTCGGTGTCGCCGACGGAAGGACCAGCGCCAATGCTGCCGCCGCGCTCAAAAGTCTCAGACTGCTCATGTTCAAACTCCTTTTCCAGGGAGCAACCCCCCTTAAAGGGGGGAGGTTCCTGGATCACGCGGGTGTGCGCGTGAAGGGAGCGTCTCACCGGGCCGCTGTACCCGGCATGAACGGATCGCGTCCGATTTACGGCGGGGCACGCATTTGCATGGGGCAAGGCCGCACCTGCCGAACTGGACATTTCGCCGTCCGGATGGCATCAGGACCCGACGAAGCAGGGCCCTTGCCGCATGAAACAATTCTTCCTCAAGTTCTTCACCTGGTGGAGTGGCCAGACGTTTGGCACCCAGCTCTGGACCAAGCGATACGGCGAGCTGGTCGGCCAGGACGAGCAGGGCAATCTCTACTATCGCACCCGCGGCGGGGCGATCGATCCGACGCTCGGATTCGAACGGCGCTGGGTGATCTATAACGGCTACGCCGAAGCGAGCCGCATCCCGCCGGCCTGGCATGGCTGGATTCATCACGTCGTCGATACGCCGCCGACCGAGATCAATTACCAGCCGCGCGAGTGGGAAAAGCCGCACCAGCCGAATCTCACGGGCACGGCCAACGCCTACCGTCCCTCGGGCTCGACGCTCGCCAGCGGCAAGCGGCCGAAGGCGACCGGCGACTATCATCCCTGGACCCCCGGCTAGGCTTCCCGCCTCCGTCGAATCTTCATCTTCGGATTGGATGCAGGCGCATCCGACTTAATCCCGCTGTGGACAACGGGAACAGCGGGGATGGCGGCTGCGCGGGCGTTGCGTTCGGGCCGGCAATGCGGCTCAATGATCCCATCTTACGGAGATGGGAGACCATCGCGTTCGGTTCGGGCAACAGCTCGCGACTGTCCCGAAATGCAGCGGCCGCCGACCAGGACTCGACCGGGAGATAGGCCCCCGGTCTGGAAGTTCCGAAATCGCCCGATGAAATGTGCAGCCGTCGTAAGACAGGAAAGGCCGCTTGGGAAACCGAGCGGCCTTTTTCTGTTGAGGGCGGCTGCGCAACTGTCTCGTGCCCCGGACGCAGTGCAACGCCATAGCGTTGCGCTGCTGAGCCAGGGGCCCAGGAGCGGCAAGCTGGATCCCGGCTCAGCGCCGCAGCGCGTCCGGGACACGAGAGGAGCGAAGGCCGCTACTCCACACTCCGTCATTGCGAGCGCAGCGAAGCAATCCAGACTGCCACCGCGGAAAGACTCTGGATTGCTTCGCTGCGCTCGCAATGACGGTGCTGATGTAGCTTTCGCCAAACTACGGTCTCGCCCCGGACGCGGCGCAGCGTTGTACGCCGCACCGCGTCCGCGGCACGAGAGCAGAGGCTAGTTCACCCGCACGGCGGCACGCTTGACCGCCTCGAGGCGGCGCGCCTGGTTTGCTGCCCCGCGCTCCCGGAGCATCGCCAGCACCTCGGCGGGAGCGGTGTCGGGCGAACCCGAATTGAACGGCGGGGCGGGGTTGTATTCGATCTGGAGCTGGATCGCTTCCGCCGTGGTGCGGTCGACCAGGATCGACACCAGCGTCAGCGCGAAATCGATCCCAGCGGTGACGCCGCCGCCGGTGATGCGGTTGCGGTCGATGCAGACGCGCGTCTTGGTCGGCGTTGCGCCGAACTGACTGAGCATCTCCATCGCGCTCCAATGGGTGGCGGCGCGGTAGCCCTTCAACAGGCCGGCGGCACCGAGCGCCAGCGCCCCGGTGCAGACCGAGGTGACGTACTTGGCGCCTTCGGCCTGCCTGCGCAGGAAATCCAGCACCTCTTCGTCATTGAGCAGATCATTGGTGCCGCCGCCGCCGGGCACGCAGATCACGTCGAGCTGCGGGCAGTCGGCGAATGTCGTGGTCGGAGTCAATGTCAGCACGGAATCGCTCGGCACCGGCTCGATCCGCTTCCAGATCAGATGCAGTTTGGCGCCGGGAACGGCGGAGAACACCTGCAAGGGGCCGGTGAAGTCGAGCTGGGTGACGCGCGGAAACACCAGAAGTCCGATCTGGAGCGGGGATGACATCGGAAGATCCTCCAATCATGGGCTTGACGCGGGCAAACTGGCATGATGCCCTTCTGTCCAAAATGGCATAATTCCCTCTATTTCGGACATGACCATGATCGGCATCCTGATCTTCCCGGATTTCCAGTTGCTCGATGCGGCAGGCCCGATCTCGGTGTTCGAGGTCGCAGCACGCTGCGCCGGCAAGCCGCTCGCGCTGCGGGTGCTGGCGGTGAATGCGGGACCGGTGCGCAGCTCGTCCGGCGTCGAGATGATGGCGCGCGATTTCAAGTCGGCGAACGCCATCACGACTCTGGTCATCGCGGGCGGCGCGGGGGTGGCGGATGCCGCGCGCTGCGAGGTCACGCGCGCCTTCGTGCAACGGCTGGCAAATCGCGGCGTGCGGGTCGCCAGCGTCTGCTCGGGCGCCTATGTGCTGGCCGAAGCAGGTCTGCTCGACGGTCGCCGCGCCACCACGCATTGGGGCCGCACGCGCGATTTCGTCGCGCGCTATCCGAAGGTGAAGTTCGAGCCGGACCAGATTTTTACCCGCGACGGCAATGTGTGGACGTCGGCGGGGATCACGGCGGGCATAGACCTCGCGCTGGCGATGGTCACAGAGGACCATGGCGAGGAGATCGCGCAGGCGGCCGCGCGCCAGCTCGTGCTCTATCATCGCCGCAGCGGCGGCCAGTCGCAATTCTCATCGCTGCTGGAGTTGAAGGCGCCGAACGGCCGGTTCGGTGCGCTTTTGTCCTGGGCCCGCGAAAATCTCGATGCGCCGCTCACGGTGGAAGAGCTCGCCGATCGCGCCGGCATGAGCGCGCGGCACTTCGCCCGCGCGTTTGCCGCCGAGACCGGCACGACGCCGTCGAAAGCGATCGAGCGGCTGCGGATCGAGGTCGCGCGCGAGCGCGTGCAGTCCTCGCGCGAGGCGATCGAGCTCGTTGCGGAGGCGACCGGCTTTGGTGACCCCGAGCGCATGCGGCGCGCCTTCATCCGCGCCTTCGGCCAGCCGCCCCAGGCGCTGCGGCGCGCGGCGCGGGCGGGGTAGGGCGGATTCATCAATTCGAGGAGGTCCGCTCTAGCGGGCAAAAGAGACTTGCATGTTGAATCCTGCCATTTCGTCTCATGCCCCACAGCAGACATCTACGACTTGTGCCCCAGGGTCCCTTCGGCTTGATTACGTGCACCGCTGGAGCGGGCCCGAACCGTGGAGGTCAAGTGATGAACCGACCATCGGCTATCAACGCTACCGATGCGATCAGCACATATATTTTGGCGAAGGATACTAACCGTCCGCAATTGATGAAAGATGCATTCGCAGGGGACTGCGAATTGGAAATGACCGTAAAGACGGACGCTATATCGTTTCCCAACTCAGCAAAGGGATTGGATGAAGTCACTCAAGTTCTGGTGACAAGCTTCGGAGACCAATACGAGAATGTGCGTACGTTTTGTCTCTCGCGACCAAGTTCAGACTACCTTCCGCACTTCCAATGCGACTGGCTAGTCGGAATGTCTGCAAAGCAGGGAGGTGCCATTCGCGTGGGATGCGGACGATACAATTGGCATTTCAGTTCCGGCGACGATAAGCGCGTGAGCAAGCTCGCGATCGACATCAAAGTTATGTGCGTACTCCCTGCCGAGACCTCGGAGCCGATCATGCGTTGGCTTGGGGCGTTGCCATATCCTTGGTGTTCAAACCGGCAAGCCTATCGCAGCATTCCCGCCATTGGCGCCCTGCGACCTATCAAAAGCTTCCTGGGATCATCGGCGTAGCCGCAGGCGCTGCCTTAGATTTCCGCAA